>JAPKFG010000053.1 GCA_028821675.1 Candidatus Poseidoniales archaeon
TTCAAATTCGGTCTTGAAGTCTTACAATATCCAACCGCAACATCGAATGTAGCTCATCTTGCTCACATCACCGGTTTCGTCGCCTGTTATGTATTGGCGAAGCCGATAGCAAAAGGCGGCTTGATTCCAATTGGAACGGTGGATAGTGGGCCCTCTTCAAAGGGAGGTCAAGACGCACAACACAAGGCGATTATATCTAGAATGGGGGATTTGTCAACGGATCCATGGGATGGGGAATTGACGGGTCCAGCACTTCGAACCCTGCAGAGATTGCGTGAAGAAGGCGATGAACTCGAGACTCGACAAGCTTGGCTAGAGCAACTCGCAGAACAAGCGCAGTGCCCCGTTTGTAAGGGTGATTTAGATGCAATGGAAGTGGGGGGAATCACCGTACTACGATGTGTGCTAGACTCGACCCATCTCGAGTGGCCATAACCTAATTCGCTCACAGGACCTATGGTCCTGACGCGGTTGGAGTTATAGGACGTCGAACGGTGGCATCCCTATGGGATGCCTATGTTGTTGAGTCAATTCACCCACAAGGCTCCAATCTTTGCAGTCATGTTAATGCTCTTCACATCGCTCTCACCCTTGGCTATCGGTGATTTCTCAAATGAGGTTGAAATCACCGAAGAGCCCACAATCATCGTACCGAATCTTCCTCCTTTAATCTGTGAAAATGGAGAATCCTGTCTGACTCCGAATCGAGGTATCGGTCCTTGGCTTGCGTATTCCCCTGATCGGGATCATAACGGCATGGATGATCGCCTTCAACGGATTTTGGATGGTGAATATGAATCAGTCAGTACTACTGCCATTGAAGGCCCTGATGGACGCTTAACTGTCGCCATCCATGTTGACTATGCTGAGCATCCAGATGCCGACGATGTCTTGAATCTGAAATCTATCCTGGTTGCGAATGGCTGGGTAGAAGAAGGGGCATGGTTCGATATCCTAGAATCGATTCACACCATTTCCCTCGATCATGTCCCACTACCAGCCCTTCTACCGATTTGGCGTTTGGATGGGGTTGTGACTGTGGAACAACAGAATGTGATGATTCCCTTCCTAGACAATTCGGTTCCTGCGATGAAGGTTCGAGATTCCGATGTGTATCAGGACACGATGCAAGCCCTGGGTTATCGCGGCGATGAAGTAGTGGTTGCCATCCTTGATACGGGTGTTGACAACGAACATCGCGCTCTGAATGATTTCGACGATGTCAATGATGACCCCGATATCGATGCGGGGAGTTACGTCGACCAGAAGTGGGTTGCGGGATATGATGCCACCTCCACTTTCTCGAATACCAGCGGCACCGATGACCCTGACGATTCAAACGGCCACGGCACACACGTTGCCAGTACCAGCATTGGAACGGGAAGCAGCGACCGAGTCTACGTGGGAGTTGCTCCCGGCGCCTATCTCGTCGATGTGAAGGTTCTGACCGATGCAGGTGGAACGAATGCACAGAATACACTCAGGGGTTTACAATGGGCCATCAACAATGTCGACACGGACTGGGGAAACAATCAGTCCAGCAATGGCATAGACGTCCTCTCTATGTCCTATGGCAGTGTGACCAATCCAAATTCAGATGACCCAGGTGATAATGGATCTTCGGCGGAATCCTCGCTCGTGAATCAGGCGTCAGATGCCGGTCTCATCTGCGTGATTGCGATGGGCAATGACGGAATTCGCCGGGTTCCAAGCCCAGCCAGTGCAGATTCCTCCATCGCCATCGGTGCAATCGATGAAAAAGACACACACGACCGAGAAAACGATGAAATCGCCTCCTATTCGAACTGGGGTCCTCGTGAGGATGATGGAGACGATGATGACCGAGATGAACTCAAACCCGATGTGGTCGCTCCAGGTTCTGGCATCAACGCGGCGAGACACGAGGCAGGTTCCTTGCAATTGCCCAACCAGCCTCGGCCGATGGCTGACAACAGTTACATTTCGCAGGACGGAACGAGCATGGCTACCCCTCACGTCAGTGGATTAATCGCCATCATGTTGGGCATTGATGATGATCTGGATCTCGATGATGTTCGAGAATTGCTCAGAGATAATTCAGAACTTCGGGATGGCGCTTATGATACCGATATCGATGAGAATTGGAATGAAAAGTATGGCTTCGGAATCGTCGATGGCGCACGATTGTTACAGAATCTAACCGGTTCTGGTGGAGGCGGCGGTGGCGGTAGTAACAACACGACTGAACCCCCTCCCTCCGGTTCGGGTGATTGGGTCGATATTGAGAGCCCGCTGGAAGGTGACTGGCTGATTGAAGGAGAAACCCATCGTGTTCGTGGGATTGCAGAATCAGATACGGTTGGCGCCGATATTGAAGAAGTTCTTGTTCACGCTTGGTACTGGTATCAGGAAACTGGGTCGCCTCGAGAGAAACGTGATGCGTTTGATTGGACCCAAGCGGTTGGAACGGTAAATTGGTCACACAATTTCTATGCTCAAGATTGGGTTGATGGTGAAGAACTTACAATTGAAGTCAAAGCCCGTGATAGCACCAATGCTTGGTCGGATACCGCAGTACTCGAGCTGATGCTAGGAAGTCAGAGTATATCCATTGGCAATCCTAGTGGACAGGAACCAGTGAGTGGAACCACGACCATCTCGGGTACATTCCTGACTCCAGATCCGATTTCTGTTGAATGGCGTATTGGGCGAGGTGAATGGAACGAAATTTCTGTGTCCACTAGCCAAGAATATACCACGGCTGATTGGTCGGTGAATTGGGATACGACCCAATTGGAAGACGGCTTCCATCGCATTGCGGTGCAGGGTCGTGATCAATCTGGCATCATCAGTGATGAGTTGCGGCGCACCGTTGAGGTCGACAATTTCCCACCCGCCGCCGACCTCTCGATTTACGGTTCCATCTCTGTTGAAGAGTATGGCGTTCCTGTCGAAGATGCCTACGTGAATACTTTCCTTGAGGTCCGAGTCGATGTTCGGAACAATGGAGATGCCGATGCCGAAAATGTCGTCGTCCATCTTCGAGAATTTGAAACCAAGCGCAGTGAAGCGACCATTCCAATTATTGAACCCGGCCAAGTGATTGAGGTCATCCTGTACTGGAACCCGATGGCCAGCGGTAATCAAGAACTCGAGGTCATCATTGACCCGGGTCAAGCGATTGACGAACCTGATCGCTCGGATAATTCGGGCACCATCACCTTCCCTGTTCTATCTCGCCCTGATGGTGTTGACCTCGCCATCCGTTCAGGGGCAGTGACCACCTCTCCTTCGGTACCGCGGCCGAATGAACCTTACACAATCTCCATTCGAGTGGATAATCTTGGGGCTAGGGATTCCGATGAGGTTTCAATTGAATTGAGCATGATGAATGAATTCGGATACGAATTGGTGGACGTCATCAATGCATCGACCATCATCGGCCAAACCAGTGCCAGTTTCACTTTCTCAGGCAATGTTTCAGAGGCGCGCGGTGTCTCTTATCGTGCGACAATCATCACCATAACTGACCTTGTCTCTGACAACAATATTGCCGAATTCGTGGTTGTTCAAGATCTCGTGACATTGTCGGGTGCACGCACACCGGCTCTCCAATCCACCCATTATATCGAAGCCTCCGCGGGTTTGGGTGAAGATTCACTTCTGTTCACATCGAAAGGCTCAGAATTATTTGTTCATCGCATGGCTGCCGATCAATCGTTGTACACATGTCTAGTGTTGGAAACCGAGTGGGTTGGTGATCTCACGGTCAACAGTTACCAAGGCATCGTTACCGCTGCATGGACCCGTTCTTATCTCGATGAAAATACCTTTATTCGTTCAACTGTATCGTATACGACCATCGATCGAACGTGTCAGATGACCCCTCGTCAAGATGTGATGCCTGGCCTTCTTTCTGCCGAGGGTACCTATTGGGGATTGGGACTTGATCAACGGGATGACACAGTGGTACTGGCAGGGTATCACCGAGATTTGGTCACTAGCGGTACCTACCAAGATATCACCACAATTTTCCTTCTAGAGACCGATTCTCCATTATCAGCCGATGATTGGGTCCTACATCGAAACGCCATTCTTGACATTGAAATGTACCCTCGTTCGGCTCCACCAATCGATGTGGATATCGGCAAGGACGACATCCATATTCTGCATCAGAATCTCCGTGACGATTCAACAGGAGAGGAGCGCCTTGGGATGTTTTACGCCCACGGAAACATCGATGAACAGAATTGGGCATTTTCGATTGCTGCCGGAGACAATGCAATCTCAGGACGAATGTTATTGATTGAGAACAGTGATGGTAACGAAGTCATTTTCACGGCATGGCGAGAAGGCTCTGAAGCCGATGCTGAATTGGTCACCCGAATTTCTCCACCTTCATGGCTACAAGGTGTAGAAACTCGAACTTCTGCTCGTGGTTTGACCAACATTGTGCTCGTCGAAACAGATCGGGGTGTCCAGATTCTCTATGATGCGATTTCCCCCACAGGTCCGAAGCTTCACTATGGTCTTCTATCCGATGAGGATGGCCTCAGCCAAGATATGTGGCTTTCAGATATGATTAGCAGCGGCGTTCTGCTTACTGCGTGGAGAACCGACGATTCAGGCGAACTCCACTTCACCTATGCAACCAGTAATGGTCTGCGGGTGCGAAAGATGGTTGAAGACCCTACTGCCGAAACCCCCAATCACGGAATTTTAGACAAGATTAGGCTGTGGGTGAATCTTGATGAATCAACCTTCCAAGCGTTGATGAATACGGTAGTGATTACTTTCTGTTCGCTTTCATTGTTTGTCACACTCGTGGTAACCGCCAATCGAAGGCGCCGAAGAGCGGAATCAGAAGAAGTTGAGTTCGTCAATGAGAATTGGGTCGATTTAGACTTTGATGATTCAGGTGATGAGATTGAAGTCACTCCCATCGTGTCGATTGACGATGATGAAGATGAATCGGTGGAATCCACCGATGCACCAGATGAACCATCTCCAGTCACTGCTGTTATCATTGAGGATGAAGTTGAGGATGACGATTCCTCACAACGCTCTGCACGTGCTACACATCGCGAACAACGTGCCTCCGAGGCCGAAATGAAGCAGACTCTCGAAGACATGCACAAGGCAATCTCTGAATCTGGCCTCCCTCCTTTGCCTGGCCCCGGTGAACTGCCCCCATTGCCCGCACCCGGTGAATTACCACCGTTACCTGTTCTTGGTGAATTACCACCGTTACCCGCACCTGGTGAATTACCCCCCCTACCATCGCCCGATGAACTTCCACCACTTCCTGATCTGCCAGCTCCCGAAATCCCGGTCACCTGTGGGGCCTGTGAATCGACATTCACTGCACGCGCGAACAAGGCAAGGCGTGTGAAATGCCCATTATGTAATGAAACAGTAAAACTCTGAGATGATGACAATGTGTGGTATTATTGGATATATTGGAATGCAAAATGCAAGCCCTATTCTTGTCGATGGACTCAGGAAACTCGAGTATCGAGGTTATGATTCCGCTGGCATCGCTGTAAAAAATGGCGATATTTCAATTCACAAGAAAATCGGCAAGGTTGCAGACCTAGAATCCATCCTGCCTAAAAAAATCGAAGGTACTTGTGGAATTGCTCACACCCGTTGGGCCACTCATGGGGGGGTCACGGACGCCAACGCTCATCCGCATGCATCTGAGGATGGAAAAGTTGCCATCATTCACAATGGTATTATTGAGAATGCGAGTCAAATACGTAAGCATCTCCAATCTGAAGGTGTCAAGTTCTCCTCAGAGACAGACTCAGAAGTATTGGTGCACCTCATTCATAGAAACTTAGAGGGCGGTTCAGCTCCATTGACTGCAGTTCGGAAGGCCTTACGCCGTATCCGTGGAACTTGGGGGCTCTGCGTTCTATTTGCAGATCATGAAGCCATCATCTGCGCCCGGAATGGTTCTCCACTTGTCGTCGGGATTGGTGAAGGAGAATCATACATTGCAAGCGATCCACATGCTCTGACTCCATACACTCAGCGCGTCATATTCCTTGAAGACGGTGATCTGGCAGAACTCACGCCAGGTGATATTCGCACATCTCGAATGGATGGGAGTGCGGCAGACTCTACAGTCACGACGATTGAAGAGACCTGGGCAGAGGCTGAACTGGGTGATTTCCCGCATTTCATGCTCAAGGAGATTCACGAGCAACCCGAGGCACTCCGCCATTGCATCACGGGCCGTACACTGGGTTCAGAAGGAACAGGGAAACTGGGTGGTTTGGGTCTTTCACCACGTGAATTGCAACGTATCTCTCACGTTCGTTTAATCGGTTGTGGGACCGCACTACACGCCTGTCAAGTTGGACGATTGTCCATCGAGACTCTTGCACGAGTTCCGGCGTTGGCTCATGTGGCGAGTGAATTCCGTTACAATGACCCCGTGATTGATTCCAATGCTCTATACTTCGCAGTGAGCCAAAGTGGCGAAACTGCCGACACGCTTGCTGCAGTGAAGGAGATTCAACTCAAAGGAGGAAGGGTTCGCGGTGTCATCAACGTCGTGGGTTCTTCGATTGCCCGTCAATGTGGAAGCGGTGCATACATTCACTCCGGTCCAGAGCAGGCTGTTGCATCAACCAAGGCGTTCACCAACATGGTCGCGGCATTATCTTTGTTTGCCATTCAAATTGGCAGGGCGAGAACGTTGTCTAGAGCCCAAGGTAGGAATCTGATCAAGTCGCTGAATGCAGTTCCAAACAAAATTGAGGAATATCTTGCCAATCCCGGTCCCATTGCTGAGGCTGTTGCCTTGCTGTCAAAGGCGAAGAGTGTTCTCTTCCTTGGCCGTGGTGTATCGGCTCCAGTGGCCAGAGAAGGCGCATTGAAACTGATGGAAGTCGCGTATATCCCATGTCTTGGATATCCAGCAGGTGAAATGAAACATGGCCCCATCGCTCTTCTTGAAGAGGGTAGTCCAGTGGTGGTCATTGCGCCGAATGATTCTCATAGGAACAAGACGATTTCAAGCATACATGAATGTCGTGCCCGAGGTGCTAAGATTATTCTCATCCATGAAGAAGGGGACTCTATTGCAGAAGATGGGGATATCTCAATCCCCGTTCCTTCCACTGATTCGATGTTCACGCCCCTGTTGACCGTACTTCCACTCCAACTAATCGCATATCATACGGCTCTCGCACTCGATTGTGACGTTGATCGCCCACGAAATCTTGCTAAATCAGTAACCGTGGAATGAATCTCAACGGATTGCGAACTTGCCTTCGCCACTGTCCCATTGCAATGGATGATAACCCAAAGTGTGGTTTGTGTGCCGCATCTTGATGACTGCAATCTTTCGATTGATTTGGTCACCTACTCGCTCCATTGTGAGGTGTAGTACTCCATCTGAAAGATAATCCTCAATGCCAAATTCACCGAATTGATTCTTCATTTCACCCATCATCTCGCAGATGATGAATGTTGTCAATCCGAGTCGACGGCACGCCTCAAAGAATCGGAATGTCTCATCGCGCGGGTTGTCCATCTGTGTCAATGTAAAGAAGGCGCCCAATGAATCGAAAACCAACACTTCAAAGCCAATGCTCTCGCGATAGTTCGTCAATTGCTTGATGAGCTGACTCATCCAATTAACTTGATCTGCAGTACCCGCTTCGTGTAACTGCACACGCAAATCGGCAAGGTCGATGATGGCGATGTTGCTGCGAACCCGTGGGTCATCGACATTCATGCCCATGTTTGCCATATGCCCTGCCAGCGACTCTTTAGATTGCTCTAATGTGACATAGATTCCAGATGTTCGTCCCTCAAGAACTGCATTGTACAGCAACGCAAAGCCGAGACTGGATTTCATCGACCCAGATGAACCCGCGATCAGACAGAGGTGTCCCTTTGGAATGCCCCCTTGCATCTGCTCATCCAATCCCGTGATGTATGATGGGATTCTCTCAGTCGTGTCGCTCATAGGGCCACCAGAGCGAGCGATTCACTTCAAGAAGATAAACGCCACCCCCCTCCGATTGGCATGGAATCCGTCCATCTTGCCTCTGGTTCGCAACGTAGAGCCTCGATGCTTGAGGCACAAGGATACGAGGTGATTCAACTTCCCCTACGCGCGCGCGAGCGCCCGCATCGGCATGGTATTCCAATCTCAGAACAGGTTGAGCACACATTGCTCGGCAAGATTGAAGCGGCCCAAAGAGAATGTTCCGCGCCCGTGATTATCGTCGCCGACACCTTGGTTGAAGATCCAGATGACCCACTACAACCGATTGGAAAGCCCCAGAATCGTCGAGAGGCTCTGACCATGCTGTTGCGTTTAAGCGGCAGGAATCACCGTGTTTGGAGTGGAACGGCATTAATTTGCGGTACCGAGGTTAAATCGTGGATTGAATCGGCAACGGTATCATTCGATTCATTGGATGATGATATGCTAGAGGCCTTAATTGTCTCAGATTCTTGGAGAGGAAAGGCCGGTGGTTACGATCTCGCAGGACCTATGGGAGGTTATGCACGAGTCGTGGAGGGCGCTGAAGAAACAGTGCTCGGTTTCGCACCGCAGTTGTTTAGTCATCTTATATCGCTTTAATATGAAGGTATCATTGCTGTCTCTTTCAACATAATATACCCGTAACAATTGCCCCCGTCCATGGAAGATTCGAACGCCCATTACCCCGACAATCGTTGGGTTATTCTAGGTGTAATGAGTCTAAGTTTAGTCATCGTGATGCTAAACAATGTGACATTGAATGTGGCCTTGCCAGATTTGTCCACCGACCTCAGTGCAGACAATTCAGAACTACAGTGGATTATGGATGCCTATGCCCTCGTATTCGGCGGCACACTCCTAGTCATGGGTGCACTTGGTGATAGATTCGGTCGAAAGGGTGCACTTCAAATCGGCCTCATCATCGTTGGCGCTGCATCCGCATGGACCGCCTTCTACGCCGATTCCTCTACCGACGTTATCATCGCTCGAGCAACGATGGGTTTGGGTGCGGCTTTGGTGATGCCATCTACATTGTCTGTTGTATTGGTTGTATTCCCCCCTGAAGAACGTGGTAAGGCTATTGGAATATGGGCGGCAATGGCTGGAGTCGGTGCACCCATCGGCCTTCTTGTCGGTGGTTGGGCTGTCGAAACATACGATTGGGAAATGGTGTTTTTGATCAATGTCCCCATCATCATTCTCGCTCTGGTCGCTGGCGCAATGATTGTACCTCGTTCCAAAGATAATGAAGAACGACCACTCGATGCCGTAGGAGCCCTCCTTTCTGTGGTCACCCTGGGCACTCTTCTCTACGGAATTATCGAAGGACCAAGTCTTGGTTGGACAAATACAGGAGTGATGGGTGCCTTTGTCATCAGCATCGTGTCCGGTTTTTTGTTCATCTATTGGCAAAGGAGGACGGAATTTCCTCTCTTACCGTTGGACTTTTTCAAAAACCCCCGCTTCTCAATCGGCTTGATTGCCATCGCCATGGCATTCTTCGTGATGTTCTCATTCATGTTCATGCAGATGCTGCATTTCCAACTCGTTCGTGGGCATTCACCATTTTCAGCGGCCATTCGATTTTTCCCGTTGCCCATTGGATTGATGCCAGCTGCGGCCAACAGTGATCGATTGGTCGCAAAGTTTGGTCGTCCCAATGTCATCTCCACAGGATTATTCCTGGTTGCGACCGGATTGTTTCTCTTCACGCAAGTCAATATCGACACCAGTTATGCACAAATCGCTGCGACCTTCTTCTTCTTAGGTATTGGAATGGGACTGACAATGGCGCCCTCAACTACGGCTGTAATGGATGCCATCCCCCATTCCAAAGCCGGAGTGGGCAGTGCAACCAATGACGCGAGTAGAGAGGTTGGTGGCGCCCTTGGCATTGCCATCGGAGGGAGTGTTCTCAACGAGATTTACCAGTCGACAATCACCATTCCCGCTTCGGCATCCGCGCAATCTGGTGTGATTCAGGAATCCTTCCCTGCTGCCATAACCATTGGTCAGAGGATGCTTGAACTTGGCAATCCTGAAGGCGCCGATCTAATTTTATCGGCCCGAGAATCGTTCATTGAAGGCATGGTTGGTGCTTGCATAGTCGCCGGTTTTGTCGCATTGCTGGCGGCAATCATTGTCAAGTGGAAAATGCCTCATGATGAATTGCCATCAGAAGATGCGTGACACATTTCTCGAACACGTGCCAATTCCACTTCATTTTGAACCAATCCATCTCGCTTGAGTGCAGTACCTACAATCCATGCTTCAGCAATTGAATATTCAGCCAATGTGTCTGCATTTACGCCAGAACCTACAATCAACCGTGCTTCTGGAACGGCTTGCTTGATTCGTTCAAGATCGACAGATTTTGTGGGTGCACCTGTGCCACTTCCAGAGACAATTAGCGCATCGGCAAGTCCTCGATACCATGCATCTTTTCCTTCTTGCTCCAATGACCACTTTTCATCATAGGATGTAGCGTGTTTCACACCCACATCCGCTAGAATAGCTACGTCTGCATTGAGGGTATCTCGAAGGCGTAATGTTTCTGCTGCTTGCCCCTCGATGAGGCCTTGATCAGTCACCATCGCTCCGATGTGGACATTTACTCGGATGAATTCTGCACCGGTTACAGTAGCAATCGAAAGGGCAGCATGTGGGTCATTGCGTAGTACGTTAACCCCGACGGGGACATCGCTCAATTCAACGATAGCACGGATAATTCGAGTCATCGCTGCAATGGTTACGCCATCAACTGTTTTTTGGAATGGCACATCACCAAAGTTCTCGACCAAGATAGCATCGACTCCTCCTGCGAGAAGCGTTGTC
>JAPKFG010000054.1 GCA_028821675.1 Candidatus Poseidoniales archaeon
CTGAAAGAGGTACACAATGTGGGACATTACCAAGCGCAGACCATCGTCAAATTCTATTTGCTTGAAGAGTGATGGTGCACTCTAATCGTTAATTTTGACAGAGCGGGCTTTCTCAACAGCATCATCTGGAAGGAAGAAGAGGTCTGGAACTTTGGACTCTAATTCTGAATCCCAAAAGTGCTGACTACGCGCCCATATTTCCTGTGAACTGCACCACTCAAGCCACTCATCAATCCAATCACAGGTGGCGATGACTTTCTCGTCGCCATCTGCTTTATCGCGTAGCAATCGATTCATCATGCCCATCATCACAACGTTTGCAGGAATCAATGCATAGGTTCCGAATGGGTTGCGCTCGGTGTCAACGGTTCGCTGTTCCTTCCACAAAGCGAAAATCATGTCATAGACATATCCAATTGAAAGAACAATAGCAAGCACACCGGCTGCAATCGAGGCAAGGCCCCAATAAGTCATAGCAATACCTAACGTTTCCTTATCTGCTTGAAATCGCCAACTAACATAGGGCCAGATGAGAAGTGTGAGAGTGGTACACCAGAACACCATTGAGATGAGGGTCTGGGATTGTTGAAGGCGCCAATACTGACGCATGAACCACTTCTTCATCGACGGTTGCTTCAACGCGCTGCCTTTGACGGTTGTGTATCTGCGTCACTTGTAGTGACGATTTCGGCCACGGCCTCAAACGCGGGTGTGAAAGGTAATGTGGGTGTGCCATGTATGGGTTCACTGTGATTACTGCAGTTCTGGTTGGACTTGGACACCGTGGAGTGGGGTATGCTACCTACGCTGATTCTCATCCAGATGAACTACAGATTGTTGGAATCGCTGAGCCGGATAAAGTTCGTCGAAATCGCTATGCTGAACGGTTCGGTGTGCCGGCAGAAAACTGCTTTGAGAATGCTGAAGAATTGGCTGCAGTTCAGCAATTTGCCGATGTTGCCATCAACGGGACGATGGATGAGATCCATATCGAGACGACGCTTCCATTGCTTGAAGCTGGATATGATGTATTACTGGAGAAACCGATTGCACCCGACGCGGAACAATTGAAGTTGCTTGAAGTGGCAGTGGAGCGAACGGAACGTAGAGTTGTCATCTGTCATGTCCTCCGATATGCGCCGTTCTATGCTGCCATCAAGGAGCGAGTTGCCAATGGTGAAATTGGAGATATTATGCATATTCACACGACTGAAAATGTCTCTTATCACCACATGGCCGTGGCTTTCATCCGTGGTAAATGGAGGCAGAAAGAAACCAATCCTATGTTGTTAGCAAAATGTTGTCATGACCTAGATCTAATCTGTTGGATGAAGTCGGGTATCAAACCGAAGAAAGTCGCTTCTTTCGGGGGTCGGCATTTCTTCACTTCAGATAATGCCCCCGAAGGTTCCGCCCTACGTTGCAATGATTGTTCCATTGAACGCGATTGTGAATATTCGGCAATTCGCCATCACGTGGACAATGAATGGTGGCCGTTCTATGCATTGGCAGGTGAATCGGATTACGAGCAGGGGCTTGATATCGATGAAGTTACTATGCAATCACATGTTGCGGCCTCAGATTACGGACGATGTGTGTGGCATTGTGACAATGATGTCGTTGATCGCCAATCGGTCATCATCGAATTTAGGGATGGTTGTGTAGCCACACATGACATGGTCACGAATTCTGCAGATGGAACCCGTCGAATTCAACTCACTGGGACCAAGGGCGGCATCTATGGTGATATGATGGAAGGAAAATTCACCATTTCAAAGCCAGGTGCTGTGGCTGGTTCTGAATCGATTGTCGAAGAAATTCAAGTCGATATGCAAGGTGATCTCCATGGTGGAGGGGATGTGCGACTCGTCGCAGATTTCCTCAGTCTCATCCGTGGTGAAGGGGGCTCCCTGTCGACCACGTCCCTCTCTGATTCCATCAACAGTCATCTCATCGCTTACGCCGCAGATACTGCGATGCGGGAAGAGCGGGTTGTGACGATTCATTGATGTGAGAAGTGCCAAAGTCGAGGGTATGGCTGGTACTGTATTGGTCACTGGAGCGGCCGGATTCATCGGCTCACATGTTGTTCGTGAACTACTAGAGCAAGGCCATTCAGTTCGTGCTACTGTACGAAATCCAGAGAATGCAGAACACCTGAAGAAGTTGCCCGGTGTTGAAAATCTAGAGATTGTAAAAATGGATCTACTAGAGCGGGGGTCTGTGGATGCTGCTGTCGCTGGTTGTGAAGATGTCGTCCATTGCGCTGCAGCTCTCTATGTGGGTGCCAAGGACGCACAGGTCGAAGTGGTTGACCCCTCGATCCAAGGTACGCAAAATCTTCTCGATGCAATCGATGGTGCTGGGGGAGTTTCACGCTTCATCCACACTTCATCCGTGGCCGCAGTGCGGCGAAATGGGTCAAAGAATGGTCAAACATTCTCAAATGCAGATTGGTGTGATGATGCATCAGTTGAATCCAATGCGTATGGATTTGCAAAGGCAGGCGCTGAGAGGTTGGCCAGAGACTGGGTGGCGGCAAAATCTGATGCTGAAAAACCACGGTATGTTTCCATTAATCCATCCATCGTCTTCGGTCCAATTATGTCTAAACGGCACCTGAAGGGTTCGATGACCATCATCGATCATCTCCTGAAGCGAAAACCTCCTGTGTTACTGAAGATGCACATGAATATCGTTGATGTTCGAGACGTGGCTTCTGCTCACGTGCGTGCACTGACTGAGGGTAAAGACGGTGGTCGATACATCGTGTTCAACTCATCAATGTGGATGCCGGAGGTGAATGCTGTACTGCGCAAACAAATTCCAGACAGAAAATGGCCACGTGTGGTCTTGCCAAAGTCATTGAGTTATGTCATGTCAATCTTTCACCCACAGCTCACTATGAGTTGGGTCAAACAGAATATCGGGACCTCTTGTGAATACGATTCAAGCCCCGCCAACGAAGAGTTGGGAATCGAATGGATACCCGTTGAATCCTCGATTGTAGATGGGGCTCGTTCTGCGATTGAAGCAGGATGGCGCTGAATGCTATCAAGCGAAGGATTGAGGAATGGGAGCCCGACCCGGGGGTTTGATGGAACCTGCGGACGTATGGGGTGCGCGCTGGGATGCGTGTGACAATACGTTGGCTCGCCAATACATGGAAGTGGCCTGTAGCAAGCAGAGTTTGGTCATCTTGGCAGCCGATTTGAACACCATGTCAGGACTGAATGATTTAGTCGATCAGGTCGGCCCTCATATCGCTGCACTGAAGACACATGTCGACCTTGTGGATGATTGGACGGCAGAAAGTTGGGCGGGCCTCTGTGAAAAAGCAAAAGCCCACGATTTACTCATCTTTGAGGATCAAAAATTCGGTGATATTGGGCCTATTTCTCGCGGGCAAATGGCTGGCATCTATGATATTCGTTCTTGGGCAAATATCGTCACGGCTCACGGCATCTCTGGACCCGATATTGTCGATGGTCTATGTGCGGGGTGGACTGATGTAGGGCGCGAAGGTGGTGTCCTTCTTCTCGCACAAATGTCTAGCCGGGGCAATCTTCTGGGATTGCCTGGATATACTGATGAGATGATCCGTGCAGGGGTTTCCAATTCGGGTGTCTTTGGGTTCATCGGCAACGGAAGTCGGGCAAATGAATTGGCTGAATTGCGTCAAAAAGTTGGAAATCAAAAACTCATCTGGACCCCTGGGGTGAATCTGGCCGTCGGTGATGGTGAAATGGGTCAACGATATGGTGACCCTCGGGATGCTGTGCTTGCTGGCAGTGATGGAATCATTGTAGGTTCTGGCATATACAAGTCCGACCAGAAAGATGAGGTTGCAAAGGCATACGCTGACATCTCCTGGCAAGCACTGCTCGAACGGAGTGATATCTGATGGAAGCACTCGTTGGTTGGTTCTTGATTCTCATTCTTACTGGTGTCATCGTATTGATTGGGTGGCTGCAATGGAACTCCTATCACACTCTAGACCAACGAATCGATCAATTGGATTCTACATTGATTGAGAGTGCTGGTACGCGCGTTGAGAAGGTATTGGACGCACCACCGGGAAGTGTGATTGTCCCTTATGTGGCCACAAGTATGGTCCCCGTACAGAATATGGTACAGGCCCCTATGCCCGTCACTGCCCCTGTGAGTGAACCACAAGCAGCCGTCAGATTAGTACAAAACTGAGTACGCTTCACTTGCGAATGAATGCGTAAATAATCACGAGGATGCTGGCGCCAAGTGCCACATAATCAGGAATGCCCATTGTGGGAAATGGTAGCGACCACCCCATTTCGTTGCCAATGTTATGAATTCCTAGCCAATTGATTCTGGTCGCATCTGATGTGCACTGGACTGATGAACAAGTTGAGTTGAGAATCCCAAAGGCTCCGAAGGTGTTGGCGGCACTGATGATTAATGACAAAAATCCGAATCGCCGCAGGCCTTTGCCTGCACGCTTTGTTGAAGGAGGAGGTAGTGCGGCCAGGAGGGGAAGTGGTGCAGGTAGAGGCATTGCGGAGGTGACATCGACGACGTCTTCGTCGTCCCGCTTGGCTCGCATGTCATCGACATCTTCTGGATAGAGTTGGTCGAGATCCTCGAGGCCGGGGGCTTCCGGAATATCGCCCATGATCATGTCCCAATTTCCATCGATGATGGATTGGGTGACGGGCTTTTCCAACCAGGCTACTGCTCCTGCCGAGTGGGTGGCATCGGCAGCAAGTTGTCGTTGATTACGTGAAACCATGAATGCGATTCTTGCGTGTGAATCCGATTCACGCATTTCCAATGCTGCTATGTGACCATCCATCGTTGGAATGTCAAGTGAAAGTAAAACCAAATCGGGGCGATGTTGGACATAGGAGTCTACGGCAAGATCGCCATCTTCACAAACTTCGATTCTCCATCCTTTCTGAGTGAAGACTTGGGACAGGCGCATGATTGCATACTGATTGTTGTCGACAATCAACACGAGTTGTGCCCCGGGGTCGTCTGTCGTGGTCACGCGCACCATGTCACTGGCCTCCTTCGGGGTCGTTTATCATCAATCGCACCCTCAGTCTATTCCTCTTCATCGTCGATGAGTGTGTCGGAAGGTGCAGTTTCCGGGGCAGTGAATGTTTCCTTCAATGCCTCCTGTCTTTTCATTTCGTCCTCGATATCTTTCTGGCGCTCAGGTGCACGAACAAAGTGCATTTTTAATTCGGAAATTAAGCCGCGGAGAATTGTTTCCTCCACCTCCTCAAGGTTGCCCTTGGTTCGGGTTTCTAGAGTATCCAATAGATCGACGGCGGCCTTTGCTTCACTCAAATTGAAGTGGATCATTCCTTCTTCATCTGGAAGCATGCCAAGATGGGTCATGGCGCTGCGTTGTAACATCGAAATCAACGAGAAAAACCGCTGGCTTTCCTCGCTCTGAAGTATATCGTCCATCATTTCACCTCATTCAAACATCATCTGTAACAACCAATCGGGATCGAATTGTTGCAAGTCATCATACCCCTGTCCGACGCCAGCGAGAACGATGGGCCGGCCGGTCGCATGAGCAATCGATAGGGCCGCACCGCCTTTAGCATCTGTATCAAGTTTGCACAAAACCGCTCCATCAAATTTGAGTGTGCGTTGAAATTCTACCGCTTGCTCAACAGCGTCGTTGCCCGCTAGAGCGTCTCCAACGAATAGAACGAGATGCGGTTGGGCAACCCTATGCACTTTCTGCAATTCATTCATGAGATTGATTTTGTTCGTCATTCGACCTGCAGTATCGATGATGACCACATCGGCGCCTCGCGCTTTCGCACTTTCAACGGCATCACGAGCAATGGCGGCTGAATCGCCACCCCGTTCACTGGATACGCAACGAACACCGATTCGCTCAGCATGGGTCTCGAGTTGATCAATTGCACCAGCGCGGAAAGTGTCAGCAGCAGCCAATATGACTGTTTTTCCTTCTTCCTTAAGGCGATGTGCAATCTTGGCTGTGGTGGTGGTTTTTCCGGTTCCATTGACTCCAACCATCATGACGATGACTGGTGTGTCGCCGGCATCGACCATTTGGTCAATTGTAGCGTTGAAATCCCAATAACCCGCCGACAATAGGCTGCGTAGTGCACGCTTTAGACTGGCTTCAATCACTCTCGTGAGATCTGCCCCTCTTCGCAATCGACTGCCGATAAGTTCGCTTCTCAATGCGACCAGTACTGCTGCCAAAGCGCGACTTCCCATATCGGCCTCTAACATCACAAGTTCGAGTTCTTCCAATAATTCGTCAAAAACGGGGCCATCCTTGATGATGCGGCCACCTTTCTCAACAACACCACCACCAAGATCGATGTCGAACTCGGTTCCTTTGTCGGTTTCAACCGTTTTCTTTCCAACGGATTTTCTTGGAGTTTGCTCAACTTCGACTAGTTTGCGGCCAGTAGTTGAGCGCATAACGTGGAGGTCGACTTTGGAGCCGTCGGGTCGCGTGACTTGGTCAACGTCGTATCCCTTCTTTGCGAGTTGCTGCTTCTCCTTTTCTTTGCGTTTCTTCTCACGCTCCAACAGCTTGCGCTCTTTTTTGGAAAGGGTTGCTACCGGCAAAGGTTCGGGTTCATCATCCCAATCATCCCACTCATCATCTTCTATGGGTTTAGGTTCCTCAGTTGTAACTTCAATTTCAGGAAGGTCGTCCCATTCTTCTTCAACAGGTGATATTGTTTCTGTGATGGGTTGTTCTGCTTCTTCACTATCTTCCTCAGTGGTTAGAGCATCCAAATCCGTGTCATCGACAACCTCCTTGACACGTTTTCGGAAACGATCGAAGAATCCCATGTAATCACCTAGTCATCCAGGGTCAATTCGGTGCCGTGCTTCCGACGTCGGCGTGTGGGTTTTTTCGGAGTTTCTTCCTCATCTGATTGTACTTCGGCTGCTTGTTGTAGATCTTTGGCGGCTTCTGTGAATGTGTTAGCAAGGTCGGTGACAACCTTCTCGGTTTCCATGAATTCTTTTTGGAGAGTGTTGAGAACCTCATCGACCTCGTTGAGTCTGGCTTCTAGAATCGTAATGGCCTCGCCTCTCGGCTTTTCCGCTTGAACTCCTGAACCGATGTCAATCACAACTGTGTCGCCTTTTGGTGATGCTGGTAATTGAACGCCGGCACCCAATGGAATCATAGTGGATTGGTTGGACTCAAGGGTCTTGAGTGCAGCGATTACACCCAGTTGCTCAAGTCTAATCTCGGTCAACTTGGTGACTTGCTCTTCGATGCGAGCCATTTTCTGGCGATTCATCTCGACAAGTTGTGCAATTCGCTGTAGTTCCTGCTGCTCCATCACCGGCCCTCTGGGCCGGTCGACCCGCTCGTGTATCATCAAGCCGTCGATGTGTGCATCGCGCCATCCTGAAGGACTGGCGTGCCAACGGAGGGGTATGGCCGGACTCGCTGCTGTCCTCCTTTGTGGCGGTAAAGGTAGTCGAATGATGGCGGGGGGAGTGACCACCCACAAGCCACTTCTGGAAGTTGGAGGGATGCCAGCAACGCGCTTCGTGGTAGAAGGGTTGCTCAATGGTAATTTGGAGTTCTCACAGTTCATCATCGTCGTACCGCCGGGTCGAGAAAAAGAATACGAAGATGCGTTAGCTGGATTGGGGTGCCGAATCGTTGTCCAGGAACGTGCCTTGGGCACTGGAAATGCGGTGTATGATTCACTTGAACATCTTCTTGCTCCAATTGAACACGTCTATGTCTCATTCGGCACACAGCCCCTAGTTCGAACCGAGACGATTGAGGGTACACTGAATGTGCATATTGATCAAAACCTAGGATTTACATTGGCCACTGTTCTCATGGACAATCCATATGCGCCTTTACTCAGAGATTCCCGGGGTGTCGTGTGCGGCTCAGTTGAAACCCATCTCGAAGGTGCAGAGGTGCCCGCACACGGTGAAACAAACATCGGCGCTTACTGGGTTAGCCGTTCTGCTCTGGATGTTGTTTTGCGTGACTTGCACAATAATCTGTATGTCGATGAAGAGAACCGCTATGAAACAAATTCGGGCGAACTAGGATTCCCGAATGAAATGGTTCGGGGCTGTCTGACTGCTGGATTGGGTGTCGACGGTGTGCCTATTGCTACGGAAATCGAGATGATGGGGATCAAAACCCCAGAAACCCTCGCTGCCATTCAGGCAATCGTTGGATGAATCACTCTTCTTCTGCAGCCGCTGCTGCTGTGAAGTCGTGAGTGTCACGGAATGCAGAAATAACTGCGGGCGCTGTAGATTCAGTTGGCTCGATCTGGGCCACATTCTCAATTTTGACGAAGCGTCGATTCACGCCGTGACGGCTACCAAAGAAGGAGTAAACGCGGTGTCTTGCGTCGGTTTCATCGGATGCCACAACGTCCTGTGTGAATTTCTGAACGATTCTTCCGTTGGGGAAGGTTCCGGTTGCTCTGAAGGCGTGCATCGAGCCGGCCCACCCGCCTTTCTCGTTTAAGCGCACCGTCTGACCAAGAGGGGCGATGATTGAAGATTGGTGGAGATGTCGGTTCGCCATGCGTCGCGTAGCACTGCTGTTGTGTGTGCTACTACTAGCACCCGTAACAGGTGCGTGGTCGTTGCCTGAATTGCCCGGAACGGAAAATGAATGGGTCGTAGTCAAAGAAGATGGGTGGGCGCATGTTGATTGGGTCGCGCTACGTTCTGATGGATTGGAACCATTGAGGCAAATTACCGCAACCGAGGTGCTAGTCTGGGGTGACCATGGATCCTACCAGTTGGAAGGTGAATCTGTGTTACGCGGCCAGCACGCCGATGATTATCGTGTGGTACTGGAACCACGCTTACCTTCCCGCGCACAGTGGGAAATTCTTTCGATGTTTGATTTTGAGATGTTGCAACTCGCGGGAATGAACAGTGCACTTCCAACCTCGTTCGAGATTCGTGGTGTGAATCCAGGAATCTTCGATTCGATTCCAGGTGTGTGGTGGGTTGAACCGTTGCTTGAAACGAAAGCGAGAAACGATTTGTCATCAAGTATCATGGAGAATAGTTCCATGAGTGGGCACCCTGCTTGGAACCTCGGTCTGAACGGTTCAGGCGTCATCATCGGTGTGGCTGATTCTGGAATTGAATTGGATCATGGTTGCTTCCGTGAAAATTCAACTACAATCGGTGAGATTGGTGCTGAGCATCGTAAAGTCGTCTTGGTAAATACCTCGATTGATGATGGGGATTACTCGGGTCAAGCAGATTACCGACATGGCACGCACATTGCAGGAACGTTGGTTTGTGACATGTGGAATGGGACAGCAGGGGAAGGGACCAGTCCTTCGCATGGCGCGCGCGTACTATTCCAAGATGTAGTCAACGAATCAGGTTGGTCAGAGCCCACTGCGGATTGGTTGCTCGCAGAGGCATTTGCCAATGGTGCAGTGATTCACTCCGATAGTTGGGGGGATGACACTGAAGCTTACACACTGCGGAGCGCTGAGTTCGATCTATGGCATCGTGAGGTGCCTTGGTCGCTTGCATTTATCGCACCTGGGAATAATCCGAATCGATTCTTTGAGCCGGCGAATGCTCGAAATGTCGTTTCTGTAGGGGGATCTCTACATGACAATTCCACTGGTCTCTATTCTTCTTCCTCACAAGGGCCGACGGAGGAGGGATTGCGTGGGAATTTTATTGTCGCTCCTGCCGTTGGGATCATCTCCGCGGCTGCGGACGGTAATGTGTCCTCGTTCAACGACGATATGCGCTCAAGCACTGGAACGAGTATGTCTACTCCGATGGGTGCATCAATCACAGCTGTGATTCAACAAATGGTACAGGATGGGTGGTTCACTGAGGAAGGGTTTGTGCCATCCGGGCCGCAGTTGCGAGCATTGTTGGCGTTGTCAGCGGATTCTATGGGAGGGGGTGTGGCTCCTGATGCGCAGCAGGGGTGGGGGCTACCCAATCTTGCCAACCTCATTGACTACGATACTAATTCATCAGCGAATATCTGGATTCATGATTCCTACATGATGAATGAAACAAATCGCTCACAGTTGGCGAACGAGTGGTTGTCCGCAAACGGGAGTCGCCCCCTGGAGCAAGTCATTTCTTCCCGGTGGAATGGTGCAAACGCGCAAGGGCCGTTTCTCAGACAAGGTGAAAATTTCTCTTGGAATTTAACATTGGTTCCTGGTGAAGATCTTGATGTGTTTCTTTCCTTCAATCA
>JAPKFG010000055.1 GCA_028821675.1 Candidatus Poseidoniales archaeon
GCAGATTCAATTGATTCGTCATAAACCAGAAGATCGAAGGCAAAGCCAACCACACCATCTTGGCGTGCCGTCATGACCGCTTTTCCACCCGGCCTTCGAACGGTGAGTTTGTTGAGTGGTAGGAATGTGGCTCTACCCGCCTTATTGTCACGCAGCCACTTGATACAGGTGGCCGCAGTTTCATCATCTCGGACGATGATGCTATTCATCCCACCACCGAGTGCGTATCCTAGTGCCTCTTCATGTTCAGCATCCTTCGGTTCACACAATTGACCCAACGGGCCCAGAATCCCTTGAACTTCACCTGAATCTTTGAGAGTCATGATTGCCGATACGGCCCGAGCAAGACCGGCTTTGGCGCCCGATTTGTTCTCCATCTCACCTTGTGCCCGTGCCAAGGAACGCTCGGCTTCGCGGACCTGGCGCTCAACACCATCGGTTTGTTCCATCAATGTACGCTCTTCGCGCTGGAGACGAGTGAGTTCTTCGGCCAACTGGCCACGGTCATTATCGCCATCGCCAATCTGCAAATCTTCACCAACCAATTGTTGATCATCTCGTGTTAGGCGGGCGTCAGCAAGAGACTCTTCAAGTTCGGCGAGACGTTCCTCTGTCATCGTGACCTGATTGAGAGCACGATCCGCCTCAAGTGAGGCTGTGACCCGAGTTTCGTCAGCCTTGGTGACGGCATCGGTGGCCTTACCAAAGGCTCGATTGAGATCATGTGTGGCACGATCGCCACCTGAAATGGCATCGCGTGCAGCCTTTTCTTCAGCCGTGGCGGATGTCATGTCAGCATCGGCCTTGACTAGGGCATCTTCGGCCTCGGATAGGTCGACTTGATGTTGTTCAAGCGCATCATGAGCACTGGCCTGTTCTTTGGAAAGTATGGTGAGTTCGTCCTGAGCCTCTTCGGCGGCTGACTCTGAATCTGAAATTCGGTCCTTGCGAGTTTCAACATCCACCTCTAATTTTCGAAGTCGTTCTCCGAGCGCCTTGCCGTCGTCGCCAAGCACAGAATCGAGTTGCCGTTCAATACCAGCAATTTCATCATCCAACTCTAGCAATTCCGCACTGGTCTCTCGGATTGATGCGGATAACTCCTCAACCCGGGAAAGGTAACCGGTTCGTTCGTCAGCAATCATCTGGATATCGTTCAGACGTGAGCGATGACGGGCGTGAATGGCGGTAACTCGAGCATTCTCCAAAGCATCCGCAAGATTGCGATATTTCATCGCCTGTTCTCGCTCCTTGCTCAGGGTTTTCAGACGTCCTTTGAGTTCATCTTCGAGAAGAGTGATGCGTTCAAGATATTCTTCGGCCTTCTTTCGTTGTCTGTCTGCACGCTTGATTTCATCGTCATAGGCTGTGACGCCTGCGACATCATCGAGCACTTTGCGTCGTTCTCGAGTGGTCATGGTAGACAATAGCGTGACGTCACCCTGTAGGACGATGTTGTAACCATCGCCACGAGCTCCGGCCTCGGTTAGAATTCGCCTAAATTCAGTACTGGTGGATGAACGCTCGTTCAGATAGTAAGCCGTAACGGAGTCATTCTTTCGATTCAACTTGACCGTTCGAGTGAATCGGACCTCATCGGTATCGACTCGTAGACGACGATTACCAGAGGCATCCTTGGCGTTATCAAACACCAGAGTTGCGGTACATGAGCGAGCGGGTTTGTCCTTCTTACCACCGTTGAAGATTAGATCTTTGACGTTCTGAGCACGCAAACTCTTCGCACTGCGTGGTCCAAGCACAAATTGAACTGCATCTCCACAGTTACTCTTCCCACTTCCATTGGGGCCAGTAATCGCTGTGAAACCCAATTCAAACGGTATTACCATCTCACCTTTGAAAGATTTGAAATTCTCTAACTCTATCGCCTTCAGATACATCCCATCTCACCTGTTTGTGTATCACGAAGATACACGTCAGAATGCCGTTGAATTTGCAACCGCTATAAACACCACCCCTCGCGTACACGAGAAGAATTGGATTTTACACTGGTTTTAGCGCCGCCGTGATGCGTTTAGTTATCAGCCCAAAGTACCACTATTTCCACACTGGTTACAACCTACTCCATTGCAGTAGTGACAAGTGCGTCCTACTTTCTCGCCCCAATTGTCATCTGTATTGACCTGGAATGGATCCTCAAAGGCATCGAGCATGAGTGCTCGACGAAGGTCACCCACAGAGAAATCACCCCCCAAATGGAGTTCGGCTGGACCTTTAAATCGACGAGAACCAGAATCTCTGTCGCTTGAACGACCTCGCCCCCGTTTACGCATCGACCCACCGACCAAGGAGATGAGGAGGGCGATGGTCAACAGAAGGAGGGACACACCATTGGGGAACGAGAAACCAAACAGTTCACTGGCGTCTAGTGGCTGGCCATTCTCGGTCAGCATTCCAAACAAATCCGCCGTACCCACCAATGCAACAAGCATACCGACTCTCTGGAAATTCTTCCCTTGACGCTCGTTTCGATTGAGGAGCCGTTTGCTTGAGAACATAGAACGTAGAGCCTTCCATGTCAGCAACAGGCCGGCGGACAAGAGAACGACGTCGATGGGTTCCCACGTCCCCAAGGATTGCAGACATTGGGAAATGCCCACGCTATTCAAATCGGCCTGAATGGCTGATTCACTACATGCACCACTGAAAACCATGGTCAGGACAAGCTTGTGCATTTCGCCACTGCCCATCTGATAAAAGCCGATATGAATGTTCCAGATTGTGAGGACGGAGAGTAACAGGCCGACCGCGAGTTTAGCGACATGCTTTCCTCGACCCATTGTGTTCATTGTATACCGGGCGAGTATTATGACTATCGACGGGTTCCCCCGGAGAGGGTAACGTTGAATGCAATAATGCCAACCACGGAATGGGAAGGGTGAGCAATTTTGGCTGATGTTGTGGTTGTCGGATCTGGAATTGCGGGCCTTTTTGTAGCAACCCGCTGTGCCAGAGCAGGATTGTCAACCCTCGTCGTGACCAAGAAAAATCTCTCGGACTCATCCACTAATTGGGCGCAAGGCGGCATCGCTGCTGCGATGTCAAATACTGATCTTCAAGCTCACATCAATGACACTATCGAAGCCGGTTGTGGCCTTAGTCAGCCGGAAATTGTGGAAATGGTCGTCAGAGAAGCCTCAGAACGTATCGAGGATTTGATTGCATCGGGAGTCCAATTCGATTCCAATGAAGATGGATTTGATTTAGCCATGGAAGGTGGACATTCATCGCGACGGATTCTGCATACAAAGGATGCGACGGGAGCGGAAATAGAACGAGCACTCATCGTCGAAGCTAGGACATCTCCAAATCTAGAATTATTAGAATCTCACATGGCCATCGATTTGATTCTGAAGGATAAATCGGCAGAAATCAAAGGCATTGCTGGCATTTGGATTCTGACACCTAACGGGGAGGTTCGAACAATATCTGCACAAGCCGTGATTATCGCAACGGGCGGGGCTGGTCACATCTATCGGCAGACAACAAATCCATCTGTAGCAACCGGAGATGGAATTGCGATGGCCCACAGAGCAGGAGCGGAAGTTCGTGATTTAGAATTCGTACAATTCCACCCCACGGCTCTGGCCCTTCCTGGAGAAAGGCCGTTTCTGATTACCGAGACATTGAGAGGACATGGTGCGATTCTGATGACGAGTGGAGATCTCCAGAAATGGAAGGAAAGTGGGGGCAGACCTTCAGAATATTCTTTCATGCTAAATCATGATTCAAGGGGTTCCTTGGCCACCCGAGATATTGTTGCGAGAGCAGCAGACCAAGAAATGAAGAAAAGCGGGGAGAATTCGGTCTGGTTGGCCACATCTCATCTTGAAAAGAATGTGATGAAGGAACGATTTCCAACGATTCAATCTAGATTAGAAAAACATGGATTAGAACTCGGCGTAGATGCATTGCCTGTCGCACCTGCTGCACACTATATGGTGGGTGGAATTTCCGTTGATGAAAACGGGTTATCTAAGCAACATAAACCCTACTCAAATGAGTTACAGTACCCCGGTCTATATGCTATTGGAGAGGCCGCTTGCACCGGCCTTCATGGTGCCAATCGCTTGGCATCGAACAGCCTGCTGGAAGCGGTTGTATTCTCCCATAGATGTGCCGAGCATGTGATTGAAAATGTCTCAAGAAATCTGGATGATGCTAACCTTCCTGAATGGCGGGCTGATGGATTGTCGGATTTGATTGAACATTCTCCTTTGAGAAGTGACCGAATTGCGTTGCAATCAACCATGACCGATGATGTTGGGCTGGTCAAACGCGATGCGAGATTACAACGAGCGCAACGTCGACTTGAATTACTCCGAGAAGAAGTGGATAGAATATGGCGAGGCAGCCTGCCAACTCAAGAAGTCATCGAGTTGCGCAACATGATTCATGTTTCACGACTCGTCACTGCAGCTGCATTGAACCGGAAAGAAAACGTTGGTCTGCATCACAATTTGGATTATGATTAGGAACGGGTACTCTGCTCAATTCCCTTCACAAGAGCATGCAATGTTTGGTTTCGGGGGGTAGGGATGCCCAAGGATTCGCCACGCTTGACAACCTCCCCACATATCGAATCAATCTCTGTTTCTCGACCCGCCATGATGTCTTGGAGCATGCTCACACGATTATCAGCTGTTGCCCGACAAAGATCCTCAAGGGATTGTGCGAGGTCAAAGTCAGTCAGGTCAACCCCTTCTGCAGATGCGATGCGAGCAGCCTCCTCCATGGCGGCTAGGCCCGTTTCAAACAGTTCTGGATTCTGGAGCATCTCACCATTCAGAACGCCAACGATTGCACACACAGGATTGATGGCCACATTCAGCAACAGTTTCGTCCAGATGGTCTTGTTGATGTCTTCCGACCAGATGGGGTGTAGGCCGGCTTCATCAAAAGCGGACATGAGGCTGTCGATTCTGGGCTCAACCGGTTCAAGGTCACTGCCTTCAAAGGCCCCCATCTTGATGGTACCGCGACTGGTCCAACGAACTTCACCCGGGCCTATGCGAATGGCTCCGTGTGTAGTTGATGCGCCGATGACACGATGCTTGCCGACAAAATTCGCTAGTTTATCCATGTGTCCAATTCCATTGGATAGACACATGGCAATCCCATTGAGTGACAGAACCTTGTCAGAGATTCGGCACAAATCTGGTATATCGTAACTTTTCCCACATAGAATGGCAAAATCAGCCCAACCTTGCATTTCGACTGGCACCTCACCTTGAGTGGTATCGAGGACTGTCCAACGATCGGGGGCCAGCGCTATGGTTCGACCATCAGGGGTATCGAGCAGAAGGCCCACCGCTTCGAGTGCTTGAGCCGTTTCTCCGCGTGCGCATAGCAGTACTTCACATCCCGCGCGCGCGAGGCGTGAGGCAACCAAGCCACCAATGGCACCCACCCCCAGTACGGCCACACGCATCAGTCATCACCTCCACCGCACCCTTCTGGTGCAATACAATGGGCCACGAGATGCATGGTCCAAAGGTCCTCTGTCGGTTCAAACCAAAATAACTGGAAAATTTCGGGATTGCCCGTCGGTGTCCCGTTGAGGGCAGGTACTTGTTGGCCAGGTTCCAGAGTGAAATCAGATATGTCCCACTCCGCCGTGACTCCGAAAGCCGCAGTTTCAATCTTTACATCGATGGGTTGGTCGTCCACATTGACCCAGTCAGGAATCACGTAAGTCCATCCCCCTCCGCCGGCATGATTCAATGTACCATTTGCTGTAACAATATCTGCATACCAGCTCTTCTGGCTTTCACCACAAACGATGATGCGTCCTGAATCAGGCAAAATGATGGTGCCGTTCTCACGATTCTCTGGCAGTGGTGCGAGTGGAATATCTGAAAGATTCAGGATCCAAGACCCATTCTCATCAGTCGGAACCGATGTGCTTACTCGGTCCATTGGACAGATGAGGGGGGCATCCTCTTCGAGGAGTGCGATGTATTTCCAGCTGCTTTGGCCCCACCCTGATGCAGTAGCAGGCCATGCCCCCGATGCACGCTCAGGAGACATCCCTTGTACAGGGAGACTCCACCGAAGGATGGTGCCGTCATCCATAGTCACAATCAGGCCCGGGGCAATCGCTCCATCGATGTAGGTAAGACGATGAGAACCAAACAGACCAGTGGTACACACCTCCATCTCATCTCCCGCTGGAATGGCAAGTCTTTGTACACCGTCAAATGAGAACAGGGGCGCATAGATGTGATTGGGGTCAATGGTGATATTTCCTGCCCTCTCGTCATCCAATGTGACATTCGTGCAATATCGAGGGGTCTCAGAATCACCATCCCAATTCCAAGCGATATCAAGCGGCATCGGTGTGACGTCGGGGGTGAGATTCACTTCATGGATTCTTGACAATCCATCTTCAAGCCAAATAATCTGTAGGACTGATGGGCCACCAATTTGACCGAGGGTCGGAGATGGCCATTCCACCTCCAACGATTGTTCGGAAATCGGGCCGATGTCATTGAAAGTACAAGACTCCCACGGATGCCCACAACCGTCAGCAATCTGGCTATGTTCAATGGCACCAAGCCAACGGAATTGGAATTCAACGTCTATCGACATGACACCCTCCGTCAGTAGTGGAAATGTAATTTGGACATCTTCATCAGCAGAAAAGTAGACCTCAGTTGGCCATTCTGTGGTGTCCAGTCCGGCGTCCCAATTCTCAAGATTATCAACCGGCACTAGACCAGGGAATCCAAGTAAAAGAAGCACAACCATCACAATTCCAAATTGATTTTTGCTACTTTTATCAAATCCTTTTGATTCGTTCAAAACGAATGGGGTCGCACTAGATTCGGGACTGAATCGTCGCCAGACACCCAATCCAATCAAGACCAACCATGGCCAGTATCCCCCATTCAAGAGAACATATATTCCCGCGGAGAGAATGCCGACGAAAAGCCATGTCTGAGTACTTCCCTCCTCCATTTCACCAGGATCCAACAGGGTAGAAAGGAGACGATCTCCAGGGAATCCGGGTAAGGGCAGCAATAGAATCCAACCCATTGTGGTAAGGGCGATTCCCGCCAATCCCAATGGATGCAACCAGGCTGAACGAAGAGAGATTTCTTCAGAAGTAAAGACCAGACTCAATATGAATTCTGGGAACAAGGATGGATTCACCATCGTTGGAGTGCTGCCGAAATGAGGAGATGTATTCGAGGTCAGCCAATAACCCATGAGTGTAAAGGCGAATCCTGACAAAATCAATGTCAACGGTGTAATGAGTGTCATTGCTGCAAGAGATTTTCGATCTCTAAATGCAACCAAATCCATCCTCCGTTGGCTCGTGAATCCAATCAGACCAAAGGGCCAGATAGGGGATCCAGGTGTCATTAGAAACGGAACTGCCAATGGGATGTGGTAGCCTAAATCTACACCGCTTCTAAGCCCAATTCTTCGACGCAAATCGCTGCCAATGAACATCACTAATGAGATGGGTATGGCAAACCAGCAAAAGGCATCGACGAGCAAGTCAATATTGGTCAACTTCAGTTCCGAATCCTGAAGTTGTAACCAAGCAGCGCCTGCCAGTGTCAAGAAAATCGTGAAGACTGCCCAAATCGCAGAAGTCTGGCCATTGGAAAGTCCAATTCCACGAGGCGGTTCTGGCAAAATGATGAGGTCGTAGGGGTTCCCTTCTTGCAGAATGGCAATCCACGAAAGACCTCTCAAATGCCGATTCAACGCGTTTAGTGCATCTTCAGCGCTGTCTTGCTGATTACTGAGTGTCACCTCCCAGCCGATTTCAACATCGTGCATCTCTTCGATGATGTGGAACCAGCGTTGAACAACGCGCTCAAGGAGGTCACGATGTGACCAGAGATCTGCATCAATACGGATCGGCTCAATCGCGTCTGACTCGGTCATGTTCCCACCTCTGGTGGGATGGGCGACCCTTCAACCGATATATGACCCACGCCCCTCATAAGTAACGAGCAGGACCTATGGTCCTGCTCACTTGTTCTTGAATCGCTTGAGACGGAACGTCTCTTCTCGCTCCATTTCTTCGAGTCGTAGTTGGATGAAAGATTGAGCCTCCTTCATTTCAGGAATGACCTTGAATTCAAGCGCATTGACTCGACGTTTTGTGGCTTCAATCTCCACAAGTAATCGCTTGAGGGTGGCCTCCATCTCAGCTGCTTTGACAATTCTTTCAATGAGTTTCGAATATCCGTCGGCAGCCTCATCGATGTATGCTGAACCGCCGATGAGACCCATGCCACGATCCATAATCGTACTCGTCAAGTTGCTGCCTTCCACACTGGGTACAACCACACCCATGATGTTGCGCGGTTTGACTTCCACCTCAGGGTGGTTAGAAATCGCAATGGCGGCACTCTTCACTGCAAGGCCACCTTCGATTGCACCGGCCAAACTGATGCCCTGCACGGCTTCCCTGTAAGTCTGAACGAGGCCTTCTCGCGCCTCAATCATCTCAGAAAGCAGCATTCGGAACTCGTGGAACAAACCATCTCTCTTGAGTTTGAGAAGATTATAGCCGTTCTGCGTCTGCTTGATTCGTCGCTTGAGGTTGATGAGTTCAGAACGTGTGGGTTTGATGTCCAACGCCATGATTCTCACCTCCTTCAATCAATAACACAGTGCACTCATTTCTTTTCTGTAGGATGGTATTTGTCAATCCACTTCTGGTCCAATCGAACCAGATACTTGGTCGAAATGTTCTGCATGAGATCCCAGCATAAATCCAGTGTCTCATCGATCGAACGATCCTCGTCACGACTCTGTCGTAGGAACTTGTCCTCAAAGAGGGCTGAGAACTCCAACAACTGTTTATCACGTTCA
This sequence comes from Candidatus Poseidoniales archaeon, assembly GCA_028821675.1. Taxonomy (GTDB): domain Archaea; phylum Thermoplasmatota; class Poseidoniia; order Poseidoniales; family Thalassarchaeaceae; genus MGIIb-P. The sequence goes on from JAPKFG010000055.1 coordinate 8,857, forward strand.
TTCAAAGCATCTTCACCAACAATGGCGACAAGTCCGCGCAATTCGCGTCCTTGAGCATATCCAGCGTACATCTGATCAGAGACGGACTTGTGGTCCTCACGCGTCGTCTTCTCACCAATGGTACCGCCCATCAATCGAGACAGGCTGGGTAGTACGTTGATGGGTGGATAGATACCCGAACCATGCAACTCACGAGAAATCACAATTTGACCCTCGGTGATGTATCCAGAAAGATCTGGAATTGGGTGGGTGATATCGTCACCAGGCATGGTGAGAATCGGGAACTGCGTGATGCTTCCCTTCTTTCCCTTCACCAGACCTGCGCGCTCATACAGCATAGCGAGATCCGTGTACATGTAACCTGGATAACCACGTCGACCTGGTACTTCTTCACGAGCGGCACCGACCTGACGCAATGCGTCACAGTAGTTGGTGACATCTGTGTAAATCACGAGAACGTGATAGTCTTTCTCAAATGCAAGATATTCCGCAGCGGTTAGGGCCAATCGCGGGGTAATCAAACGCTCGACTGCTGGGTCATCTGCCAGATTGACAAACAGTACAGCATTCTCTAGTGCCCCAGTGCGTTCTAGGTCACTTCGGAAGAAGTTGTATTCTTCAGCAGTGATTCCCATGGCACAGAACACCACAATGAACTCTTCATCAGAATCGGTCAATTTGGCTTGACGTGCAATCTGCAGGGCGATGTCGTTGTGAGGTAGGCCAGAACCGCTGAAAATTGGCAACTTCTGTCCACGAACGAGTGTCGTACAGCAATCTATCGCACTGATTCCAGTCTGAATGAAATCGTGAGGTGACTGGCGGCTGTAGGGGTTGATTGCAGCACCGATGATGTCCGCATTGGACTCAGCGACAATGTCAGGGCCACCGTCACGTGGACGTCCGGCACCATCGAGAATTCTACCGATGAGGTCCGTGCTCACAGGGAGCTTGAACACGTCTCCCATGAATTTGACACCGGTGCCAAGATCAACACCGGCTGTACCTTCAAACACCTGAACGACAACAAGGTCGTCACTGGTATCGAGTACTTGCCCGTTCTTCATGGTTCCATCGGTCAAGCGCAATTGCACAATTTCACCAAAGGCAACAGGTTCTGTCTTATTCAGGAACACAAGAGGCCCCTTTACATCCGTGATTGTTCTGTATTCTTTTCCACTCATCTAAATCACTCCTCCACTGCAGATGC
>JAPKFG010000056.1 GCA_028821675.1 Candidatus Poseidoniales archaeon
CGTTCGGGCATCAATGACCCCAAATCAACCAGAAGAACTTCTCGATCAGCATCCCACAATACGACGTGAGGAAGGAGGAAATTTCCTTCAAGTCCTAGATAGCGACCAAACAACGAGTGAATATGAGGTGGAATACGCCCTGTGTAGGCTTGAATCACTGCATCGACGGGGAGGACTCTCCCCTTTCGTTTGACGCCATCGACCGTGCCATCCTTACTTCTCCGAAATCCAGTCACTCGGCCATCCAAGTGAAAGGTAACATCCGTCTGCAGGCATGCTGCAATCAGGCGACCGCTCGCCCCGACCCATCCGTCGAGGGCGACTCTAGCGTGTTGTTTCCAACCGAGGTTGAGGATGGCTTTTGGATCCGGTGTTGGGTCGAAATTCCAAAGGATTGAGAGCAATGTGGCTGCGTCTTTTTCAAAACCCTCAATCTCGGAGATATCGCCGTTTCTCGCGGCTTTAATCAGTGATACCCATGCAGGATTCATGGTACCCCGGGATAGGCGAAAAATACTGGATCTTGTTGGAAGAGTATGGCGCTGATCGTCACGAACAACCGCCATTCTCGAAAGGGGCACCTTACGGGTTGGCATGTGAATCTTCAATCTCCTCAACATCACATCCAATGACCCTCCGTGCCTCCAGAATAACGGTATTCGGTCAAACAACCACTCCGTATCAGGGTCAACGGGTGAGGCAAGGCCACCAATTGGTTCCGAATGGCCAAAAATGACGACTTCGGCGCCGCTACTGCTAGCTCCAAGGCCCGCAAGCAGGCCACTCAGACCATCACCAACCACACCTACGCGTCGCATAATGCAAAGCGAGGTGGGAGGGGGTCATGAAGGCGGCGAAAGGGGGAATCTGGACATTATTGGCCGCCGAGAGGGTGAAAACCCCCTGGTGGTTCGGCGATACAGTGTCCCCCGAAGGTGATACGCCGATTGGCGCGGCGAATAATGTCGGTGATGTCCTCGCCGAAACGGCCGAACAGGTGGAGAATTTGATTCCACCACATGATCGGCGGCGGCAGTTGATTGTCGATGATGGACCGACCGAGTGGTTCGTGGAAAGTGCACGTAGATGGATTACCGCAATGATGGCCGACGAAGGAGTTCACGAACCCATCGAGAGTGCAAATCGAAGAACAAAGGCCGAAATTCACGCTCGCGAAAAAGGGACTTTGGCTGGACTCTATGTCGCTGATATTCTTCTCAAAGAATGGATGCCAGGGGCACGATTTTCTTGGACACACAGTGAAGGTTCGAAAATTGATGCAGGGGTATGTATTCTGACCATCGAAGGTGGGCGGCATCAAATCTTGGTCTGTGAAAGAATCATCCTGAATATTCTCGGCCGCCTCAGTGGAATTGCAACAAATACCGCACGTTGGGTTGCGAATTCGCAAATCCCACTCGCAGCCACCCGCAAAACAGCCTGGGGAGTTCTGGATAAGGCAGCAGTTGCAATAGGTGGCGGATTAACACACCGAATTCATAGAGCAGATGCGCTTATGCTAAAGGAAAACGATCTCGCTTCAGCCGCTGAAAAGGGAGACGTTGGGCCCGCGCGTGTTCGCACAGTCCTGCGAGATGTCCAAATTGATTCGATTGGAGCCTTCGTCACGGTGGAAGTTCAAACCTTAGACGAAGCACTGGCTGCTGCTGAGGCTTGGGCTGAACGGATGCTTGAATATGAGGAAGGTGTAAAACTCAACATCATGCTGGACAACATGGGACCTGAATTGACTCGGGATGCGGTCTTGGACATCGAGACCAGAGGACTTCGTGAATATGTGACTATTGAGGCCAGCGGCAATATCGTCTTCGAAGAATTGGGCGCGTGGCAGAGTTCCAAGGTTGATATTATCTCAACCTCAGGCTTGCATCGTGCCGCTCCACCCCTTGATCTCACGTGCATCTTTGAAGGAGTGTGAGGAGATGGGCGAAGTCCCTACAACACACCCACGTTATGCCTCACTGATGGCTCGAAAGCGATTGACTGACGCGGCTGCTGCTGGAATGTTGGCTGAATCGGCATTGATTGCCCATGGGCGGGGTGAGGCCTTTGACTATCTCTTGGGTGAACGAACCTGCGGTGCAGCGCGAAAAGCGGTTGCTGAAGTCGCCGCGAGACTCCTATCAGCACTTGGCCCAGTCATTTCAGTCAATGGAAATACGGTTGCCCTCGCGGGGCCACAATTACTCACATGTGCGGCGGTGTTAGGTTGTCCGGTTGAAGTGAACATCTACTACCGTACCCCAGAACGAATGGAAGCATTGCTTTCAGCACTTGAAGTCCAACGAGAGGAGGCGGCGATTCTGTATCCTGAATTCCGTCAACAGATTTCTCTCGTTCCAATCCTTGGAGCGACACCCGATGGTCGAATCCCAAATTTGGATGGGCCTAGAGCGAATTGTCACTCTGATGGAATCTTGTCTGCAGATGTGATTCTAGTGCCACTAGAAGATGGGGATCGATGTGAGGCACTAATCGCAATGGGGAAAACGGTGTGTGCCATTGATTTGAATCCGTTGTCGAGGACGGCGAGGAAAGCAACAATCACTATTGTCGATGAACTCACTCGATGTTTGCCACTCCTTCTTGATGATTTGATTGATGGAAGGTCAATCCCCGATGATGATTGGGATAATGAACAAAACTTACGCGAAGTGGTATCTGAAATGCTCCGAATTCTTGACGATGCTGCATAAGTGGGCGAATCCGGTCCCCGTTCGGGAGAATCCTTTTGCGTAGTGAAAGTTACCTAGGTACGAATCAAGATGTCAGAAGAGCAGGACAGGCTTCTCCGTGAAGGGGACTCGTTTCTAGCGTCTCAAGTTTCTTTTGACATTGATGAACCTCAAAAACCAGTACGACGAAAGTCAAAGAAACAAGATTCTGAAATGGCCTCAAAAAAGCCTGTTGATGATGGGCATGTCACTGAATGTCCTGGGTGTGCTGCTGGAATTCCCGAGGGTGAATTCGTTGAAGCAATCCTCTCTTTTGTCACCGGTGCTGCTGATTATTTGGCAGGTGATCCTGTCCGAGTTCGAAGTGTACAGATGTTGCAACAATTGGTGAGTCAAGGCCGTTTACCCGACCCTCATTCTGAATGGAGTAGTGAAGTTGTTCAGAGAATTGAACAACACATCGAACACATGGCAGACGAACGAGCGAGATTGATTCATAGACAGGAGGAAGGCTTCATCGACGGTTTTCCTCAATTGGGAATCAATGTTGAAGAGATTAAAGCCAGTTTGCGCGCTGAAATTGAACAGGAGATTGTCGGTCAAGTGGCTGTAGCCATTCGTGACCAAGTTCGCCAACAGGTCGTCGAAGAGATGGTTCCTGTCATTCGAGCTGAAGTCGAAAAAGAATTGTGGTCTGAATTTGAAGAGGCAATGCGGAATGAACGTGCGAAACACGGGGCTTCAGAAGAGTAATCTCAAGCGACTGCGAAATGCTTACGCAAGAGGGTTTCAAGAACGCCAACAATTGCATCGCCAACCTCGCTGGTTTTGGCGGTACCACCCAAATCATAGGTGAGTATGCCACCCATCAATGTCTCTGTGACGGCCTTGTCGATGAAGTCAGCAATCACCTTGCAATCGGCGGCATTATTGGTTTCACCCAGCCAATCAAACATTAGTGAAACGCTGTTAATCATCGCCATTGGATTGGTGATGTTTTGTCCCGTATATTTGGGGGCCGAACCGTGCACGGGCTCAAACATACCATGTTCATCGCCAAGATTGGCACTGGCAGCAATTCCCATGCCACCCTGTAAAACACTGGCTAAATCCGTGCTGATATCTCCAAACATGTTCGGCGTCACGACAACGTCGAACCATTCGGGATTTCTCACGACCCACATACAGAATGCGTCGATGTATGCATGATCAGTTTCGGTATCTGGATAGTCCTCAGCGATTTCATGATAAATACGATTGAAAAGTTGGCATCCCCGTGTTACATTCGACTTGTCTACACATGTGACGCGTGTTTTGCCGTCACCTGGAGCGCCATTGCGACGTTGAGCGGCATCAAATGCATACCGAATTACACGCTCGCTACCGTGACGTGAAATTGGGCGAGGGTCCCAAGCAACTTCGCCCTCAAGACCAGGGAAATCCATTGTGTGCGGCTCCCAAGAATCTCGGCCTTGAGCCTTGTCAGCAGAACGGCGAAGGAGTGAATGATACAGGCCCTCGGTGTTCTCTCGAATGATGAGCATGTCAACCATTCCCGGTTTCCAAATCTGTCTGAACTCTCCGTGTATTTTGTGGCGAACACCTTCGTACAACCGAATCGGGCGAACATTTGCGTAGAGATCCAACCCACTGCGCAATCCGAGAATGACTGAGCCGCCAGCTAAATCTCCATCTTCAGTAATCGCTCCGGGCCAGCCAACAGCACCAAGCAATATGGCGTCTGCCTCGTCGCGACAGAATTCAAAACTCCCTTCTGGCCATTCTTCACCTGTGTCCAGATAGTGTTGGCCACCGCAGGGAATTTTGTTGATGGTGAGTGAAATGGGAGTTAGTTGTTCAATTACACTGAGGACCTTTTCAGCCTCGGCCATGACATCTCGTCCAATGCCATCGCCGGGAAGCAAGGCCAAGGTGTAAGACGTCATGCGGCTTGCCAATCGTTCCCCCTACATGAATGGGTGCATCCGTTTGCCCACATAAAAAAGTCAGTGCATAAACGAACTCTTCATGTACCGTCATTACAACGTTCATGAAGATGTCAGGAACTCCTACTGATCATGATGAGCGTCCACGGTTAGATGCTTCGACTCTGCCAGAGGAATTACAACGCCTATGGGACACCATGCTCCGGCTTGACCCTGATTGGGACATGAATGATTGGTTGGTAGAACGAGCCAATGAAGAAATGAAAATCATCGAGGCAAACCTGGGCCGGGAGAAGATGCGGTTGGAACAGCGAATCTCGCGGTTAGAAGCGCTCGCAAATCGAATCGGAAGAGATATTGAACTCGACGAAGGTGGCACCCGCCAGTGCAATCTATTCGATGTGTTCAGCCCCAATCCTCCCGACGAAAATGACGGAGGTATCGAAGAAGGTGCTTGGGAATTGCACCCCGCATCAGCACATCTGAATTACCTGCCAGATGATGTTGGAGATGATCCGTTGCTCGCGATCTGTGCGCAAGCCATCCTATTCCACATTGAAGACAAAGCAGGGAAAGGAGAGTTGCCAGTGACGTTGGAATCATTGGGTATTGCACTCATCCCTCGAGGAATCGAATCTGAAGAATTGGTTGAAGCTCTTGAATGGCTGATAGAACAGGGCAGCATCATTGAAGTGGCTGAGAACGAATTCATCCTCGATTAGCGAGGGTCCCCGGGAACCCCCACGATTCTCACTAAAGGGGACCCGACACAGAGTATACTGATTGGGATGTCTAGACTAGTATCAATATTAGCGGCCCTCGCGGCGGGGATTTGGTTAACAATAATCCTCGGTGAACCAACCCTTGGTGCCATTATTGGGACCTATGTTCTGTTGTTGTTTGAGTTGCCAAGAAGTGGTGCTGAAAAACGGCGATTACGACACGTGATTAACGGACAATATCTCCGACTGAAAGACACAAGTGTGCAAATTGGTCGATTGAATCATCATTTACAGTCCCAGAATCAAAAACTCAATTTGGTTCGTTCCGAACTAGAACGACGGGATTCTGTGGGCGCGCCAGAAGCACGGAAATTAATCGAGAGTCAGCGAGAAACTCTGCAAGCGCAAGCGAGAGCGATGGAAGAAGCACAGCGATTAATTGAATCACAAGAATTGATGCTAATTCAATTTGAAGAGCGGACTGATGATGTCAATCGTCGTTGGGATGGAATGATTTTAACCATGCAAAACGTACTCGGATCTCAATCCAATGATGCGCATCGGGCGCAACGAAAATTGGCTGATGAAAGCGGTAGACTAACCGAGGCTTTCGCCGAACAAAGTCGAGATATGCAGCGAACGATGAGTGATTTGTTGCATCGCTTGGCACTTGAGCCGAGAACATCGAATATCTCCGTTCAAGATTCAGTATTAGTGAGTGGTTCGGAAGATGTATCGCGGAGCATCCCGATTCCAGTGATTTCTAAACGTCCCTCGCGGACACCCCCTAGGATTCCAGAGTTGAAACTCAAGGCTCGCCCCATAATCAATCCAAATGAGGATAATTGGATAGAAGCCTTCAACGCAGACTTCGCCTGAGACCTCTTTGTGTCACGTGAAGATTTGATCTGGGTCGGGGCGGCCCCGCTCGGCGTTGACGAGATGGAGAAGTTGCGACGAGGGCTTGTTCTACAGCGAACCGTGGTGTGGGTACCAACAGGTTTGATTATCGCGATGGTGCTACTCTATCTGTTCAAACTCTCACTCTCTTCCCCCCAATCAATCCTGACACTTTCGTTCTCGTTATTGATTGGTCTCGTATTGGGCCGGATATCAGGTAGACAGCGTTACACTCAATTTCAGAATGCGTTGTTGGAAGGCCTTGACATCGCACCGATGTTGCATGAAGAGGGACGAACGTTTGCAGCACGAGTTCTCGGCATGCCGGGTGGCCCCGACATTCTCGATGTGTTGATGCGGCCCCAAGAAGGCGGAGAGTTGGCCAAAGAGAGAGACAAATGGGGACGGGTGGTTTACAAAACCCGTGCTGAGGATCCCAAAGGGCCAGCTGAAGGTTCAGGTGCAGACACCATCGATGCAAATATGCCACGCATCGATGCCATGACTCCAAGACCCGAGTTTGAAGGAATCGAAGGTGAATTGACCGAGGGTGAGAAGCTGCTTGAAGAAGCCAATATCGTACGCAATGAGAAAGCACAGAAAGCATGGAAAGAATCAGAGGAATCTGACACTGAACTGATTGAGGCTGGGGTTGAGAAACTCGGTGATCTGGTCGCTCAAGGTCACTTTTCTAAAAAAGATGGCAGCAAAGATTTCCCCGAGGCACCTAAGCTTGCTCCACCCAATACGCCTCCACCGTCGCAGAAAGAGCCAGAGAAGGATTAGTTTCAGGATCAAATCCGAGCAATTCTCTCGCCTTTACAATGGATGCGGATGAATGAAGGATGTCACCGCCCCGAGGTGGTGCAAAGACCGGTTCGACAGTTTGTACTTCGAGTTCCTTGGAAGACAAGAGTTCACGGAGGGTGGTGAACAGTTCCAACACCGACATCGTTGAACCCGAGGCGACATTGTAGACTTCGCCGAGTGCAGCCTCATTTTCAGTTGTCAATGCCATCAGATTGAGTTCAGCTACATCGAAAACGCTGACGAAATCGCGTGTCGCTTCACCGGTCCCAAAAATGGTGGGTGATTTCTTGTCCATCAGCATCTGGATGAATACAGGGATGACAGCCGCATATGCTCCGTTCGGATCTTGACGTGGGCCGTGGACGTTGAAGTATCGCAGCGAGATGGCTTCAATGCCCGAATGGAGAATAGCGACCTCGGCTGCGAGTTTATCCTCTGCATACGGTGATTGGCATTGAGTCACGGTGGATTCTGTCACAGGCAATTCTGTGGCGTTCCCATAGACGGCGGCAGTACTGGAGAACACGATACGTTTCACACCGACTTGGTGTGCCGCTTCAATCACGTTGAGTGTGCCCTGCAGATTGATTGCTTCGGAAAGGGCCGGATTGGCGACAGATGCCGGTACTGATGCCATGGCCGCAAGATGTGCAATATGGGTGCATCCGGCCATTGCTGAGAGTACTTCATCGAAGTTTCTCACATCGCCTTCCACAATATCTGCGCCATCGATTCGATTCTGACCGGTAGAAAAATCATCAAAAGCGACGACTTCGGCGCCGTTTTGCAACAATATTTCGCAAACGTACGAACCGATGAACCCCGCGCCACCCGTCACGAAAACACGCATATGCCGCCCTACGGGCGGCGTTCTTTGATGCATTTGGTCGACCGAGGGCTTCATGAAGCAAGAGTTAGGCGACAAAATCATGGGATGGGATGCCTCATTCGCCTCTCGGGCGGATTCTGGCGACTTGAGTGTCGGCATCATCGGCCTTGGCTACGTCGGCCTGCCCACCGCCATCGGCTTCCGTGATGCAGGGTTCAATGTGTGGGGTGTCGATGTTTCTGAGCGAATTGTCAATGCTCTGTATGAAGGTCGCAATCCTCTGGGTGATCCAGACCTTGACGATATGATTCCAGCACCCGGTTCAGAACGATGGAACATCACTCGCAATACCGCAGAAGCCACGGCAGCCTGCGATGTGCTGATTGTCACCGTACCCACACCTGTCTCGGATGATCTCAAACCAGATCTCTCCTATGTCGAGAGCGCTGGAAGAGCCGTGTTTGAGGCGGCTGGAAAGGGCAACCGCAAGGTGGTCATTCTCGAAAGCACGGTCTATCCTGGTGTGACGACAAGCACTTGGTTACCGATTCTTGCAGAGTTGGGCCTTGTCGAAGGCGAGGATATCGAAGTGGCTTATTGTCCAGAGCGATTCAATCCCGGAGACCCCAACCACGGTGTACGTCAAGTGGCCCGTGTCATCGGTTGTTCTGATCCTGAGGTCGGTGAAAGTCTGGTTCACCTCTATCGCCGATTGACATCCGAAGATGTTCGCTATGTTGGCAAGGTCGAGGTGGCCGAGGCAACCAAGGTCATCGAGAATGTTCAGCGTGACATCAACATTGCATTAGTCAATGAATTGGCCCAAATTTTCCCAGAATTAGACCTCGATGTCGAAGATGTTCTGTCCGCGGCCGCAACCAAGTGGAATTTTCACCGCTACACGCCTGGAATCGGTGTCGGAGGGCACTGTATCCCAGTGGATCCGTACTACATGATGCAAAGAGCGCAAGAGGTTGGTGTACCGGCTGAACTGATTACAGCTGCGCGTGCAGTCAATCGAATGATGCCGCGACATGTTGCTGGTGTTCTTCGCGAACTGATGTATCAATCAGGTGTGGCCGCTGGAGAAGGGCGTGTGCTCTTCTTGGGATGGTCCTACAAGGCTGGAGTTGGGGATGCTCGAGAAACCCCTACAGAACCGCTGGCGATGAATTTGATTGAATCTGGCATCTCGGTCTCAACTTGGGACCCATACCTTTCCTCGGATGATATTCCGGATGGAATTACCGTTGTCGATGATATTGGTAATACAGATGGATACGACATGGTAGTGTTGGCAACAGCACACCCTGAATGCATGGAAATTGATTGGGCAGCCTTGCTCACACGCATGCGTACACCGATTCTCTACGATGGTCGTCGTGTACTCAATCTCGATGAAATGCAAGCTATGGGTTGGAAGGCCAATGCGGTGGGCTCACCCCCTCGGTACTGAATGGATGTGAATCAATGAAAGCAATTCTAGTCGCAGGCGGCCATGGTTCGCGATTGTATCCGTTCACGCGTTACACGCACAAGACGCTTTTGCCACTACATCGTCGACCTGTGATCGATTACGCGCTGGCAACCATTCGCCGAGCGGGAATCACGGACATCACCATCATCGGCAACCGATTCATTGGACAGATTGCCCAGCACGTGGGTACGGGTTTGCCTGGAGAGAACATTCACTACGTGATTGAAGAAGAGCCCAAGGGTGTGCAGCACGCATTGAATTTGGCTCGACCTCATGTCGAAGGCAGTCGAATTCTAGTCTATTTCTCAGATAACATCACGACCATCGAGTTCACCGATGCGGTAAGCGAATTCCGAGCGGCAAAAGACCCGCCCGGTTGCCGACTGGTGGGTCGTGAAGTCGAGGATCCTGAGCGATTCGGTGTGGCGGTCTTCGATGAAAATGGGGGGCTCACTGACATCATTGAGAAGCCAGAGGACCCACCTTCATCGTTCGCGATTGGTGGGATTTACCTGTTCGATGAGACCTTCTGGTCACGACTTGATTCAACTGTCGGGGGCAAGGAAGGTGGCGTATCGATTACCGATGTAAACCGAACCTATGTCGCAGAGGGTGG
>JAPKFG010000057.1 GCA_028821675.1 Candidatus Poseidoniales archaeon
GTCTTGGCGTAAGCATCAACAGCCAATCGGGGCGTGGGTGGTGCATGGCGCGCCAGCATCGATGGATGTCCGAGCGCTACGAGGAGTTGGTCGCGGAAGGCCTGAATTGGGAACCTCCGACTCTAGAAAGTGCGAGTGAGCCAGAATGCATAGTCGATGGTCAACGGATGATCATGTTGTCAGCCAATAATTATCTGAATCTGACTACGCACCCAAAGGTCATCGCGGCAATGATTGAAGCGACTGAGAAGTATGGTGCAGGGAGTGGTTCTGTTCGTGCTATTTCGGGAACCATGGACATCCATCTTGCAGCTGAAGAAGCCGTAGCTAAATTCAAAGGTGTTGAAGCAAGTCTCATCTATAGTGCGGGTTACACAGCCAATGTTGGGCTGATTCCAACCCTTGTTCAGGGCAAACAAGATGTAATCATCTCAGATGAATTGAATCATGGTTCAATCATCGATGGGGTGCGCTTGACCAAGGCCCAGAGATCCGTGTATCCCCATAACGACATGGAAGGATTGGAGCAGTCACTGAAGGATCATTCTGGTGCCGAGCGAAAACTCATCATCACAGATGGTGTCTTTTCAATGGATGGCGATGTCTGTCCGTTGGATGAGATTACTGAATTGGCTGAAGCACACGATGCTATGGTGTTTGTCGATGATTGTCACGGTGAAGGCGTCCTTGGTGAACGTGGAGCAGGTATCGTTGCTCATTTTGGATTGCAGGGGCGGGTCGATTTTGAGATTGGTTCATTCTCCAAGGCTCTCGGTGTGCAGGGGGGCATTGTCGCCGGGAGTGAACAGATGCGAACGCATGCCCTGAATCATTCACGTTCTTGGTTGCTTTCGGGAAGTCAACCACCAGGTGTGGCCGCAGCACAGAAGGCGGCCGTGGAAGTCTTGATTGACGAACCTCAACATCACGCCAGACTTTGGGAGAACACCAATCGCTTCCGTTCCGAAATGGCCAACCTCGGCTTTGATCTCGGTGTTTCGACCACCCCCATCATCCCCGTAATGTGTGGCGAAAGTCGAATCGCCAAAGACCTCGTTGCTGCACTCCGCGCCGAGGGTATCGTTGCTGGAGCCATTGTTTTCCCGATGGTCGCAAGAGATGCGGCTCGCGTTAGAAATCAGCTGTGTGCAGGGCTGACGGATGAACAATTGGATATGATTCTGGCAGGTTACGAATCAGCGGGCCGTAAGATTGGGCTGATTTGATTATTCATCACCATCAGAGACGTGCAGTATCGGAGGATCCTCTTCGATATCCTCGATTGCCATCTTCATATCAGAATCTTCACCAAGTCCCTCAACACCAGCACTTGGGGAAGGCGGAACATCACCATCAAAGGGATCCAAACCTTCCTCAAGACGACAAAGCAATCTCCAACGGGGTGCCCATGATAGGTGGACGTAAACAGGACCTGGGATGAGGAGAAGCATCCATCCTATGTAGCGCGTCCACATTGCAGCACTGTCAGACAATTCAGATTCAATATCGGTGACTAGAATCACACTCAGAATGGTGAGCCCGAGGAACGGCAACGGATAGACTAGCATTCTTCGTAGAGAAATCGGCGGTCGCCGAAGAATTTTCGCGATAATCAGTGAAAAATGACCTGTGATGGCGCTAATCAACATCAACAGAACGCCAAGGAACGCCCAATCACGCATCGTATCTTGATTCCATCCTTTTTCATATACGAACGGGAGCAAGAGGGCCATGGCAACGAGGAGTCCATAGAATCCTCCAATGAATACAGGGTGCGTCATCGAGAGTGGTTGTTTTGAGAAGCGTTGCGACAGACTTCCACCTTCAACCAAGGTGCGATGTTCTGGTGGGAGGCCATCAAGTCTATCTCGCCAAGACACGGGGGGCTTGCCCTGAGGCCCGCATATTGTCTTAGGGGTCCCATTAATCGTCATCTTGTGATTGGTCTTCATCGGTCGAACTGCCGTCTAACGTACGCTTGAAAGCGCGCAGAATCGCCCCCGGCTCATAATCAACCGCACCCTCTTCCGTATCCATCCATTCTCGCTCTAGGATTCCTTCTCCTGTTTCTTCACGTTCGCGTGCTGCCTCGAATGAATCACCCTCATCCTCATCCCGATCTTGCGCATTTGCCAAGGCTTGCGCCATATTGATCATCGTCATAATACTAGGTTCAATTTCACCACCCCAACGGGCCAAAATTTTGCCTTCTGAATCGCCATCTCTTAACAGGGTCAAGTCAAGCATTGGATCTCTGGTGGTGACGATGCGAACATTTGCCCCCAAACCAACCCATTCCCCTTGGTTAAGAATAAACACTGTTGTGTGACCAACGCCATCCGAATCATGCCAAGGGTGGCCAGTGGAAATGGCGATGACATCCAATTGATTTCTAGCGATGCCAATTTTTCGAAAACTCATAGCCGCGACACCAAAGGCCATCATCGCAACGATTAGAGTAGCTTGATTTAATTGAATGAGACCCAATTTAGCGATTATGAAAAAAATGACCGTAATCAGGGTGAAGTAAAATACGCCCTGCATCCAAACCCGCTTGGCATTAATCCATGAATCGGCAATTTCGGTTTCGGAAAGTAATATCGAATCCGAAGGTGCATCGACCATGCACCTCGCACAGTGTCGACTCCCTCAAGATTGCTGCTTGATTTGTACGGTACTTGCGTCCAATGAAAAATCTTCAACGTCTCGATGGAATGGTTCTGAATCGGTATAAAGGCTGATGACATCAATTCCAAAAAGCCCACCCCTAACCGGAATCAATTTTGCACTCGCTTTCGTCCATAGATTGGTCACACCACGGACTTTTTCACGCTGATGATTCAAAAGCATCGCAGCGATTTGAATAATGCCCTGGACGCCATCAATCAGTTCCTGCTTCGCGTTTGGCTTCAGTGACTTCCAGAGTTCTTCCCAATCTTCATGGGCATGCCAAAATCGGCCGGTATTGAAATTGTCAATACCAGCTTGGAGCCAGCTCGTTTGTTGCTCTGAGAGTTCCATCGCTTCCTCGCCGTCCGTTACGATTCACTGGTCCTGCTTCAATCTCACGGCGTCTCAAAGACCCTGCTATAAACGCCATTCCGCCCCCTTGGGGGGGCGGTTGATTCAAGAGGCGTTAGAGGCGACGCGTAGCGTCGGTGAGAGGATGGTTGAACTTCCAACAGGTGAAGTCAGTGAAACGCGGCGCGGTGGCGTTGGTGTTCTAGAACTTCTTCTGGTCGATATGCAAAAGCGCTCAGAATCTGGTTATCTTCGCTGTGAGGCCGGCGCCCTTGGCGGCGCAGTAGGCCAGATTTCCGTTCGAGATGGCACACCTTCGATGGTACTCTACGAAGATTCAGACGGTGCAGTTCTTTCCGGTCATACTGCCCTTGGTGCTCTCCAAGAAGCGGCTTCTCTAGAGGGGAGTCGGTTGACCAGACACATGGGAATCAACCTTGATCTGATTGAGAGCCTGCATCCACTTGCAATTTTACATTTGGAAGAGGGGGAAATTCTCCCTTGGGGTGAAGATTTTGAAGTCGAAGCTTGGTGGCATCGCCGGCAGCGAAAACGTAGACAATGGAAACGACTGGATGCGTGGATTCCCGACAGTGATGTCGACGACAAAGATGCACCAGTGACAGAACTCCCTCCTCTCCCCTTCCACCCCGGCTCCGAATTGCTTCCCGGCATGGTTGCCCTCGTCGATACATCAACACCCGGCGAAGTCATGTTGATGGCCGCCCATCTCGGCAGAATTGGCCATCCACTACTGGTGATTTCTCGAACTCCAGGTACGCGACTTGAAGATGAGGTTGGTCTACCAATGTCTGTCACACTTTGGCTGTCTGAAAAAGGCGATGGCGACAACGTTTGTAACACGACTCTGGAAGAAGTCCGACGACAAATTGACGGCTTCCTATTCGGTTCAAATAGAGCGTGCGTCCTTCTTGAAGGACTTGAATTCCTGACTGGCCTGCATGGGTTTGATCGTTCGATAGAATTGATTCGCTCCTTGGTTGATTCAATAACCTCCGATGAACATCTACTTTTCCTGCCGGTGGATCTTGACGTATTCACAACCCGTCAGCGTGCCATACTGTTGAGAGAAGTCGACTCTCTGGATCCAGTTCGTGTGAGTAAATGGGCTGAACGTCCAGCCCGATTGGAAGGTCATCCATTCTGTTCTGATGATTGGTCAGCAATTGAAATCCCCAATCTCGTCGTCGAGGCACCTGCACCCGCCCCCACTCCCGACATGATTCTAGATGATAATCGATGGTCGATTAGTGGGGTTGTCGATGCTTGGCGCGAAGAGCGTCAATCTGAAATTCAAGAGGTTGCTGAAACGGTTTCATCCCCTAAAGAAAACGATGAAATATTGCCCGAATGGGCCACTGCCCCGTCCGCAAATCGAGACGCAGATTCACCACCACTTGAACCGGTCAAATCCGAACCTGAACCCGAAGTGGTCATCGAATCCGAACCTGAACCCGAAGTGGTTGTGGCCGAGCCTCCAAAGCCACCCAAATCTCCGACCATCAATCATAGAGGAAATATCGCACGAAAGATTCGTCGAGCACCATCCGTCAAAGACGGACTCGTATATTTGACACCCACCGAAGTGGGTGAAATCCTCACTGAGGATTCCAATCGATTCGAGAAAGAAGGCATGGATTTGGCTGCTTCTCGTGCTCGTGACGTCGAAGCAAAGGTCGTCATCCCAGGTGAACTCATCTCGGCAAGGGACAAACTCGATTTTGCCGCAAGCAAAGCCCGAATCATTGAACCGGGGGTAAATTACGAAACCGCACCCGATTTTCGCGCCATCGGTATGAGTGCTGCTAGCCGCGCGGCTGCAGGCGGTGATTTCTCTGACGAATCTCCACCCCTCACTTCAAACGCCGCAGTTCGGGAGGCCAGCAGCCGTTCTCAGAGAACACAACATCTGACTGGACGATTGGCTGAAATGGAAAAATCTTCACTTCGAACAATGGAGAATGCGTTTTCAGGCAGTGCAGGTGCAGAAGTGACTATTTGGGAAAGACTCCGCAAGTTAGAAGCAGCGGGCGTTAAAGTTCAATCGATTGTCGACATGTTTGAAGTGGACCCAGATGGGGCTTTGGCAGCATTAGAGGAGGCGGAAAAATGAGCATCATTCGTACCCCACTTCGTGATGCGCTGGAGCGGAGCCGTCGATTCCTTGGGGAATCGGAGAGGAAGGACTCGCTTCCTGAGGGTAAGAGTACGTTGCTTGACAATGTTTCCATTCGGCAACGAGTTAGAGCAGAGGCTAGATTTGCGGCTCGCCATGAATTACCCTCGAATGCCCCGTCTCCTTTGGAGAGATTGTCTATTCTCAGTGGAGATGGTACCGATTACGCCGAAATCGTCCACTCTCGCCTTGAGGCGATGCGGGGCCGGATTCTGGAAGGGAGCCCCTTGAATCTAGATCCACAGGCCTCGGATTTGCCTGCCGGGACTCCACGTTGGGTGGTTGGACAGGATAGTCCTGATTATCGCGACCCGATTATTCCTATCTGGCGAGAAGTCCTCGATCAGCATCGAGGATTGAATCCTCCCGAATCATTGGGAGAAGCCGAATTGGGCAGCCCCCAGATTTCAGACCTCGGTCCAGCCCCTTCATCGGTAGAATTTGCAGGTTATTGGCCACCTTATTTGACCCAGCGTCCAGATCTTAATTTCTCAACTTGGCAACAAGGCCCTTCGAATCGTATTGCCACTCAGGCTGCCAGCGAGGTCATTGATTACCCCGGACGCCGTTTGAACCCCCTCCTCATCCATGGCTCATCGGGAACCGGCAAGAGCCACTTGTTGTGGGCTATCGGTGAATCCCTCCATGCTGGAATCCCCGATCGTGATGTACGCCTTATTACAGCGGAAACATTCCCTGAACATCTTCCAGATGGTTGGGATGATTTGCTGCTCTATGCGAGTTCCCTTCTCATCGATGATGCGGACCGCATTCTCATGCGCCCCACTGGGGCTGCTAATTTGGCCAATGTTGTTGGTTGGGCCATCGATATTGGAGCCCAAGTAATTCTCACATCATCGCGTCGTTTGGGAGCCGATTCTCTTCCGATTGGCAGATTGCGTCAAGCAATCACATCAGGTGTCCACGTCGAACTGGGCACACCTTCTGAGCCGACCATGCTGATGATGCTGAGACGAAACACCTTGTCTCGTGATGTATCTCTCACAGACCCTCAATTACAGGTTATTGTGAGTAGAAGTCGAGGGCAATGGAGTCGAGCGAAGGCCGATTTTGAAACCGTTTGCCTCGCATTGGATTCAGGTGCATCCCTGATGGGTGCTGTGGACATTCGCACCTTGTTATCCGGTGAGCCGCCAACCATGTCTGATGATGTCGTAGAAGAGCCGATGGATTCCGATTCTCTAGGCGCTCAAATCGTTGCAGAAGTTCTCGATGCCGTGTTGCCTGAACCGGCCGAACATCGTGCAGAGATTATCAGTGAACGACTGGACGTTACCGATGATTACGTTCCTCCCGAGATTACCCTACCGTCTTCCCTTGAAGCGGCTGAATCACTTACAGCAGACACTTTGCGGGGCCATCTAGAAGAAATCGCCGCACGTGGCTCTAAATCGACCAGTGCACCGCAGATTCCTGTCGGTCAGAACATCGATTCCCTGACCGAATCAGCGCTAGGCCACTTGGAGAACATCATTCATGAACATCGCTTTGAACTACGAGAATTGAATCGTGAAATTCACCACATTTCAAGACGGGTCGATTCCGCATCCCCTGATGAATTGGTTTCCTTCACTGATCGGATGTTGGCCATCGAGGGTCATCTCGACAAGTTGCAGGAACTTAGTGCGGGTGAATATGTTCCTTCCATCGATGATTTCGATCCAGGTGAACTAATTCAGGAGATCGAACGCCCTGTTCTCATTCCAGACTACAGCGAGCCGGCCATGGCCATTCTATGGCCTCTCAAGCGCCGAGTTCTATTGCCTGAAGAATAGGCATCAGTCCGACCAGATCCTGAAACCTTTCTCAGCGACTCGGTCCTTGTCCAAATGCCCCTGAATGACCGGGAGGGAAATCACTCCAGCATCGGGTTGTTGCAGGCCGGGACACAATTGCACCGTCTTGTGCCACGACCGATTTGAGACCATGTTTTCATTCCACCAAGGGAAGGCTGAGCATTGGTCGGGCTTGGCTTCGTACACACTGCAGGTCTTGTCTTCATTGAGATAGATACAGATATCATTCCCAGGATGTGAGCGTAGAACATATCGTCCATTGTGACTTTTTCGACAGTCCCTGTCTAGCCAATCCTGGACGGACATTTCGTGATGTTTAGCGAGTCTTTCAGCATCGTGTGGAGCTAGAAATACCACTCCCCCTGGTTGATCACAGCATTTGCCACAATCCGGTTGGCATTCGAAACGGACGCCCTGAGAATACCACGGTTCTCTCTTGCCCATGGATTGGCCGACAACCCCTTTAGTTTTCGATATTCTGGGTGTTACACACCCACCCTTGCCCTTATACCGAACCCTCCGTTCCCGAGTACCGAGGAGTGAACGTGAGCGAAGAGAACGACAAGGAAGTCCTCTTTGAGGTCACTGAAGACCATTTGAACACAGGTCTTCGCGGGATTCCAGTTGGAACTTGCCGAACTTCATTCGTCGACCCCAAGAAAGGTGTTCACTACTGTGGCTATCCAGTTGGAGATCTCGCAGAGATGGATCCCGAAGATGTGATTTTCCTGCTTTTTGAGAAGCGCCTACCGAATCGCCAAGAATCTCAGGATTTTCGCCATGAATTGGTTCAGAGAGCCGAGAGAATGCCGACTGGTGCGCTTCGGGTCCTTGAGTCGTTGACTCCTGGCTCTGGACATCCGATGGATTGGTTGAGCATTGGCATTCAGGCATTGGGCCTAGCAGAGACGACCGGAGATATTCGCGCCGACGGTCTCAATCTAATCTCAAGAATGCCTGAATTAATGGCGACCATTTTCCGTCTTCGGGGCGGACGAGGATTACCGGATGTTGCCAGCGAACCCGAAATAGGAATGGTCGAGAATTTTGTAAATCTACTTGGTATGGAGGGTGTGGACGCCAATCGCATGATTCGAACTCTCCGTGTCTTCCTTGTGCTGCACATGGATCATGGAGGTGGAAACCTGTCCACATTCACGGGTAAAGCTGTGGCCAGCGGATGGGCCAGTTTGTACGGTTCAATTTCGAGCGCAATGAATGCTCTATCCGGCCCACTTCATGGCCGTGCAAACCAGTCTTGTCTTGAATTCGTACAGCGAATCGGCACTTCTGATGAAGCAGAGGTTGAATCATTCGTTCGCAAGGAATTGGCTGCCCGACGCCCCATCTATGGCTTCGGTCACGCTGTATTGCGCGCAGAGGACCCGCGTGCTGCTGCTCAATTCAAACTCGGGGAGGAGATTTGTCCAGATGACCCCAATTTCCAGACGGTCAAGACATTGAGAGTCGTCGCACCTAGAGTTCTCGGAGAAAATCCAAAAATTAGCAACCCCAATGCCAATGTTGACATCGCCTCGGGCACACTGCTCAATGCCGTCGGATTCCACAAGCCGGATTATTACACGACATTCTTCGGATGGGCTCGCGTTGCAGGTATATCTGCTCAAATCCTCGATGAGAGAAATGCCCGGGGGGGTCGTGGAACGCCAATCTATCGACCCAAGTATATCGCAGCAGACCCGACAATTCGTCGGCTCGATTAATCATTTGAAGTCCTTGCCGCTACCGCGGTGTCCAATCAGACGAGAGGCCTCCCATGGCATCGTGTTCGGACTTGCATCGCCTGCTAGTTCATCGATGTCCCTCTCCCAACTCCATCGCTTTCTCCATAGCGAGAGGAATCCCCTCCGTTCGATATTCGTCAATTCATGCCAAGGGGTGACTTCTCGAGCGGCTTCTTCGACCAACGCGATATGATTCTCCTCATCAGCATCCCTGAGGAGAGCTTCACGTTCAGGATCCAATGGTTGACTCGCCCATCGCGTCCAGCGGGCTCCTCCACCCGGGTACGTCACAGTATCTGGCGAGGTATCATCGGTCATTCCAGTGAGACCTAGTGTGTGGAGAGAATTCTCAATCGCGATGGGTGTTGGCCAGACATAGAGCTGGTATCCCTGCCGCAGTCGATTGAGACGTCGACCCGTATATCCGGTCAATCCGAATGTGCGACCCAAGGTCAGATGACGGGTGTATCCATGCACATATTCTAGACCACAAGGAAGGAATGGTGCACCCACTGACTGCTGGTGCTTCAAATGGAAGGCCAAAGAGAGCCACATGAAGGATGGTATCGCCAATATCCGCTTCATGTGTTTGCCTCCGATTTCAGGAATGGCTGGTTGGAGTTGAGCCACAGGCCAATTGACGTTCGCGCGCGCGCACGCGTGACGGAACCTACGCTTGAACGAGAAGATGACGACATTTGAGTGCTCCAATCCCACTTCATTGAGCATTGAGTTTGTGAGTTTGGCTATGGCTCTGGCATGTTTCCCTCTCTTGCGCGGACTCACTGACCCGGCAATCTTGGAATTTGGGTGCGGCATCTTCAATTCGACACAGGCAACCTTGCCATGCTCGCGCCAGGCATTCGTGAACACATCGTTTGAAAGAAGTTCATCGAAGAGCGGGATTCCCAATTCCGCTAATTCATCAGATGTATGATCCTCGGTCCATTTTGAGCCACCGATTTGCTCAATTTGTTGTTTGGATAGGTGATTATCATGAAACAAAATCAATTCTCCATCGGTGGTCAATCTCAAGTCGAATTCGACCCCATCGAATTGAAGCATTCCGTTACGGATACCCTCGATTGAGTTCTCAATGGGTTTGACCCAATCCTCTGGCATCGACCTTTGGATTCGATGCCCATATTCAAGCGTCACCCTGCATCAAGCCTAAACACCGTCCATCCTAGTTT
>JAPKFG010000058.1 GCA_028821675.1 Candidatus Poseidoniales archaeon
TATGAGCCGTGCTACCTTCTCTCTCTGGTCTGGTATCACCGGTGCATCCAGTCCGATATTTTGAGCCAGAAGATTGCATTCACTGGCTTGCTCCACCAGGTCATCAATCATACCGAGAAGCCCCATCTTCCGGCCGTCATCGGGCGAGTAAATCCGGGTTATTCCGGAAGCATGTAGGTCACGAATCTCAGGGGGTGTGATGGTGCCTCCACCACCGCCGAAGATGCGGATATCCCCTCTGCCTGCAGCATTCAATAATTCTCGAATATAGGTGAAATATTCCATATGTCCGCCTTGATAGGATGTGAGGGCAATCGCATGTGCATCCTCTTCGATGGCGGCTTTTACGACATCGAGTGCGCTACGATCATGGCCAAGATGAATCACTTCACATCCTGCGGCCTGAATTAAACGTCGCATGACATTGATGGCCGCATCGTGACCATCGAACAGTGAGGCTGCTGTTACCACACGCAACGGAACTCCCGATGCGTCAAAGGCGCTGCCAGTATCATCAGCAGCCGGTGTGGAGGCCCCACTCGCCATGTAAATGGGAGGTCTAGGCAGCGCTTGAGCCCATCGGCGGTGGCCATAGGCCACCGTGCGCCCACGCGAGGGGTTTGAATTCAAGCGTACATATCTTCGATTTGCGACGCCCAATTCTCACGAATTTGGATGCGTCTAATCTTCAGAGTGGGTGTCAACTCTCCATCGTCAACGGTGAAATCACGTGGTAGAATCGTGAACTTCTTGATTTGCTCAGGAGGTGCAAATTGCTTGTTGAACTCCATCACCTGAGCCTCAATTTCAGCATGAATCTCTGCACTGTCTGTGTATTCTGAAAGTTGGTGCCCTTTTTCGTTTAAGAGTGCAATTTGCTTGGCTGGATCCTTGGGTAGGTGTGCTCCATCCATGCCAAACTTGTCACGCAAAATCGCTGACACATCAAGGGTCAGAAGAGCGCTACAGAATTTCCGTGCATCACCGACCAAGAAGCACTGTGAGACGAGTGGAATCGCCTTCATCGTCTCTTCAATGACCAGAGGTGCGATGTTCTTACCACCCGAACTGACGTAGAGTTCCTTCTTCCGCCCAGTGATGGTTACGAAGCCCTCGGAATCGATTTTACCGATGTCACCCGAACGCAACCAATCTCCATCCATGACCTCAGCAGTGGCTGTTGGATTGTTGTAGTAACCCTTCATGACGTGGCGACCTCGGAACATGATTTCTCCATCGGTATCAATTTTGAGTTCAGTTCCACCAGGCAGGGTTTTCCCCACAGATCCAATCTTCACATTGCCCTTGTAATTGAGTGAAGCCCCAGCGGTTGTCTCGGTCATTCCATAACCTTCGTACAGTGGAACACCGATGTGGTGGAACAGCCGTAGAATGTCCGGATTGATGGGTGCCGCACCGGTGATTGCATACTTGCAGTTGACCATCCCAATCTTCCGTTTGACAGCCTTCTGCAGAACCTTCTTGAGCCCAGGAATTTTGAGACCGATTCGAATAACAGCCTTTGTGTCTAATGTACTTTTGAGGTTGGAATAGACCTTCTCATAGATTCGTGGTACACCGATGAAAAGTGCGGGTTGAACCTTCTTGGAATAATCCACCGCGTGCAGCGCATTGTCAACTACGTGCATATGCAGTGCGTCGCGCACCCACAGGTGATTGTCTACAGCTTGGCCGAAAACGTGAGCGCAGGGCAACCATGAGACGTAACCATCACCTGGAGAAAATTGCACGATTTTTTCGATACAATCGAGTTGGAATGCAAAATTGTCATGGGTCAGTTCGACTCCTTTCGGATTTCCTGTGGTTCCTGAGGTGTAAATCAGTGAGGACGTGTCGTTGGGTTCAATGCCCTCCATTCTTGCCTTGATTGTGGCCTCATCGACTCCAGATCCTAGCGCTAGGAAGTCCGACCATGAGAGGGCTTTCTCATCATTCATAGAGCCTGAACCATCGAGGACGATGGCCTTCTCGATTAGTGGCAGACTCCCCATGATTTTACCCATGCGTGTGGTCGGCATCTTTGCGGAATCATCGCCACCTTGAGGGTTGGTTCCGACAAAGACAAACTTCGAATCAGAGTTCCCTACCACCCACTCGACCTCTGTGGGAGAGCAGGTGTGATATACGCCGACTGCGACGCCATTAAGCATCTGCGAAGCGGCATAAATGAGATACCATTCAGGTCGATTGTAAGAGTAAATGCTGAGTGTGTCATGCCGATTATAACCGAGTGCATGTAGCGACTTAGCAATCGTCATTGTCTTGGCCAGAACATCTGACCATGTGTCCGTATTCCATTCCCAAGGAACGCCTCTCTGGGCTTCTCCTTTTCGGGTTGATAATGCGGGTAAATCACCGTACTCTTCTGCGTTTCTGAACAGGCACTGGGAGGCCGTCATCTGGTTTGACATCAAATGATGTGGTCGGGAGGTCCGACTTAACATTCTCCCCGTCCAATTGAGCCTTCATATTCGAAGCGCTTCCGCAAAAGCGGCTCTCCAATCAGCGCCTCCATTTTGGTTGGCGAAGGGAGAAGCAGGACTAGGATGTGGCACCCAATCTACATCAATTTCGCTGAAGACAGCTGCCGCTTGACGCTGTGCGTACCTACCCACTCCGATGACACGTGTGATATCCATTTTCGATACCACTGTTCGCAGATGTTGATTACAGATTTCCTTCAATTGATCTGCTGCCTGCCCCGTCAATTTGTCCGGTGTGATGTTCTGTCCTGCATCATTGAACATCCAAAGAGGGCAATGATTGACGATGTAGATGTCTTTGCTTACCGCTTCAGGTGATTCGTAGTGTTCAGCGAGAAATGACCAGATTCTCCGTCCGCTTACTTCGGGCTTGGGGCAGTCAAGGCCGTATACCACGCGCTTGGGATGGGTGCGAGATGGCTGTTGCACGTCCAGATCTGTGATGTTCAGGAAATCGCGTACCTGTTCGGGACAACCGAACGGTACCCCCGTATTGCCCATGCCGTGGCCCGGATTCATGCCGACCAAGAGGGTCTTTGCTCCATTCCCAGCGAATCGATGAATCCATTCTTTATGTGGAGCCCATGCATATTCAAGTGGGTTGTAAATCCAATCAATTTGTTTGCAACCCTTGAGCAATTTAGGTATCAATGATGTGGCATCATCGCGAAGAATTTCCGCTGCTTCTCTGACCGCCTGCATACACCTCACGCCTTGGCCTTTCGTCGTACATATTCCGAGTAATTACCGGGATAGATATGTATTGTCCCATCCCCTGGTAATTCCCAGATGGTGTCACAGACTTTGTCGAGAAACCATCGATCGTGGCTCACTGTGAGGATGCACCCATCGTAATTCTTCAATGTCTCTTCCAAGGCTTCTTTGGCATCGGTGTCGAGATGATTAGTCGGTTCATCCAGAAGCAACATGTTGTTCTCTTCCAACAGGAGTTTGAGCATCGCGATTCGTGCACGCTCTCCACCACTTAGTTTCTCTAGAGGGGTTGCAACCATCTCTTTGGTGAATTGGAACTGACCAAGCATGGCACGAATAGTGCCGTAATCCATGCGCGGCTTCAATTTCTGGACCTGCTCAATCGGAGTCAAGTCGAACTCAAGCGTACGATGGTCTTGATGGAAGTACCCAATTTGGACACCAGGTCGAACATCGATTTCCCCCTCATCGAGGGCGATTTCACCATTGATGATTCTGAGAAGGGTTGTTTTGCCGGCGCCATTTGCACCGACGATTCCGATTTTCTGCCCACGGCGAACTCCAATCTCAACCTTGTTCAGGATGGGGTTCAGCAAGCCATCGAATCTGAGTGAAGCCTGTCTGAAATCCAAGACATCGAGACTTGATTTCTCTGTTGATTGAAGATCGAATTGTAACTCTTTTCTCTCGGTTGGCTTGAGCGTCTTCAACCATTTGAGTTCGCGCTGCGAACGAGAAAGCATGTGGTGCTTCTGAGAAATTGATTTATCATATTTGTTGGCTCTTTTCATCGATTGCAGGGCCCCAGTCAACCGTTTGATTTCCTTTTCGCATTTGTTAATTCTGTCGGATAGAGTCTGCAGAAACAGTTCTTTCTGCTGGATGAATGCAGAATAATTTCCAGCATAACCTCGTGTGTGCCCATCGTGAATCTCCAGAATATGTGTGCAAATTTTATCCAGAAAGTACCGATCGTGACTGACAATCAATTGTGCGCCTTGGAACCTTTCCAAGAATGATTCCATCCATTGTAGAGTTGGTAGATCGAGGTGATTTGTGGGTTCATCGAGAAAGAACACATCTATTTCACCCAGGCCTACCAATTGCCGCGCGAGAGCCACCTTCGCACGTTCTCCACCGGAGAGTTTCGACAATGGCATGTCTAGGGGATGGTGTCCCAATTCCAACGCATCGAGGATGTTCTTTGCGTGTCCAGCAACATCAGTCCCTCCAGATCGGGCTGACAAGGCTTGTAATTCCGAATATCTGTCGAGAACTGGTTGCCAGTCCCCATCGTAGAACGAAGGGTCCGCCATCTGTGCCTCTATGCTTGCAATCTCTTCTTCCAATTCCTTGAATTGATGCCCGCGTCGATTCAATTCTTCTTCTAGCGTCGCATTTTCATCGATGTCTCGGATTTGTGTGAGATAGGCAATTCTGAGCCCGGGTGCGAAGGAGATGTCACCGATATCCTGTTTTTGATCAGAGATGGTGCGGAGTAGCGTAGTCTTCCCGGCGCCGTTGTGGCCAACCACTCCGATTCGATCCCCTTCCTCGATTCTCAGATTTACTCCATCGAGAACCTTGACAGCCCCGAAGGCACGATGCACATCATCAAGTCGAATCAATTCTCTAACCATATTCACACCTCCAAGATTCGGGTAGCCAATGAGGGAAGTTCAACCTCTGCCGCATCAAACCATGCTTGGACGCTACCGAAGCGCCTCTCATTGCGAGCTTCCTTCACACGTGCGGTAATTAGATTCCACGCGGATTTTTCACCAATTCCTGGAATGGCTACCAATTGCTTCTGATTGACCGTATTCATGTCGAGATTCGCCTCAATACCTGTAATCGAGCGAGCGCCGTGACTTGTGACGATGATGTCGCCTTGTGTTTCCAATGGAATGAGATATGGAACTCCAATGAGGATTGGATAGGCTCCAATTTGTCGTCCAAAGGTGATGCCACCTTTGCCGTGGATATCGGGGTCTCGATGATTCTCCCCTAGATGTGCCGGCAATCGAATTCGGCCATCATGTGCCTCCCATGTGACATCTGTCAACAATTGCCCGGTCGGGAACAATTCAGTCAATAAAGGGGAATCAATTTGTTCCCTGGTCCATTTTTTGAAGTCGGCAAAATGCTCCGTTGGAATCTTTTGGAACCCTTCTCCTTCGACTTGTCGGATGTTGATTCTTCGTAGCCATAGTCCTTCATTTCGAATGGATGCCAGAAGATCTTTGTTCATCTGATAGGTGGCCGCTGTTTCACCATGCAGACCAGCGATGAAGTTCAATCCAGGCAGTAATTTCGGCAATCCTCTATCGCCCCGTTCCCTTCCGAATTTATTGATGAGGCGAATCGCAGTTTTCAGTTGTTCAGCATTACAATTCAACCAATTCGCCTCATGGACGGCAGGGTCCGCTGATTCCAAGCCAAATGAGAGCACTGAACCGTCTGAAAGCGTCTCGACCAAAGTTTTCGTGATTTCAGTTGCAGGTTCTAGATTCTCTGCGATTATCGAGGGATTTCCGTTGTCGACATGCAATGTCTCCAGCCTCTCATCTTCACGCAATCCATGCAGAAGTTCCGCCAAGGGCTCAGGATTTGGAATTGGATATTCCATTTCGACGACACCCTCGGCCATGTAGGTGTAGACATCAGTCATTCCACCCAGTCGAATGTGTTTGACGCCCTTGTCGAGGGCCCGCGTTACCTCAGTGATGATATCATGCGGTGTTCGCCAAATGGGGACTCCTTTCTTGGGTTCGATACAGAAGCGACATCCCCTCTTGTATCGAACACATCCTTGGTAGACTTCAACCTCATATGTCAACGGACCCAGGAGATCAGGGTGTTCGGTCACCGCCTTGGAAACCGCACCGGCCTGTGCCCAAGCGGTCCACTCTACATCGGTTCTTCGTTGATGACGCATTTCTCCTGTTGACAGATACCATGAGAGAGTGGCATCAGTGTCTTGCACACAGAGAAAGAGGTCCTTTCGCAGGGGTTGCCAACCTTGCTGCTTCCATCCTCGAATCGCCCATCCCCCGGCGAAGAAGGGAACATTCAGGGGTAGTGTCCTGACGAGTTCATCGGTTTCACGCAGACTGATAGGTGTCCCCCGAAGGTATTTGCCGGGAACGACAGCACCTGCGAGTAGGATAATTCCTTCGAGTTCAGATAGATTGGGTCGCTTACCTAGGCGCCATTGGTCGATGGTAATATAGTCATATTCGATGCTGCGACTTTCGAGAACACCGCAGATATAGCGAACGTGAAAACCGACATACGGAGGGACACCAAATGCGGCTGGCTCGTCCTCATATCCATCGATAACAAGCCACGCCAGGAAATCACCTCAGCGGCGATCTCGACGCCCACTTCCGCGGTCGTTTTGACGACGGCCACCGCCACCACGGCCACCTCGATCCCGACCCCCTGTGGGTTTGGATTCTTGAATGGTGAGTTTGCGCCCATCAATTTTCGTACCTTTGAGTGCCTCTATTGCCGCTACTCCTTCCTTGTTCGATTTGTAAGTCACAAAAGCGAATCCTTTGCTGTTGCCAGTTTCTTTGTCCTTGGCGATATGGACTTCATTGAGTTCACCATGCGCTACAAAAATTTCAGTCAGTTGCTCTTCAGTGGTCGAGTAGGGCAAGCCCCCGATGAAGAGTTTCATGCCCATGGTTTCCTTGCCTGATTCACGAGCCTTGTTGAGTACTATACGTTCTGCAGCCAATTCTTCCTTTGATGCTTCACCATTGTCGACCTTTTCTTTGCAAGGAGAGCAACGTGTAGGTCTACCTGGAGTTGGCTTGAATGGCAATTTGGTATCTGTTCCGCACATCGTGCATTTTGCATCGTGCATTTCTCTGCGTGGGCGTTGACCATCGCCACCACCACGACCGCCACCACGACCACCTTGTTGCAATCCTCCGCGAAATTTGGCAACATCTTTTGGTATCGAATGCACACTGCCACGACGGTGATCTGAGAGTGGTGAAAGGTACGGCCTCTCTCCATCTTTTGAGATGAAAGCCATCGATTCATTTGACCAACGTTCCCCATCTCGATTGAGTTTAGAAATAGTGCTGTCAGAAGGAATCTCATATCCATGGCCAAAGCCATTGGAAAGGGCACGGAATCCCACATAGTCACATCGTTCGCAAACGACATTCACATCCGGAACTTCACTGGAGGCAATCAGGTACTCTCCACAGGCCGGACAGATGGCTTTGATGACCCCAAGGTCGGCATGGGATCTGCATTCTGCTCGAAGCATTGGACTGAGTTGCTCTATTTTGGCTCGAACAAGGTCACGCTTTCTCATTGCGTCGCCAGGGCTGGGCATGAATTTGTCAACGATTTTTGCGACGAAGATATCGGCAAACAAGTGGGTGGCCGGGAGAGATCTGGCAGGTTTTCCTTCAACATGGAGAATCCTGATTTCGGCTGTTTTTGGATTGATGCGATTGACCTCACCAATCACGATATCTCCGGCTTCCATTTCTCGGATTGGATCGGTTTTTTGGATAACAAATAGAACTCCATCTTCTCTATTGAGGGTACCCACAACGGTGGCTACTACACCATGTTCTGACTCGACCACACCGCGGCCAAGGTTGTCATCATCGTTCTTTTCGACTGCCGTACCTGGTACGACAAATGATCCCACATTTGCGGGAGAGGTCATTTCGCTTCACGCTCCTATTGCCTATGCGGTCCCCTTAGGGGGACCGTTCGAACAACCCGGCGACCGGCGTCCCCCATTTGAAGCCGCCGCCCATCATCAGTTGCGTTTGAAGCGCCAAACGGCCACCTCGGTCATGCCTTGATGAGAACTATGATGCTCATATTTAGCTGGAAGTCTGAACGATCCACTCAGCACCACTTCACCCCCCCAATCGAACGATTTTGCCAGATTTTCAATGTGCGAGGCCTTGGCCGAATGCAGGAGATAGATGACCCGCGCCTCTGAACTGAACGCTGCTTCAAGAAAGGGCCTATCCGCCATTGCAATCTGTACACCCCATGGTGGATTCATGATGACCAAATCTACATCTGTTCCTGACCACCCCTTGACATCTCCAATTAACCATTCCACGCCTTCGTATTCGTGTACACATTGTGGGTCTTGTTCGACCAGAAGCACCGAATCGGCCCCAGCGAGTAAGCATCCGATGCCTAAGATTCCGTTCCCTGCTCCGAGGTCAACCACCCGAGTCCCTGTTTCGAGATCTCCCTGTTCGACAATCTCCGCGATCCATCGGGCTGCAAAATCACCTTCTGTGGCATATTGCTCAAGGGATGCGTCACGTTGTGGATGAGGGGGTAGATTTGACAACGCCATCGCAAGATGTCGTAGGCGCATGAAACCACCGTGGATGGTGAAGCCCATCAAGACTGACTGTTGAATCCCTGCTGTCGGGCGAGTTCAATCGCCTTCAATGTCGCGAGATTGGACTGCTGCGTCTGAGTCGCATGCCCGGTCTTATGCATCTTGATATTGGCAGATTCTTGACGCAGTTGCTGCACGAGGGCCGCTCCTGGCAATCTCTCCCCACAGAATCGACAGAATTTTTTCTCATCTTCTTGTTGCTGCGCGCAATCGGTACAGAAGACCATGGGGAACAAGCCGCGGTTTCATCGGCCACCTATGAAGGTGGCTCTCAGCGTGACTCAGGATTCCTCGGATAAGCGTACGAACATGCCCCACACATCCACACCAGCCGCGGCGGCTCGTTCACTGACTTCAACGAATTCTGGATGTTCCATGATGTCTCCCATTTCTTGACCCCCTGCGACGAGCAGAGAGATTACTTGGCGCATTTCCGATTCAAGTGGCGATTCTGGTGTGGGTTCTGCCACCGGAGGCAGTTCGTCCTCGGTCATGGGAATTGGCTCCGCCTGTACCTCAGATTCAGATTCTTCCTCAGTATCCTCGGGGTCTGTCGGGGGGATGTCCTCATCCTCAACAGATTGTGTAATTTCATCTACCATCGAGGCGGCCAGATTCTCCATCTCTGAGTCCGATGCTTCATCGAGAATCGGCCCTGGATGGGTCACGAAAGCCTTGCGTGCCATTGATGCAGGTGATTCGGAGAGTGGTATTCTATCTGGAAGTTGAATCGCAGGGTGATGGAAGCAGGCCCATGTCTCATCTTCAAATGTCGATCCATTTGCTGCGGTGATTTGAACCTCGGCTCGCGTCCACCCTCTGCCTATGAGTGGCTGCATCCATCGCCCAAGATCGGCCATCGCCACATCGACGAATTGGAATGAAGCGATTGTATGATCAAGCCCCTCAGCCTCAATTTCACTTCGCTCAGTGCGTGGGCGATGGAAGACGGAGACTGCGGATTCTTCGATGGCGATGGTTCGACCATGATTGCGTAGAGCGTGACGGTCGGCCCTTGCACCGAGCATCATGATTCGCGTTCGGGGGCCATATTCTTCCCAGCCCGCTGTGAGTCCATCTAGGGAGCCTGATTCGACAACCTCGACTTCGCCCATACAGCATCGTCAGTCCATCGGGAATTTGAGGATGCCCCTCATTCGCCCAGCAACCCCTCAGCCAGAGCCAACTCTGCTAACAATACCGTTCCACCAGCGGCACCACGAATTGTATTCTCAGACCAAGC
>JAPKFG010000059.1 GCA_028821675.1 Candidatus Poseidoniales archaeon
TCGTTCACTAGCAAGCTTCGGTCAAATCTAAGGAACTCGTCACGGAGTTCCTCATCAATTCCCTCCGCACCATCATTGTAGTGAACAAGTCCACGTGCAATCGCAGTGCGAATGGCATCAACCTGGCCCATCTGACCGCCACCAATGGTGTTCACATTGATGTCAACAGAACCGAGACGGTCCATTGCACCAGCAATGGTCAGGGGTTCCATGGCCTTGTTACGGGCCATTTCAGGTTGAAGAATTTCGATGGGCTCAGAGTTCACACGAACACGGCCTTTGCCCGCCTTGACGGTGGCTCGGGCGACAGCGGTCTTGCGCTTGCCAGATGTATTGACCACCTTGGATTTCTTTGTGGATACCGGGATATTCTCACCGGTTTCCCACATTGCACGAAGCACAACAACAGTGAATTCTTTTCCTTTGAGATCCTTGGCGATGAGACCGTGTTTTTCCATAAGAGCAGCGACGAGTTCCTTTTTCGTCATTTGCTTCTCCTTTGGAGCGGCCTTCTTTTTGATTTCTGGTGGGGTTTTCGCCATGTTCATTCAACTCCCCATCGTACTTTGACGCCCAGTTCCTTGCTGATTTCGCCCAAACGGACGAATCGCTCTGGGAGCGGACGCTCAATCTTGGATGAATCTCCCCATTCGCAACCATCGGGCAAGTCACCAGACAAATTTGTTGGCGTGCCGATTTCGACGCGTAGTGCCTTGAGGGCAGCACGGCCGCTGCTGTTCTTTTGGTAGGGTAGCATACCTCGAACGGTACGCTTGAGAATCTGGTCTGGCATTCGAGGGAAAAACGGTCCCTTGCGGGCATGGTTCAACTCGTACTTCGACCGGTAGTCAGAAATCACGCTGGTACGTTTACCTGAGACAATCGCTTTCTCTGCATTGACGATGATGACACGGGTGTCCTCACCTGCTTTCGTAGCAGAGATCAATTGCTTTGCGACTATGCTTGCCAAACGACCGAGGATTTTGTCCTCCGCATTGTAAACGAACGTTGTCGCTTCAGCCAAGGATGTACACCCCCTTGCCTGTTGGGTTCTTTTTCATCAAATCGTGGATACTGACGACTTCGCCGCCTGCAGCCTCAATCTTCGCTTGGGCCGAGGTACTAACGCTGTATGCGGCGACGGTGTGCTTACTCGAAAGGTCACCGCTACCGAGAAGCTTGCCGGGAACGAGAATGAGATTCTCATCCGCTGCATAGCGACTCAAGCGGCTTAGGTTCGGTTCAGCCCAATTGCTGCGACTCTTCTCGAGTCGTAGCGCAACGTCTCGCCACAGCGGAGCACCATTCGACCGTGTTTGGGCCTTGAGATCACCAATTAAGGTGAGAAGGCTGGGGTTGGTCTTTGTGTTCCTTGACATATGACTCCCTCGACGTGGGTAGCCGCGCGACCAACCGTCCTGTTATGAACCCCACGGCTACCCACAAGCCCCCTTAAGGGGGCTGTGGAACAGACAAATTCTATGTTCTGTCTACGTCCCCCCAAGTTTGATTGCAATGACAGATTGGAAGGTACTAATGAACGAAGCAATGCAACTTGAAGCCAATGATACCCTGGCTGCGTTTACGAAATTCAAGGAATGCATCGACGCTGCTATGTCTTCAACGCAATCTTCTCTGAATCAAAATCCGGCTGTCGGAGTTGCAATGGAATCCGTCTATGGTGCACTCGCAGCCTATGCTCAACAGGTGATGATGGAACTGCGTGCCGAAGATCCCGGTGCGGGTGGTGTAGACCATGCATTCCGATCAGGGCAAGCCTACGGCGTCTCCTGTGTGCTGAATCACATCTTCGATTCCATGCGTGACCCCAATGCTAGTTCGCTCGAGATGCTTGACGAGTTCAGTGACCAGATGCACGTTGAAATTCTCGAAACCTGCAAGCAGGTCGACCTCGCGATGATTCTCCTTGACGCAAAAGGTGAGTACGTCGAGGAATAGAAGGTAAAATAGGGGCAAGTAGGCGGGGCCGAAGCCCCACCTACCGCCTAGTTGTCATTCAGCTCAAAGGCTGAAGTTACTTGCATTCGGGTCGTCATCAAGTCCGGCCTGCTGGAGGTTGCCCTCGGCATCGACGAATTCGCCGGCCTTGACCAAGTTCCCGTGTAGAGACGCATCGTGGTCAGTGGTTCGCGTGATCAACGCATCACCGAGTGCCATTGAGATGGACTGTGTAATTGCACTGAGCGTACTAATTGCAGCATCTCGCTGTCCAAGACCAATGTTGTGATCTGAGTAGCGCGCCTCTTCAAAGATGTTCAAGAAGCCATCCAATTGCTCAGCAGGTACCATGTAAAATGCACTGCGTACAGCCCACTCGAATTCACGTGTGGTTTCGTACACCTTCTTCATGAAGCCATGCTGGCGGAAGAAGCGCACCAAATCCTTGTAGCAATTGAAAATCACTTGGATGTACTCGTTGCTGGCTTGTAGTGCCAACAGAGAGTCGGTGAGAATACCACGGAGGATTTCCACTCGGCGACGTTCGCTGTATCGCTTGTACATGACCGCGCCAATAATCGCGGCGAACAAGAAGGCGATGATAATCGGTAACATCACCTTGAGATCCCAAGCACTAGCTTGTGCTTCTGCTGGGTCTCCTTGATGGATGGTACGGCTTCGATTCTCGCTGTATTCCTTGAACAAATCGCTGCCTTCGAACATTGCTGTAATTCGCCACATTCCATCCTTCGCATACTCACCTTCGGGAGCGCCAGGGACTTCTGAACCAAGGTAGGTCCAAGTGAAGTTTGAAACACCTTGCTCATCGGTTCGCACATAGCGGATTTCATCGGTCACCCACATGTCTGAACTGTTCAGATATTGGTAGATGAATGTCACGGTCTCATCTTCTACCGCAAGATCGATTCGGTCGCGTAAAATGGCCACTGCGCCCTCAACTTCGTCACCTGGGAGGTAACCATCAGCACTGTGCCATGGAGTCTTTACGACCATGTCAACTCGGCTTCTAACCAGTACGATGATATCCATGTGTGAGCCATTGACTACAGCATTGGTTTCGCTTCGACATCCGCCGGGCACTTCCAAGTCTGGTTCATAGGCAACACGGAGTGTTCTGAACCCTTCGAGGTTGTTTCCACTAGGCTCGATACCTTTTCGACTCGGATTTTGATCCTTATCACCACTGAACCATTCTACCGTGCCGAATTCATCTCCAGTGATAGCTGTCGCCACTGGACGTGTGTTTTGATCCGGATCGATGTAGATGTTCATGCACTTGCCACCGAGAGGGTTACCATTGCTCTGCTCAAGCAGTGCGTGAATGTGGTAACTCTCCTTGAGGTAAAGAACGGGATAGGAATCACCGTTGGGATACTCGTAACGATCCACGTCCGTCTTGAACGGACCGACTTCTGTGACCAATAGCGATGAGTTGCTGAACACAGGGAACAAGCGAGTCACGCTGGCGTTCTTGTATCGATAGCGATCGTTGTTATCATACGAATTGTACTCAATCGTTACACGCGCTTGTCCAGCCATCACGTCCTCAAGTGGGCATACAATCTCGAACATACCGTACATATCGGTCGAACCTGGTTGGCATGAAATAACACCTTGAACGCCTCCTTGCATCTCGTAATATATGCGGATGTTGCGGTTGGTCAAATTGCTTCCAAGTTCGTCAACCAATTGTCCAGTGACTACCATTGGTTTCTCAATGCTCTGTCCCGTTATAGGATCAATCTCACTGGTGTAGACAATCTGATCATCGACATCAAGTGTGGTGCGGCCGA
The DNA here is from genome assembly GCA_028821675.1 of Candidatus Poseidoniales archaeon. Classification (GTDB taxonomy): domain Archaea; phylum Thermoplasmatota; class Poseidoniia; order Poseidoniales; family Thalassarchaeaceae; genus MGIIb-P. Next base: position 3,774 of record JAPKFG010000059.1, read on the forward strand.
TGAGAGAGAACCCATCGACATTGTATTGCATGACGCGGCGATAATGATCGCTGCCCTGAATCGTGACACAGGGATCCCATGATCCTTGCAATGAAAACTGGTATTCCTGCAATTGTTCACATCCCTCGTTCGGAAGATTCTCTTGGAATCTCAGAATGACATTGACTGGACCGAATCCATCCGGCAAATAGGACGAAGGGTCCTCACGGAGAATCTGAGCATCTAGCAATAATTCATCGTAAATATCACCAGCATTCGGCTCTAGTTCAAACATCACCTGGCGATGCTGAACGTTGTCGAAGTCTGTGCCCTCAAAGATGACTTGCACAATCCCGCCTTCTTCGTCACTCCCATCGAGTGCTGCACCGGGGTCGCGAAGAGCCGGTGTACTGTTGTCATCGGTCACCTTGGCTGAGAATTGCCAAACCTCACCACTACTACGCATATTTGGTGTAGTCGAAATCAGTTCGACGTAGGTTCGGCTGACCACCCACATTGGTTGGTTGACCATTGAGCCCTGCAATAGTGGGCTGCCTGGGAACGAGAATTGCAGCGAGAAATTCCCAAGTTCGTCAGATTCTGTGATGTTCAAATCAATCTTGAAAATTCCATTGGAATCCGTCTCAGAATAGTTGCTAATACCCGTTGCGGACCATGTCCAGTTGACAGGGGCATTCTTGACTGGTTGAAGTGCGTTGTCAACCAACCGGGCCTCCACTGTGGTATTCTGATTACGGTACAGTCGTGGCAAAGTGTTCAACTGGAAATCAGTTGTTCCAATAACCGAGACGTTGTTGTAAGCACCTGTCTCGGCAAGAACGTTGGTCTGATTGCCGGTGAAGTAGAACTCCGAGTTCGTGAAATCAACTCTAACACCGTACGTCGATGCCTGATATTGACTGTACCATGTCCAATTGTAATCGAAGCGGGCTTCGCCACCATACATGGTTGGAACACGTGCATAACCGGTCTCCTGACTGCCTTGGAAGATGCCGTTACTATCGAGGTCAACCTGCAATGCCATTGGATCTTGAATCCATGGTGTGCCCGTTCGATTGGTAACATTGCCAATCACACGGAAGGTCTCACCTGTATTCATCTCGGGGACAATCTCGCAGCGCTGATCACTGCTCGGGTCACTGGGGTCAATTTGACCACAGGGTGGAGCATCGAAATCACCGCCATTCTGCATGACAATGAACCAATGTGTTGAATTCACACGGAGGAACGGTCGCAGTTTAGCAGACTCATCCTGAAGTGTCGCGGGGTCGCCGTCCCACAATTGCGGGTAGGGCTTGCCAAGTTTCGCTTCTTCGTACGTTATTCCGGCTGAGGCAAGGCCTTGCGAATTGAACAAAGCTCGCCAGGAACCATAGCTGCTGCCGGTGAATTGGGTTGAATCATAGAAGTACACTGGATTGTGTCCTGCGATGATGAGTTCGGCTTCAACGTACATACGATGCATGCTTCGAATCATGAATGGATCAGTCTCGTCACCGGTCACATGTGGCCACGGCCATTCAGAGGCAAGTGTTGGGTCCACCCGACCGACAATTTCGTAATCGCCAACTGGTAAACTCGTATTGGTGTAGGCGTAACTACCAACAACATCGTGAGTTAGAGAGAAATTGTTCCAAACAATCTCTTCGTAACCGCCCGGAAGCATACCTGGACCATTGTCGAAAGTAGAGTTCCAACGAACTTGTTTCCAATCTCCAACCGAGCCAGATTGCTGCACATACGTGAGGCTCGCCCAGCCGCCCTCATCAGCACGGAAACCTTGACCGAATCCTGTGTAATTGGTCGGAGTCGTGCGGTTTCCGAACGGACCGCCACTGATAGAGAATGTCACAGGTGCGTGAACTAGGCGACTATCAAAGATGCCGCGCTGCCAATCGGCAGTGTAATGTGACTTGAAATCAAGCCACAGTGGTTGTTCATCACTGCGGAAATAAGACCAAGATACATAATCGAGTGAAAGGTTCGCATGAACTGCAACGGGATACTTGTTCGATTCTGAACCATCGTGAATGAACATCTCCGTAACCTCTGCCCACATTTCGTAGGTCGTGTTATCACCGACGTGAATGTTTTCAGGGAACAGGAATTGACCGACACTGAAAGAGCCATAATCATTGGATAGGACGTCAATGGTCTCAATGGCTGATGTGCCATTCTGTACCCATGCAACGTGTACCTGAACCGGCAAACTACCTGCAGGATCCCATGTGCCTGTAGAAATGTTCAGTGCGAACACAGTACCGGTGAAGATGACCGGGAATTGGGCATCCAGATACAATGTTTGAGGGACGGAATAATTCTGTCCATCATATTCACCCAACTCGACGCGGGTCGGCAATTTGTCATCCTCATCAAGAATGCAATCATTGTCGTGGTCCCAGTCGCTAGAGAGGTTGCCATTGTAACAGGGGTCGGCGTTGAACCCTTCTTCAAGAATGTCGAAGTTAGCATCTTCTCGGGAGTCGTTATCATCATCAATATCGATGACGTCAGGACCCGTATAGGGATTAGATGGGTTAGCCATACCTTCGCCGTTTCCAAAGTCGTCGTGATCCCAAGGATTGGTCGAATTTCGACCAAATCGGGATGGCCATAGCATGATTTCATCTTCATCGTGCATACCATCTGAATCATCATCCTCATCAATATCATCACGCAGACCATCGTTGTCGTGATCCCATGGTGTGATGAGGGGGCTCACACCGGAGTTTTCCTGTGAATTGGTTCGGCCATCTCCATCCCAATCATCATCTGCCCAATCTAGGATACCATCGTTGTCGTGGTCCCATGGCGATTGTTCCTCGCCCCAGAAACACTGCAATTCTTGATCAACATCGAGGATTCCATCATTGTCATCATCGGAGTCTTCACCATCGGGAACACCATCGTTGTCATTGTCAACATCATAGTATTGTGGGAATAGGAGGCCTTGGCCTTGGACACCTTGGTCCCAAACGGCCTGATACCAACCATCGTTATCAGGATCGGAATCGGTGCCATCATCGTCATTGTCCTCACAATTGAATCCGGTGAAGAATGTACCAGGAGGAAGTGTGTTGGCGTCGTCGTCCCAATCACTGTCCACATCAATCTCAAGATAATCCCAAATCCCATCGTTGTTATCATCGACGTCAAACAAATCATACAATCCATCGAGATCGTCGTCTAAATCAGCTGTATCATTGAATTGGCAAGTTGGTGGGTAATTAACGCCTTGCCCATCAACGACCACAACGCTTCCACAATCATCGTCGGGATCGGTGTTATCGGGGTATAGATCGGCAAGGTTTTCATCGGGAAAATCGTTGCCGTTGATGTCGGCATTCCAAGACCATAGTCCGGTGCCAAGACCAATCCAAGTCAAGAAAAGATCACGATTGTGGGCGACTTCTGAATAATTGAACGCAGAGACGACCGCACCATTGAACTCGATGTGATAACACGATGAATCAGAGCATCCGAAGTTAGAGGTTGACGAGGATGGTGGTGTGAACGGGCCCTGTGTGAAGAGAGGGTCTGGTCGAATTGAGAACGGTACACTAAGTTGACCGTTGTTGAATCCTGACTCTAGAGGAAGACGATACAAAGCTGCGTATTCGTATCCACAAGTGTGTCCACTTTCGCGCGTCCAACCACATTCATTGTTATTGGTGTAAGTCCCACCCATCTTCAAATCGTTGATGTCGAGTTGACCATCGTTACCTTCGTCTTGGTCCCACCAATCAGGCATTCCATCACTATCTTGGTCAATATCTATACCGTTCTGTAAACTATCTCCATCGGTATCAATATCCACATCGTTTCCACCATTCCATGGGGACCAACGAGATATGAGGTACCAATAAAATTCGGGGACGTTGCCAGAGGTCACAGGCGAAGTTGTACTGTCATATCCATTGTAATCAAGAACAAAGTTCTGAGAGATTGAAAACGGATTCATCAAGAAAGACATATTCCAATGATCGGCCAATCCATCGGTGTAGGCGCTGTCATCATTGCTTCCATCGAGTGCATCTCCATCACCCAGTGGATAATAGGTCTGATAGAATTGATCGTTGGTATCCACATCGACAAAACCGCAGTTACCGTCATCAGGGTCGTACAGATCGTTGATACCATCATTGTCATCATCCCAATCGATATTGTTCTCAAGGCCGTCACCATCGATGTCTGAATCAATATCGTTGGTGCCATCGTCGCGGTACTTGCTACCGTTAATCTGATGAATGTCATCATCGTTATCAAAATCACAATCAGGGTCGATATCGAGCCAATCAACGATGCCGTCGCCGTCATCGTCGATATCTTTCCAATTGTTCACGCCATCGCCATCCCAGTCATTGAATCCGGCATAGGATGCGCGCTGGGTGTCACAGAGTGGGTCCGGATTCACTGTCAAGCAGTTCCATGTGTTGTAGACATCGGTATGTGTCGTTGGATAACGGTCGACTTCATTTTTCTCGCCATCATTGTCAATATCCCATGGAAGATCGGATACATTCCAAGATGGAGGATTTGAAGGGGCGGTATTGTCGGGGTTTGGGCTGCCGCCCAAATCCGTATCGAACCAATCCCATACTCCATTGTAATTCTGATCGATAGAGCGCCAGCGGTCATCGTCTAGGTCACGGTCATAATCGATCTCACAATCAATAATGCCGTCGGAATCACCATCCGCACCTGGTACTTCGTAAGGAGATGTGTCAGCACCGGTGAAATCGTTCAATCCATCGTTGTTGTAATCGAGATTAGTGCAGGTGTCGAGAATGCCATCGTTGTCATCATCGGGGTCGGACATGTCGAGAAGGCCATCATTGTCATCATCAGTATCCGCACTATCCGGGGTCCCGTCATTGTCATTGTCTGCATCGAGGAAATTCGGGATGCCATCACCATCAAAATCTCCGTCTACAATCGTGGTGAAGGTTTCATTTCCAGGGTGATATAGAGACTCAATGACGACGAAGTTGGCGCCGCCACTGTATGAAGCATAATCCATGGGTGCCCATGTAGAATATGTGTAACTGGTCACAGTCGTGTTGCTTGCATCGTATGGATGAGCATCGATTCGATCAGGAACTCCATCATCATCATCATCGCTGTCAAAGTAATCTTGATCACCATCGCCATCAAAGTCACAGGGCCAAACGAACTGATCAATACGCCCATCGTTGTCATCATCTTCGTCGTAGGAGCCTGCACCTGAGCCATCCTGATCTTCATCTGGGACGCCATCATTGTCGTGGTCCCAAGGGTTCTGATCTACAAGGTAACCGATAGGAATCGTTGCACCTGTCCACGGGTGAGGAATACCTGGCGTCACATATCGGTCGGTGGATACATTCAGTGGATCTGCACCCTGCGTCATATCGATAGGACCTTCGAGAATACCGTCGTTGTCGTCATCCCAATCATCTTCATCGTCGATGCCATCGTTATCATGGTCAAGTGAACCGGTACCGTAGCAACCGTCGAAGCGCTCAATCAAATCGTAGATTCCATCGTTATCGTCATCCAAGTCATTGAGATCGTCAATGCCATCGTTGTCGTGATCATCACCGATTCGCTCCTCAAGATGCAGAGTCCAACCAGAGGCTCGCAAATCGAGCAAACTCAAGTCATTCACTTTGCCGTACATGACACCCATGTCACCATACTGAGGGTCGAGAAGAGCAGGGTGGCTCCATGGAGTTGGTTGACTGTCGTGGTTCACCCTGTCTCTGAAAGGCTGATCGTATTGATCTCCGGTCTGAACGGAGGTGCGTTGAATCGAATCTGCCCAGTTTTCCTGTAACGAATCGTTTGCACCCATGAAGGCAACTGTAGTAGAGAAAACCATCAAGGCCACCATCATCAATGACCAACTGGTCTTCTTCCACGCGCCAATATTTCCTAGATATGTGTCGAGTTCTGTCATGTTATCACCCAAGTGAAGCACTTCGGCACTCGCGACCGCTATATCAACGACTCGCCCGGAACGTGCGTTTCCGTATCACGATACCCT
>JAPKFG010000060.1 GCA_028821675.1 Candidatus Poseidoniales archaeon
GATGACTAGGCGTATGCCGAGTTTCATTCGAACGGCTTTGCCGCGCGCGCCGATGTTGCACTCAAAGGCCATGTGAGCACCTAGGATTTCATCTCAGTGATGAATGTCTCAAGGGTTGTCTGTAATTCGTGGGCGTCTGCGAATTCTTCTGCAAGATTCCCTGTGACGATCCAGTCTGCGCCAGCATCGATTGCGAGTTTGGCCGTAGCCCCATCTCGTATTCCACCTCCAACCAACAACACGAGTTTGTCGCTTGCAGCTTTAGCAGCGCGAATCAAATCAGGATTGACTGGTGTGTGGGCTCCACTACCTGCCTCAAGATAGAGAATTGAGAATCCATATGCTTCGGCACACATAGCATGTGCCGCCACGAGATCGGTTTGATCTGATTCAATGAGATTGGCTTGACCAACTTCGCCTGCCTTTCCACCGGGGGCGCATACCACGTAACCCATTCCCATGGGTTCAATTCCAGCTTTGCGGATGTATGGGGCGCCGCGGACTTGTTCGCCGACGAGAAAATCCGTGTCACGGCTGTTCATGAGCATCATGAATGTGATTGCATCTGCTGATGTAGAAAGGGCTGCGGCTCCTTGGGGGAAGAGAACAACTGGGACTTCCCAGTCTGTCTCTGAGAGTCCTGCATCCTGGCTGGCATTCCATTTACAGAGTTCGAGTGTTTCCTGGATTGCAACAACCGTGGAATGGACATTGTCCTCATCTGTTCCACTTGATCCGCCAACGAAAATCATCTTACTACCCGCTGAAACCGCAGCAACACATCGTTGTGCAGCAATGTCTGGTGTAGCATCATCTGGATCAATGAGAATGATGTGGGATGCGCCCGCGTGCGCCCGCACGTATGAGATAACATCGGGGTGCGTGGAAGGGCGCATGAAGTAGTCGAGTGGCTTCACGTCTTTGGCTCTGACGCCAATTCAATGCCACGAGATATGGATGCGTCAACACTTGCGTTCTTTTCATCAAACGTTCCAGTAAACCGTTCAAGCCAACCCCCCTCAACTTCAGGTAATGGGCCCGTAGTCCAACATTCAACAGTTCCATCACTACGATGGGCGATAATTTCTGTTGATGGTTCACGTCCTGTAAGAGTGACTCCGCCTTCCCAAACTGTAGTCGATGATGATGTGGTGTCAATTGTTCGATTGAAATTTTTTATGATCGTAGAAGCTTGTGTTCGAAGAAGATAGGTAATTGGTAATCGTTGGGCCATCGATTTGGCTAACCAGGCGCGCCGACATCCTGTATTTGTCAAATATATCTGAGATGCATATTCACTCAAGTCATTTTCACCAGTAACTAAACCAGGTTTATCTTGAGGATGTCCAATCTCAGCACGTGACTCAACGATTGTAATTTTGTGGCCTTGGGAATGTAATTCTCGAGCACAACTCAAACCTGTCAAACCTGCCCCAATCACGAGAATTTTCATGCAGAGGCCTCGGGTACTATTTCCAAAGCGAATACTGGACATGCGGGTATGCAATGTTCACAATGTGTACAAGTTGGTTCATCTACAATTGCAAGTAATGCATCTAGAGTAAGTGCATCTACTGGACATAATGCAATACAAGCTCCACAACCATAGCATAGATCGTCGTCAACGACGAAGAGGTGGTTGGGGATACGACCCATAAATTTCCGAGGGGACATGAGCACATCAAGACACCCTCCCCTTGATTTCCAGTGGAACTAGTATTTTTTGTGGAAAAGACATCATGAATGTTGTCTTTTACATAATTTGACATACTCGTTCAAGTGAAGAGTGAATGTAGTGTATAGTGATTAAGTAAAATAAAATGGAAATTGTAGGATCTGAAAAATAATATCTTAATTTCCAGTGGAAATGAGGGGGGGTGTTCTATCCGAACCTTCATCGGTAACCCCTCGATGGTCGACATATGGTCCTATACACCCCAGGGCGTACAAGTTCATATCCAGATGAACCAGTTGAATCTGGAATACGAGTTCATTTTCTTGGTGGTGGAAATGAAGTTGGTAATGTTGGTGTCGTACTCGAGGATAAAACAGCAACCCGTTTGTTGATTGATTATGGACTAGCACCATCATCACCCCCTAGATATCCATCTGAAGCTCCACCTGTTGGAGATGCAATTTTCACACACACACATATTGATCACATTGGAATGGCTCCATGGTTGGTTGGAAACCATGATACAACATTGCATGGAACAACATTGACAGCAGCCCTTTCGGGTTTTATGTGGAAAGATACCTACAAAGTCAGTTCAATAGAAGGATACCCACTTCCATGGGATCGTCGTGATGAAGATTCTGCCAACGATGCGTGGCAAACCCACGCGTATGGTGAATGGGCCCAACATGAGAATTGGCGCTGGCAACTTCATCGTGCGGGACATGTACCTGGGGCGGCAATGATTGAAATTGAAACACCCACCCACCGTATTCTTCATTCTGGTGATCTCGATACACGGGATAGCCCCACTACATTCGGAGCTAAGCCCGTTGAATGTGATATACTACTTCTTGAATCGACGTATGCTGGTAAAGAACACCCAAATAGAGTTGATGAAGAAGCTCGTTTCCTTGCAAAAGTAGTAGAAGTTGTCGAACGAGGTGGCATTGCAATTGTTCCAGCATTTGCTAGTGGACGTGGACAAGATGTTCTCAAAATTCTTTATGATTCAGGATTGGATCTTAATGTTCACTATGATGGAATGGGTAAAGCAATTTCTCAACAGTGGTTAAAACACCCTGAACACCTTCGTGATGCTGATTCATTTGAAGCTGCATTGAAATGGACGAAACGAGTTCGTTCGAAATCAGATCGTAAACGAGCGTTGGAAGCAGATGTGATTGTTACAACGAGTGGAATGTTGGATGGGGGCCCAATTTTGTGGTATTTGAATCGATTGAGAACCGACGAACGATGCGCTATTCTGTTTACAGGATATCAGGCGGAGAAGAGCGGTGGCCACAAACTCATTGAGACAGGTAGAATACCAATTTATGGACACACAGTCGATGTCGCATGTGAACTTGACAGGTTTGATTTATCCAATCATGCCGGCCATACCGATTTGGTCAATTTCGCGGTAGCATGTGATCCTAAACATGTGATTTTGTTCCATGGTGATCCTGAAAACAGACTTGTTCTGGCTAAGGCACTTGAATTGAAGGGGATGATTGTCCACTGTCCAATTAATGGTGAAAGCATCCACATTCAATGACCCCCAATGTTGAATATAGGTGGTGAATAGGACACCTCATGGCCCGAAAGGCACCAGCACCTGGTGGCAAGAAGAAAAGACGTCGAAGAAAGATGAAATTGACGCTTAAATCCCGGGGATTGAAAAAAGAATCAGAAAGTTATGATGATAAAGTTGGTTGGTCTCAAGCCAACAGTAATACACCCAAATCTGAGAAAATAGAATCATCGACTATCAGACACCAATGTACGATGTGTGGTTCGATTAACGAAGTCCCTCGTCCTAAAAGGCAGAGATATTCAATAGAATGTGCATATCCAGATTGTGGGCACGTTGACGAACTTGGTGTTATTTAATTAATTCTCAAAACACACCAACAATTCGTTTCACTGAAGCGATAATTAGCACGACAATGAGTAGTTTACGAATGATGTGTTGCGGCGCAACATCAGCCCCAAATCTAGATCCAATGAAACCACCAATTAGAACTGCGATAACGAATGGTAACAACGTTTCAAAATCGAGAACGATTTGATTAGACAATGTGGCCCCCCCGAGCGATGCAAGTGAATTCACCCACACAAAAATTGCAGAAGTCGCAGCTGCTCCTTTCGGAGTAGCCCACCGTTTCATTATCAAAATTGGAGAGAGTAGAACACCCCCTCCAATACCAACCACACCGCTAGCAAAACCAATGACACCCCCGGTTGGCGCAGCAACATTCCATTCAAGCGTCCCGTTAACGACCACATTTTCTGTGTTTACTGTGTACAATCGCCAGGCTGCGAGTATTAGACAAATCGAAAGTAATAGATCATACACAGAACCATCCACTTTCAGATATCCTGCAAACATGGCCAGTGGAACGCTTGCGACAATGAATGGCACTGTCAATCGAGATTCATGGTGTCCAGCACGATAGAAATGCCAGAAAGCGATTGCAGCGACCACGAGATTCAGACACCAAGCGTGTTGTTTTAGCCAAGCCGCCTCCATCGCTCCATAGGTACTCAATGAAAGAACAGCAAGGTAACCAGAGGCACCACCATGGCCAACACTTGCGTATAGCATCGCTACGATGAACAAGGCGAAACAGATGACAAGTAGACCCAAATCCACAACGGACCCACCCTGCCGTCGAACTCAAACCCTCTGGTACCATCGGCTCACTATGGAGACGTTGGTCACCATTGAACGGGCTATTGAGATTGCTCGACGGGCCGCGTTCATCAACACCTCTGAATTAGTCTCACTTTCACAAGCACACAATCGAATTCTCCACCAAGATCTTGCTTCCAAAGTTGATGATCCACGTTTTGATAATTCAGCGATGGATGGTTGGGCGGTTCGAAGTATCGATCAAGAACGTGTTGAGGTCAATACAGCTGCTGCAGGTTCACCCCCTGCAAAAATAGGAGAGGGTGAAGCAATTCGCATAATGACGGGCGCACCGATGCCAGAAGGAGCAGATGCAATTGTACTCATCGAGGATGGATTACAAGGCAAGGCCCATACTAATTTCATTCGTCGACAAGGTGAGAATTTGAGTCACGGAACCGTTGCACTGCGGGTCGGCCAAATCATGACCCCTGCAGCGATTTCATTGGCTGCTACAATGGGCCATGCAACTATCCCTGTTCGCGTCAAACCTCGAGTCGCAGTCATCAGCACGGGTGATGAACTTGTTACACCAGGGGAAGAATTGGGCGCTGGATCAATTTACGAATCAAATTCATACGGATTGTGTGCCCTCCTTGAGAAAATCGGCTGCACCCCACTTCTTCAAGAGGTCGTAGTTGATTCATTGGATGCCCTTAGAACCATGTTAAATTCGTTAGATTGTGATGTAATTTTGACGAGTGGCGGAGTGAGTATGGGTGAGTTTGACTATGTTCGAAAACTTATGGAACAGGAAGGCGATATCCATTTTTGGAAAATCGCAATGAGGCCCGGCGGCCCACCGTTATTCGGCACTTGGAATGGTACACCCCTCTTCGGCCTTCCAGGAAATCCAGTGAGCAGCCACTTGGTTTTCACAATGATTGTGGCACCGTGGCTATCTCCCGAATCCCCCTTGGTTAACCAGGTACGGGTTCGATTGAAAGACGCAGTTAAGGGCGCACCCAACAAAGTCTGTTTTCGTAGAATTCAGATTTCTTCTGAGAACGATCAACTCGTGGCCACCACACATACTCACCAAGGAAGTGGCAACATTCATTCCATGGTCGCCCACAACGGCGTTACATTACTTCCACCAGACACCAGTGCGAATTCAGGCGACATCATCGATGCACTATGGTTTCTTTAGAATGAGTTCAAGAACGAGCGCGTCAACGACCGAACATGCCCGCCGACGAAGAGTGGATTATTGTACGCGGAGCACGTACACACAATCTACAGAACATCGATGTTGAGATCCCCCGCGGGCGGTTCGTTGTAGTGTCCGGAGTCTCTGGCTCAGGAAAATCTAGTCTTGCTTTTGATACATTATATGCAGAGGGCCAACGTCGCTATGTGGAGAGTTTGAGCTCATATGCTAGGCAATTCCTTGGACAGATGAAAAAACCAGATTGTGACAGCATCGAAGGTTTGTCACCAGCCATTAGTATAGATCAGAAGCAGGGAAGTCACAACCCCCGCTCAACAGTATCAACTGTAACGGAAATCATGGATTACCTTCGTTTGTTGTGGGCCAGAATTGGGCAACCACATTGCCCTGAGTGTGGAATTGAAGTTGCTCGCCGAACCGTACAAGAAATTGTCGACGATGTGATGTGGTATTACGAAGGCCATGGAATTATTGTATGGACACCCGTCATTCGCGATCGCAAAGGAACACACGCTGATTTGTTCACCTCCTTGGTAGAACAAGGGTATCTCTTCGGCCGCGTTAACGGGAGGGAAGCCGAGTTCGAGGACCACCCACCACTTGAGAAGAATCTACGTCACAGTATCGACGTACGCATTGATCGAATGCGCCTTTCTCGCGCCAACCGTCAACGATTGACAGAATCCATTGAGTCTGCCCTAAATTTGGGTGGTGGCAGTCTAGCGGTCGAATCATTCGAGGCCCCCAAACCCAATACCACTCTTTCAGAGGGATCGAAAGCGAACAGCACACTACCTGGAACCGTCACTCCCTATTCAGAAGAATTCGCGTGCCCCACCCATGGAGCCTTCCTCCCAGAAATGTCACCTCGCATTTTTTCATTCAATAATCCGTTGGGCGCTTGCCCCGATTGCCAAGGGCTAGGTGTTCAAAGACGATTCAGTCACGATTTATGCATCGATGAAAGAGCGACGATTGACGATGGGTGCGTTTACCCATTTCGTAGATCGATGATGTCTGGTTGGTACAAGAAGCTGATGAGGCAGACATTCATTCACTATGGCTTCGACATTCACACCCCAATTCAAGATCTTGACGAGGATGCCCGCAACATCTTGTTGTGGGGAACCGGTACCACCTCTATTCAATATGAATTCTCAAGTAAAAAGGGCTCATCATACCAAATGAATCGACCGTGGGAAGGCGTCTTCGCACGATTGGAGAGAACATTCACCGAAACATCGAGTGAACGTACCCGAAACCGACTACTTTCCTACATGACGGACGAGCCGTGTTTGGCTTGCAATGGCGCGAAACTCAACCCTGCGGTTAGGGGTGTTTTCGTTGGTGGCACAAATCTACCCTCATTCAATGGGGCTAGCACCCTCGATGCATTGGCCATCATCCAAACATGGTCTACCGGTTCAGTGGATCAAGCATTTTGGGATGAGATTGAACGCAGCCCCCCAACCCTTCAAAATATTCGAGCACTGAATGAGAGGGAGATGTTCATTGGCCGCGAAATCATCAAAGAGATTGGCAACAGATTGCGCTTCCTTGCTTTGGTCGGCTTGGACTATCTCACTTTGGATCGCCGCGCGAACACCCTATCGGGGGGCGAAAGTCAACGGATTAGGTTGGCCACTCAGATTGGTACACGCCTCACCGGTGTGATGTATGTCCTCGATGAGCCGAGTATTGGTTTACACAGTCGGGATAACTCTCGTTTGTTGTCTACATTACGCGAACTCTGTGAACTTGGTAACACACTCATTGTTGTCGAGCATGATGAAGCCACACTTCGTCAAGCAGATTGGTTGGTTGATCTTGGCCCAGGAGCCGGGAAAGCGGGTGGCAGAATCGTTTCCAATGGTCCCCTGAAGAAATTATTGGAGTCGAAAGAAAGTATCACTGGTTCGTATCTATCTGGTAGACAGTGGATTGCAGTTCCGGAAACCCGAATTCAGCCGAATGGTAAATCTATTCAGATAAAAGGCGCGCGCCTCAATAATTTACAAGACATCGATTTGGAAATCCCATTGGGCTGCATGGTTGCAGTTACTGGAGTATCTGGAAGTGGTAAGAGTAGTTTGGTTACTGGCACATTGGGCCCGGCGCTGCAACGGGATCTCAACGGCGCAGAAACAACACCGGGGCCATTCCACAGTATTACTGGGCACGAAGAATTGGACAAAACCATCGTAATCAACCAAGCACCCATTGGCCGAACGCCCCGTTCCAATCCTGCCACTTACACTGGCGTGTTCACCCCCATCCGCACCCTCTTCTCAGAAACATCATTGGCGCGTGAACGAGGATATGCCCCAGGCCATTTTTCATTCAATGTCAAAGGGGGGCGTTGTGAGGCTTGCAAAGGTGGGGGTTCAATCAAACTCGAGATGAATTTCCTCCCAGATGTGTGGGTGACATGCGAGATTTGCAAGGGTGCACGCTATACCCGTGAAACACTCGAGGTGACATGGAAAGGGCGCACAATATCCGACATACTCGGAATGAGTGTGGCCGAAGCAGTCGTATTTTTTGCTAATCAACGCAAAATCCATCGAATTCTGAAAACATTGGATGATGTTGGATTGGGATACATTCGATTGGGCCAACCCGCCACCACCCTCTCGGGTGGCGAAGCTCAACGTGTCAAACTGGCAAGTGAACTGCACCGACCAGCACATCGCCCTACCGTGTACATTCTTGATGAACCGACAACGGGTCTTTCGATGGCTGACGTTGACCAATTGATCCAGGTTCTGCTTCGAATCCGTGAGAACGGACACACTGTCATCATCATCGAACACAATCTTGATGTCGCCAAGTCCGCTGATTGGATTATTGACCTAGGCCCTGAAGGTGGTGAAGAAGGCGGACATGTAGTTGCAGTTGGCACCCCTGAAGAGATTGCTAAGAATTCACAGAGTTACACCGGGCAATACCTCTCAGTGCAACTTCAGAAACCATGAACCCATTCCGGTTTGTTCAAGGACGGTCGTCAAAGGCCGCCTCCCCAAAGGGGGAGGCGTATGAGTGGGCTGCCTGTACATTTGATTGAGGTCACCCCCCGAGAATTGCCGGGGCTCCAAGATACGAGAGGTGAAAGCATTCGTAGCATGCTTTCTGCGGATCACAACCTTACCGTTGGCCAAGTCCGTTCGATTACCGGATACCAAATAAAGGCCAATCTATCATCAAATGAATTACTTCAAAGCCTTCAGAATTTGTTTACCGACCCCATTATCGAATTGGGTGTAGCCAATAAGAGCCTGCTTGATGATTCCATATTATTCTCTAATCCACCCGATCTCGCAATTATGATTGGATACAAACCCGGTGTAACTGACAATGCAGCCCAAGCCGCTCTCGATGGTCTTCTCACATTATTTCCTAGTCAGAATGATGCCCAAATTGCAACAACGATGACTTATTTGTTCTGGGATATCCCTGCCGACACCGATGATTTATGGCTTGCCAATACCCTACACAATCCTATGATTGAACGCGCAGCGATGGCAACTTCAGATCACTGCGCCAATTCGGTATGGCCTCAATTGCCATTCCCCGACCGCCCACCATTTCAGTTCTCGTCCCCTGCAACAATCAATCTTGAAGTGAGTGATGAGACACTATTGCAAATATCCGAAGAAGGCCTTCTGGCATTGAATTTGGAAGAGATGCAAGCAGTCCAGGCCCACTATCGTAATTCAGAAATTCAGGCGATACGCGAAGGGTTGGGTTTGCCCCCTAATGCCCCAACAGACGTCGAACTCGAATGCTTGGCCCAAACGTGGTCAGAGCATTGCAGTCACAAGATTTTCGCAGCCAAAATACACCATACCGATACGACAACTGGTGAAAACAGTGAGATTAATTCATTGTTCAAGACCCACATTATGCAACCAACATTGGATATGCAAAAACAAGTCGATTGGCTGTTGAGTATTTTTCACGACAACTCTGGCGTCATCGAGTGGACACCCGATTGGAGCCTTTGCATCAAAGCTGAAACCCACAACTCTCCTAGTGCGTTGGA
>JAPKFG010000005.1 GCA_028821675.1 Candidatus Poseidoniales archaeon
TTGCACGACCTCGCATGAGAACCCAACCCATCGCAGCACCTGTCATTCCAGTCCAAACTGCATGTCCCGGAATTGAACCAATCCCACGAATCAGAATGGTCAATGGGTTTCCAAAAGTAAGCAAACCTATGTACATCAGATTCTCAAGAATGGCAAATCCTAGTCCCACGGTGAACCCAATTTGGAATCCATGTTTGGGAGATTTTATTTTGGATGCAAAAAACCAGATGGCACCCGCTTTACACAGTTCTTCCCCAATTGGTGCAGAAATCACTGCCATCAATCGCTCCAGGCCCGTCAAGGTGATGTCGGGTGCGAACAATAGGACAAATTCAGGGAAGATCCAACTGTTGATGAACAATGCAGGGAGTGCTGAAAAAATCCCTGCCATCAACCAAGCCTCTGCATCGCGCCTTCGGGTGGGCAACCCAATTCTCTTGGTCGAGTGCGACCACCAACCCATGACTGGGATGCTGAATCCAATGATGATTGTTGGAATTAACAGCAGAACGGCCATAATTTGGGCCCCTGTACCCCCAACGATGAGCATGTACCACAATCCGGATGAACACAATATTGTGACTGTGAAAATAATCCATGCAATTGTACTTGAAGGAACATCCAACACTGAATCATCACGCATCAAATGACGATCCAAACGGGTGGGCATCGGTGTTTGCAGAGAACCAGTATGTGAGGTGATGACGTGGAGTTGTTGACCATTTGAATCCGGCACTGCTCTTTCAAGCAAAACGGCTCGAGGACGCCGCATCGCAATAACCCCCAGCATCACTGGAATGGCGCAAATCAAGGATACAACACCGTACAGCGGATCGCCGTATATGGCACTCATCCACCCATCTAAGATGAAAATTTCAAACAAAAATAGGAGAATAACCAAGCCGACGATTCTCCCATACATCCGCCAAGGACGACTTGGTCTGGCCATTTGCAGATTGGACGGAGGTGGAGTCAATGGCACTGGCTCAGGGTGGATCAACATCATTCCTTGAGGGACGGCCATTGTCGGAATTTGTGTTGGTGCAACAGGATTGCCGATAAAATGAGGACTTTGTGGCGTCCCCGGTTGCATGATTGACGCTGTAAGAGGTAGCATTTGAGGGTCCCGCTCAGTTCGCCCATCATTCAGGCGGCAGTGCCGCGAGCATCAAGTCATCATCACAGCAGGAAATCAAGCGAAGTGTTTCTTACTCAAGAGTTCTCTGCTCAATTCCCCAGCAATCCACCGCATTCAGTGCAGTAAATCTCACTGCGGGAATCATCTCTCTTCATCACCCATCGACCACAATGTGGGCAAGGGGGTAAGCCGTGGCCGCTGTTTGGCTCTAACTTTCTCCGCCGCCACCTGCGAATGATCGGGATACGAGGCCAACCTCGCTTAGGTTTCCTGACCTTCGGCATGGCCCTGCCGTTCAACGCGTCATCTTTACGGTTTACGACGAATCAGTTATGATTCCCGCCCCAATCTGCTTCTACGCTGAGGGCTTTAGACCTAATTGGGATGATTTTTCGGTAGACTGCCTCGGGTGCTCTTACTTCACCTTCGACTGTCAGCAGTGCCGCCAAGGGGATGCCGAAGTGAGTTTCATTCTCGACAAGAAGCGGTTCAAGGATGTCCCAATCAGCCGGCGTGAGTTCAGTGAAGTCACCACCGTTGAGTTGGCTGGAACTGACGCGACCGTACGGGTCCCGAACGTAGATTGCGCCGCCACTGGACAGGCTGAACAGATTTCCACCTGGATACGGCGTTTCCATCGCATGAAGTTCTCCTTTGTCATCGTACTCGATTCCATTGATGATGACAAATCCTCCTCCATTTAGGGGATCTCCGGCCATGAATGACTCCGCGAGATAATCCAAGGCTGTTCCGTTAATCACCAACTTCGGGCTGCCGACACTGTTGATCATGGGCCGACCTGCCGCATTGCCGCGGATGAACAGTTTGCCACCCTTGGCCCCATATCCGTAACACTGGCCCACGTCACCATGGACTACGGTGGTTCCTGCGTTGTGGATTTGACCAATCTGATCCTGTCCATTGCCGTGCATGTGTATGGTCATCCCATCGTTGCCACTGGCGAGATAATCACCAATACTTCCGTAGACATCGATTCGTACATCTCCTGTATTCATACCGAATCCATTTCCGATGAAGCGATGACCCTGACATAGAATCACATGGAAATTACGCCAACCGTGTTGATGCAGACCAATGAGTTCGCGTGCGAGGCTCTCTTGTCCTTCGATTGGAAAAGGTCGAGCATCGATGACAATGGCCTGTTCAGCATTTTCTGGATCCGGTCTGTGACCTGGAACCTTTTGTGCGACAAAGTGTGAACAAGGTGCAGAACCACTGCCCATCAATATCTCTACCAAGGCATCTTCGACATGATCCAACCACCGACTTCGGCGTAACTTTCCGGTCGCATAGTAGCGATCTAGAAGCAATTGTAGACATGTGATTGCTTCGCTACGACTGATCTGTTGAGAATAGGTGTGGATTTCGGATAACATGGTCTTGGCTGCAGCCCAGTCCATCATCTGAAGGGCTTCGACACAGGCTTCGTATCGAGCCATTGCATCACCTTCTTCAGGCCAATTGACCTCACAGGTCATTGCTGAATCCATGATTGTGAAATCACCATCGGGGTGGGTGTTGACCAAACCACCGAACTTGTCGGTCATCACCAATTCAAAACCTCCATCCTCTTGCTTAGTCACATCGAACAGGAATGCACCGCCGTCGGTATAGGACCCTCCACGGGCATTCCAATAGCGATCGCATCGACGCCAGAATCGACTGTCTTCAGCGGATAGACTTTCCATAACCGCATCAATCACTTGTTTCTCACTGGCGCAGAATGCAATCCCTACCTCGCCACGTTGGTAGGCGAATACTTGCGGTCTAAGCATACTGGTATCGGTGATTCCAATTAGGCGATGATGGCCTTTGCCAGCACCCTGAGCGATAATGAAGAACCAAGGCCCATCCGGAGAGCCATGAATGTGCGTCTGTTGAATCGCTTCATACACCTTCTGTTTCTCTTCGGGCAACATGATGAAGTCGAGTTCACTGGTCGGGGCCAATGATTCAATCAGATATTCCATCGGATAGCCATAGACGCGATGATGTAAGTCGAATCCGAGCGCTGCAACTTCTGTATCTGTGAAGAACAAAGGTTCCATTCCGCGCTGAGCGAGATAGTCCTTGACAGAGACGTAGTTACTGAAATCCCCATTATGGACCAGCGCCACATCGATGCCTTGTCCAAAGGGATGCGCTCCACCAGGGTGAGTGACTCGACCGCGTGTGGGGTATCTGTGGTGCCCAATCCATACGTGAGAGGTGAACTCATCCAGACAGTAGTACTTGATGACATCTTCAGCGTAGCCGACAATTTTGAGAATCAACATATCTCGGCCATGACTGAGGACAAATGCATCGGCACGCCCATCATGGGCATAGAATTCTAAATTGAGTTTGTGCGTATTTCGATACACATATTCGGAGTTGATAGCTTCCTCATCGTTGAAGTCACCCGGATTCATTCCAGTTTCCTTGAACATGTCAGCAATTCCAGATTCTGTCGGCCGAACCCAATAACAGGTCACATCAGGTGGGCAGACTTCCAAGGCAGGCAGACTCTTCCAATCTTCCAACACTGGGAGATCGAACGTATGGACGACATCGAAGACAGAATCTATGTATTTCTCTTCCACTTCCTCGCGGAAGCCATCGTTCACCCAAGCAATGGCAATCAGGTAGGCATCCTCTAGAACATCTTGTGTGGTACCGAACTGAGCGGGATCTAACCCGACCATAGCCACGCCTCCGCCTTTCCCATTGCCGCGGTTTCTCATTTGCTCCAGAGATTTGAACAAGTGTCTTCCTGCAATCGGAATTTCACTGGCCAGACCAATAACTCCACAGCCACCTTCGGCTGCATCTGCATCATTCATCTCAATCTTTGGCAGCGAATTTGTCAGTAATCTACGTGCTTGGACAATCGCTTCTGGGTTTGCGGGTACATCGCCTCGTGGTCTTCCGACCACATCGAGGTATTCCTTCGGTGTTCCGGGTAAATTCGCATGCATCAGGCCTCACCTCCAGCAATGTATCGCAATAGATCGGTCCGTCCACGCAATTCTCCGATATTGGACAAACCAAGTTGACGAAGAATTTCCTTCATTCGCTTGGCCAAGGCGGTGTAATACTTGTCCAATCGGTCCGCACCCCATGCCTGCTGAACCCATTCTTGAAGTTCTGTATCTGTGGTGGTCAAACCCCATGGACAACCGCGTCCACTCGGTCCACCCTCACAGTTGGAACAACGGGTGCAACCCATGGCGACCAAATCACTGGTCCCAAGAACACAACCATCAGCGCCCAATGCGATTGCTTTGGCCATATCATCGGCTGTTCTAACACCTCCACTCGCAATCAAGGTGACATTGTCCCGTATTCCTTCCATTTGCATGAATTTGTGAACCTTGGGAATCGCTAATTCAATCGGCATGGCTATGTTCTTCTTGGCAATCTCTGGAGCAGCGCCAGTGCCTCCAAATCCTCCATCGAGATGAATGATGTGAGCCCCAGCATAGTAGGAACCAACAGCAACCATGTCCACATCGTGAGGTGTGCTGACCTTGACCGACATCATCGCAGTGGGATTGATGGTTTTGACCCAATCCAGATGCTTCATGTGATCTTCAACAGAATAGGTCGAGTGAAAGGGGAAGGGGCTGAACAAACTGACAAACGGGACGCTACCCCGCATCTTGGCCACCTCTTCTCCAGCCTTCGTCGCCAGAAGGTGTCCACCCAGTCCCGGCTTTGCACCTTGTGCATACTTGAATTCGATAATCGGTGCAGCTTGAATTGACTTCTCCTCGACACCAAAGTATCCTGTGGCAACCTGTGTGATGACATTGTCTGCACACTCATACAGTTCGGATGGATAACCTCCTTCACCCGTTGACATCAGTGTATTCCACTTCTTGGCATTGAGGGCACGCGACATCATCACATTGACTGAGACTGAACCGTAGGACATGCCACCGCCATACCACGGTACATCGATGGTTCGCTTGTTTCGCTCATCTCCACGTCGATTCAACTCAAGCGTGATATCGACTTCGGCATCTGCAGCAAGTTGTTGTTCTTCGGGTAATTCCTTGAACGCCAATCTGTCAAAACCACCGCCACTTTTCCCCGTTTTGTAGTTAAGGTGATCTGGACATTCTCCGGTTTCAGCCATGTACCATGCGCTGGCAATCAATTCGTCAGTCCATCGTGCATCACCCAGAGCGGTGGGCAATTCATAGGGCGTGTCAGGGAAGGCACGCTGATGAAATCCATCATGCATCAGGTGTTGCGTTTTTTCCAACAACTTCGGGCTCGGCTTTGGCCATTCCTTCTTCGCCATTAGTGCTCACCTCCAGGGAATCCTTCGATATCACCGAAGGCTTCTGCCTCCAAGTGACCACACCACATAGCTCGACCAGTCTCCCCTCGAAGACGTCGAACTTCGCGAATACCCATGGCCCCTAGAATTTCTAGCAGTTGGTCACGCCATGAGCAAGACAGATTGATAATTCGTTGCACGCCCCATCCTTTGTCTAAATTTGAAGGCAATTTGACCGCCGCAGCACCGCGGGTTTTGGTGTCTCCAGTCAAGCGCGCCTGCATGGCTATGAGAAGTGGATAATCTAGGCCCACTGCGTCCATTCCGGTGATGATGGCCTTGGGCAGATGATCCGCACCCGCAATGCCACCGGTTCCAATCAGCGTGACCTCATCTCGGCAACCTTTGTCGACCAAGGCGAAGTGTGCTTCTTGGTAGAGATCCATAACAAATCGTCCATCGTCAGCCACACCATGGTGGTCGGTGATTAGATGGATGATGGAGACTCCATTGTCGACCATTTCCATTAGCGTACTCATCCAATCCCCAGCCAATGGCAACTGGATAGAGACTAGCAGTGGGTGTTCCTTGACTTGATTCCAGGCCGTCAAGTTCCACGAGGACATCTCTACCATTCGGGTTCCCTTGGCATGACTTTCGATATTGCCGATTTGTCCTGGTGCGATGATTGGCACCACATGTGGACCGGCAAGACCCTGATTGGTGACAGTATTCTCAGGAAGAAACAGCAGTGTGTCCACCTTGTCTGCGGCCTCTGCTAGAATCTCCGGTACGATTCCAGTGGCCACCGAATCGGGCGGAGGGGAATAGAAGAAGGGAACTTGGATGGTCATCATCTTGGGGGCTTCCAACAAGCCGCCATCTGCACCGAACTTGAGGCGCATTGGTTTGGATCCTAGATCGACACTGGTTCCGATTAGTTCACGGCCATGAATCCCATCACGACTGGGCCGAACAATCTCCGACATATCGGTGAACATCTGGTCGAAACCCGGGCCTCCAAATCGCCCACGATAACCTTGGCCGCGAACCGGAACGGACCCTTTTCGAGATTCTTCATCGATAGTTGCAATATGTTTGCTTGTGAGATAAGAATCACCTAATTCGGCAAGTTCCTTGTTGTGAGTGACCGTGACAAACTCCGGATGTTGTACTTCACATCGAAGACAACCGACACAAAGATCTGGACGAGGTGCAAATCCACCCACTGGGCCACTGAACACACCATATGTACAGGGTCGACTGAAGACGACATCCCAGTGCCCGAAATATTTGAAGAACTCCTTGAAGAGCAGTTTGGCCAATCCAATTTTTCCAACCTTCACATTGAACCGGCGTGGGTACTTATTGCGATTTTCAGTTTCCACTGCATCGATGTTGTATCGATGGTAGGTGTCCGCAAGTTTTCGATTCAATCGAGCCTGCTCTGCGACTGGCAATTGTATTGTCACTGACCCCTCGACCATGTTATCACTTGTCTCTTGAAAATCCGCCGCTAGCATTGCCGCGCCCCCTACGGGGGCACGGGTTTGGACGACCCTTCTTAATCATTCATAATCCGCAAGGCTCATTTTCACAATAAAAAACGAACATTCTGGGCATTCGAACAGAAATTAACATTTTTATTATTCATTTGAACAGAAATATTGAATTTTATGGAACATTCGGAATTCACTCTGATTCACCTATTGAAACCCAAGCATGACTGGGAGTTGAATCGATCCAACTTCGGCCATCCCACTTCAAACGGGCGAGCCGGTGGAAAACCCAGCCGGTCATCCATAGTGAAGGCATACTCATGATGAGCGAGGTTGTCACCAAATCGTCAAGACTGTATTCCACGGTGATGTGAACTTCAACAACTCCTTGTGCAGTATCGTTGAGGTGGACAATGGCCAAATGCCACAGTTCAGGTTCCTCGATTAAGAATGAATGAGTCTCACCCGGTGATACCGTAATTGCTTGACCTTCGAGTTTATCCCATTGAATATCCCCTTCTCCCATCGATTTGGCGGCTTGTTCCAATTCAATGATGACAACATGGACGGGCTCTTCTTCATCCATATTTGTTAGAATGAATGTCGCATAATCTCCATCCTCCATCTCTTGGATGATATCATGATTTGAATCTCCAGGGCCCAATCGCATAGACGCTCGCTCATCCAAGGTCTCCGCCTGATAGGTCATGGCCGCCATCAATATTCCAACCATCAGCAGCACGACGATGCCTTCAACCACAGCATGACGACTCGCTTTTAGTCGGGTGAAACCCTTGAATGTGGCACCAAATCCATTGCGTAATCTCGGTTGAATGTGATGGATGAACAGCGCACCAACTCCACCAATAAGAATGCCCAAAGGAATGTCGACAATCCAATGAATTCCAAGGTACAGAATCGAGAAGGCGAACAAGACGGTATTCCAGAAGATGAATTGATGGTATCGTCGGTGTTTCCAATCCTTGAGTTCAATGCCCTTTTCACGCATATGCAACCAGTTTAGAGCCAATATTCCAAAGGGAATTGCAATGTGCAGGCTCGGCACAGAATTGTCGAGTGGATCATGGCTGGCATAGAAAACGGCGTACCACGAATCCTGATACAGCAAGGAATCCATTCCGGGGATGTAGGTACTGGTGACTTCGACATTGAAGAACAAGTAATACGGAACCGCAAGTGCGTAGATTAGAAGATAGTTCAGCGTTACTTTGTCGGTCAAATCTCTTTCGCCGGTATACATGTAGTAAATCGTTGTGACATAGATTAGGAAGAGATAGATGAATAGATAATGGAAATTGAGAATTTCAGTAAACATCGCATGCTCAAATGTGTTCTGAATCCACAGTACGAATTCACCTTCAAATCCATGGACCCAATCTGTGTAATGTCCAGTGCTGGTTTTGATGGGTTCATTGAGTTTATCAGTTAATTTCTTCCATACAATGATGAGCAGATATCCGCTGATATGCAGGTAGTATCTATGTTTCTTAACTTCTGAATAGACACGATTCATCGGCACCCTGGTATCTGTCTGGTTTCGAGTAAAGTACCAGCACAACAGTGGCGTGAGAACGAGGATGATGGACATCATGGTCCAATAAGGGCCGTATGGGACATCCATGGACGCGTGCCTTGCCACCCCGTTCATCATCTCTCCGCATTCCAGCAGTCGAATAGTTGGTGGACGCTGGGGGATTTGAACCCCCGGCCTCTTGAGTGCCACTCAAGCGATCTTCCAGCTGATCTAAGCGCCCATTTACATCCAAGCAGGCTTGATTGCGCCCCGACGACCAGCCCCGCTCATTTAAGCCTCTCCAACCTGTCACGAAGAGCATGGCGGGCAGTGCTTTTGGTGACCAATTGACCCGCTATGTGTCAGCGACAGCCACCGCCAGAACTGTGCCGGACACTGCACCAGAAATCCCTGAAGGAATGCTTGAAACAATTTCGACAATCGTCTCTGCAGACGAGGCCCCTTTCCTTTCTCACCTCGCGCGCGTGCGCGTGGAATGGCTTGAAATGGAAGCCGACCGACTTGGAAATACTTGCTTTGAGATGCGACCACACGAGATTGAAGCCCGAAAGCGACAACATCTCCCCCCGGGTCCTGTGACCATCGGACTTCACCCGATTCTTGCCGAGGATGATCTGCTATTTTCACATACATTGGCCCACGAATTGCTACATGCGGCAGGAATGACTGAACATGATGAGCGCCACTCAGACTTGGTCAACGTGATTGCACCCAGTCCTAAATTGTCTGAAAGTCCACTACTGCAAGACATTCGAAACCAAGCCTTGAACCAACAAGAGGTCAAAGATTGGACATGTGGCCATTGCGAATTTGTTTGGGGTCGAACCACGGTCAAAGCCCCATCTCGATGCCCGAAGTGTGCCCGTCCATTCAAGTGAACTTCATGAAGGGCCAGCGACCGCGCTAGGTTACGGGCGATTAGTGTAGCTTGGATATCACCTTGGATTTCTAATCCGAGAACACGGGTTCGAATCCTGTATCGCCCACTCATCATCTTCGTAGTGACCCGATTTCCTCATATACGGGGAGTAGGTCGGCCGGATTGATGAAGCGGGGAAGTCGTGCCTGGAAGAAGGCCGGCAATCAGCGATGGAAGTGGCGTCGCAAGAAACTTCGTCGCCGCCGAGCTGCCCGCAAGCAGAACAAGCAGTGAGATGCGCATCGCATCACCGCTCGGTTGAAATATCGTTGCCGTCGGCCGTTGTTTACTCTTGGGGGTATAGTATAGCCTGGTAGTACTACCGGCTCCAGACCGGTGGAGGGGGGTTCGAATCCCTCTGCCCCCACCTCTTCTAGTCGTGTGAGCGTTGGATTCATGGTATGTCCGCGCGCACGCGTACACATGGGACCAATGCGTGCACCCCTCGCCATGGTCCTCTCGTTGTTACTGACCTTGCCTATGATTGGCACAATCGCCCCTCCTACAGATGATGGATTTGAGACTCTCGACGGCGCACAACTCATTCATGCCGATTGGACCACTGATATTCCTGAACACCAACCACTGGTATGGAACACAGGCCCTTGGTGGACGTGGACCAGTCTGGATGAAGATAGAAATGGCATACATGACAGTCTTCAATGGTCGATTGGAACCGTTTGGGTGGGACTCTCATACGACCATACCCCGACGGCTGAAGATGAGGGGCGCTTGACAGATCTCGGATTCACACCCAAGTTGGTAGTCCCGGCCGTAGATGCGATTCTGATTGGTGCTGTTGATGCTTCCAACGTCACCCAATTGTCTAATATTGATGGTGTTGTGATGGTCGAGCGATATGGTGAGATAGTCTTCTACGGTGATATCCAAACTCCAGCAGTCAAAGCCCGCAATTCCACAGAATACCCTGAGAGTGCATGGCAATTGGGCGTATCTGGCTATGGCGTCAATATCGCACTGACTGATACGGGTGTGGACAGTGAACACCCCGGATTGGAAGGTAAGCACATAGCGGGATATGATGCGGTTTGTTTCATGCACACCGATCCAACATGCGCTCCCACTGCGCGTGAAGATGATGGTTCGTTTGATCCTGATGATGGTAATCAGCACGGCACTGCTTGCATGGGCATGGCATCTGCTACGGGCCTAGAGGCTGACGGGACTCAATCAGATTACTATGGCAGCGCACCGAATGCAACCTTGGTCGATGTGCGAATTGGCACTGATGTTGGCGCAGGTCCCTTCGAGAATTATCTCATTCCGCAAGAATTCTACGAATCTGCGATGAACGGCGTCCAGTGGATTATTGACAACCGAGATACGGCTTGGCCCGGTGTGAACGAGTCCATGCATGGTATTGACATCATCTCGTTGTCTTGGGGCATTACCAGCCATGAGAGTGGTGGTAGCGATGGAGAGGACATGCACAGTCGCATTCTCAACGAAGCCACCGAAGCAGGTGTGACAGTCAGTGTTGCGGCCGGAAATGATGGGCCTGACAACGATGGACTGTCAGGCATGGGTTCCTCTTCGCTTTCAATCACCGTGGGTGCAACCGACGACAAGAATACCATCGATCGAAGTGACGACACGGTCGCTGGCTACTCTTCACGCGGAGAGCGACGAGACAATGGCGATGGCAATCCCGTGAACGAATTGAAGCCAGAAATCTCTGCACCTGGTACGAATATTATCCAAGCCGAAGGATGTGTCACAAGTGGTGGCTGCACCAATTTTTTGGGACTCGGTGATGCCAGCGAGAACACCTACACTGGTCGCGGTTCGGGAACCTCCTATGCGACCCCTTCTGTCACCGGTGTCATCGCTCTGGTTATTGAGGCCAATTCTGATCTTAATCCGATGGCGATTAAAGAGGTCCTCAAGCAAACTGCAGAGCGCCGAGGGACCGCCTCTAACCCTGACGTTGACCCATATTGGAATCGAGACTTCGGATACGGGATGATCGATGCTCGCGCAGCCGTCGAACTCGCCTTACATCTCGCCGAGACAAATCAGAGTTCAAGTATTGACTGGACCATTCAGAACCACATGTTGAACGTCACCAATTCGGATGGCAAGGTCATTATCACCGGACACTCATGGACGCAATCCGATGTCATTTCAGCCGTTCAGTACCGAATTGGTGATGGTGCTTGGAAGGAGGCAACCTACGAAGCTGTGCCTGAGGAACTAGGCCCCTTGATGCCCTTCAACTGGACCGTGGCGCTCGATTTATTCAGTGTTCCATCTGGAGAGCAGGTTATCGAGGTTCGTGCTATTCGAGGCGCTCAGCATTCCTTGCCAGTCCTCGTTGAAGTCACTGGCAGTGACTCATCCTCCTCACAGGGCCTATCGATGCTTGTCGTCATCGGAGGTAGTCTTGCTCTCATCGCCATCTTTGGTGTTATCATTGGATTTCTCATGATGCGGCAGGGTTCAGCAATGCAGGGTGAAGAAGAGGAAATTTTTGAGGCTGAACTTCTACCTGAGGAAGACTTCTCCGCCCTAACGGTTGCTGAATTGAAGAAACGATTGTCTGAACAAGGTTTGTCGGTTTCTGGAAATAAAGCCGAATTGATTGACCGATTAATCACTCAAACCGCTTAAGGGCAAGAGGCTGTTCCGGCCGACCATGGCCGACTTTTCCGACCGCGTACTGGCGATAGAGCCAACGGGCGTGCGAAAGATGTTCGATATGGCGGGTGACGATGTCATCTCCTTCGGATTGGGTGAGCCTGATTTTCAACCACCTACAGAGGCCATCGATGCCATGTGCCGTGCGATGCGAGATGGCCACAACAAATACACAACCACCGCCGGATTGCCCGCACTTAGGAAACGGGTTGCCGAAGATTGGGCCTCGGTCCAACCGGGTCTTGATGAGCGCAACGTGTGTATGACCATGAGTGGGACAAATGCACTTCTCTGCTGTTCTTTGGCTACCCTCAATCCGGGCGACAACATTCTGCTGCCAGAGCCCTACTTCCCATTGTATGCTCCAGATGCGACCTTGTGTGGCGCTGAACCTCGATTCTATCCCTGCCTGTTCGAACATGAATTCGTCCCGCAGATTGAAACCTTGGATACCTTGGTTGATGAGAATACCAAGGCCATCCTCTTCAATTTCCCTAGCAACCCTACAGGGGCGACCATCACAGTTGAGCAACGCGACGAATTGTTGGATTTCGCCCGTAGACACAATCTGTGGATTATCAGCGATGAAGTATACGATCGTATCATCTACGGTTCCGAACACGTATCGTTTCTAGGAACCGGATACGACAAACTTCTGTTGGTCAATTCATTCTCGAAGACATTCGCCATGACCGGTTGGCGAATTGGCTACATTCTTTCGACCAATCTTGAGGCCATGAAGCAACTTGTCAAGTTGCAATATTATGTGACCGCATGTAGCAATGATGCAATGCAGTACGCCGTTTTAGCGGCCTTTGAGGAGGCCAATGATTATCCAGCTATGATGACCAAGGAATTCCTAGCACGTCGCGACCTCATATGTGGGCGCCTGAATGCCATGGACGGTGTTTCTTGCCATGTTCCTGAAGGTGCATTCTATGTATTTCCCAAGGTCTATGTTCCTGGGATGAATTCAGAGGAAGTCGCCATCGAATTGCTCAAGGGCGGTGTTCTTTGCTCTCCAGGAACTGCTTTCGGAGAATCTGGTGAAGGTCATCTTCGCTTTGCATATACAATTGGTCGCGAAGACATATCACTCGGGATGGACAAGGTTGAGATTGTTCTCAACAAACTCCGAGATGTTGCCTGAGGTGGGCCAATGTCTCTGGGTGCGGATTTGACCCGTCTTATCGCCGGGTTGCTCATTGGAATGATTATTCCTCGCCTTCCCCTCATGTTTTTTACACGATTCATCAATATGGAGCGTCATTTGACACCACATCCAGATCCAATCCCTGTCGGCATTCCTCTGATACAGAGACTGTTGCTCATGCGTCGCGTACACGCAATGTGTTGGATCATCGCCGCTTTGCCCTTGATTATGGGCCTCCTAATCATCAAATCTTCACCGGAGCCATTTGCTCTAGGCATAGTTGCCGGTGTATCTTGGTTTGTCATTTCTCGGGCAATTCCGCAATACCCGAACAGTGGCTTCGGCATTCTCCCTCTCTCCCTCATTCAAGATATCAACAATCTGCGCGAACCAGAAACAGATTGCTGCCAAAGTCAATTGTTGCAATGGGAGGTCCGCGCCATTCGTTGTCTTCATTGCCGCAGCGTGGCCATGAATGTCCCTCGTCCCGATTTGGGTCGAATGCGTTCGGATGGGCTACTGATGGGCTCGCTTC
Organism: Candidatus Poseidoniales archaeon; assembly: GCA_028821675.1. Lineage (GTDB taxonomy): Archaea > Thermoplasmatota > Poseidoniia > Poseidoniales > Thalassarchaeaceae > MGIIb-P. The sequence continues at coordinate 13,746 of JAPKFG010000005.1, forward strand.
GAATTCTTTTGATGGATGGTCGTTCACCCTTCCCACACGACTCAATCGTCGATCAAGGCGTCGAGTTCCTCGGCGAGGTCACTGAAGAGGAATGATTCGTCTTCCTCTTCCTCATCTTCAGGAATTTCTTCGATTTCATGGACGTCACTCCCAGTGCCTTCTGTGGTTTCTCCTGGAGCCGGCAAACCAACCGCTTCTTCCTCATCAGGATACAGATTCACCCAATCCTCCTCGTTGCCAATCAACCATTTCGGTGGATCTTGTTCACCCCCTCCAAGGACAGCCATCGTGGTGAAAATCGCTAATGGCAAAAGCGACAGTGCCACCAACAGATCGAGGAAACTGGATTCGGGAATATCGACGTCTATTGGTAGGATTGCGTTCATGAATCCTCGTTCGACCTCAACATCCTGCCATCTCCCATAATCGAGTCCTAGTCCTTGGAAGGCAATATGTACGATGAATCGCTCAATTCCCCACAACAGTAAGACAGGGAATAGCCAACCTAGTTTGGTCCGATCGACCAGAATTCGTCTGGCAATTGCGGCGACTCCGACGACCTTTGAGGCAAACTTTGGAAAGATTCGCAAACCCACCACCAATCCAGCGAGGTATACTAGTAGAGCCAGTTCGAGTAATCGCCGGTCCTGTAGCCATTCGCCGGGGACGAATCTCAGGACCAGAAGGGGCAGCATGATGAGAACAATCTGCAGTGGTGCGGCAAGCAATTGCAGACCACCGTGTACCTCAAGCAATGGCCGTCCATTCACCTTCACTTCCTGATGTACGATGCGGGTCACTTTTCCATAAGGTGACTGTGTGAGATTGAGCCGCGCTCTGTCGACCAGGTCCGCATCACGCTTTCTTGTGGTCAACCCCAGAATTGCCCACCATCCACCAGCATCAGCCACCCGATTAGGCATGTATCCACCCACGGCCAAACCAAGAATCAATGAAATGATTCCGTACATCATTGCGGCAGTGATAATCCACGGCAGTAGATTGATCTGCAATGAAAACGTGTATGTGTCCCAATCGACGTCTAGAATGTATGTGGCCGTAAATGCAAGAATCGGTGCAACGAACACCTGCAATCCGACCACAATGGTCAGCCACATCCGCTCAATCAGCGTACTTTTTCCCAGTGACAACGGTACTGTTGGCCCCTCTGGGTATCAAGAGTGTGTCGGCAGAAAAGGTTGGTGAGGATGGGATTGACCCTGCGTCTTGATTCGACCGGAACGGTTTACCCTGTCTTAGACAGGGTTCAACCAACCTTAAGACCGGCTCGCGATTGGCGAAGTTGTGATTACGATGAAGAATGGCCAAACCACCCTTATGTTCCTCGTACTGTGTTTTGCCTCTCTCGCTCCAATGCTTGTTCCTCAGGCTGAACTCTCATCGTTTGAAGTTCAGGATACGTCCGGTCGGGATTTAATCGATGTGACGATTGTCGACATCGGCGTCGGTAATTCATCTGATGCCGCTGAGACTTGGATTCAACCGGGAGGTGACACCATGGATTACCTTCTCCGAGGCACACGATATGCGGCGAATATCACCTTCAAGAATGCCGGAACAGGATTCTCCTCGGTTGCTGCCATTGGAACTTTGGAAGCCATTCATCCAATTGGTCACGTCATCCAAACCTGGACCTTCAATCTCTCTCTTGCCGGTGGCCAACAGGATGTTCAAATCATTGAGTGGGTGCCCAATGCTGCACACAGCATCGTCGATGACGATGGGACGTTACATGGTGGCATCATCTTCCGCGGTACGATTCAAACCACTGTCTCGGGTTTGGAGAATCCTGATGCGGAAGCAAACAACATCTACGAAGAGCAAGTCCCTATTGCGTTGTTGCACGATCCTATGGAGGGAACCTACACGTCCAACACCCCTATCTGGCTCCCATTGTCCTACACCGATCGGCAACAGCACACGGTTTATGGTGGAGGTACAGATTGGCAGACCGACAATTCATCTGCTGCAATAGGCAGCAAACATTGGCGCATTTCGGACCCGGGTGGTGGCAATTACGCTTCAAACACGGTGGACATGCTGAAATTGGGTTGGATTCCGACCGATGGAAGTTGTAATGATCCAGGGCACGGCATTGGATATGGTAGTATTGACTCGGATATTGAGAACGCCTATGGTGTCCCCTTCTGTTGGCTCAACATTCTAGATTCGGATTACCGTTCAGTACATTGGGTGACTCAAGCATGGGGTTCGATGGCTGCAGGGGATGAGATGGCCATGGAAGCGCTTCGTGGAATGAATACCATTGAAGAGCTCAACATGACCCAAGCCGGTATCTCAACAGCAGAGAATGATTGGACGCAAGTCATCTGGAACATGACCGACGTTCACAACGACAATTCTTACACGATTTCTTACTCAAAGATTGCCGATGCTTCAGGTGCAAACTCTGGAATCCACATCGACGATTTCATTCTGTTTGCCGTCGAAGTGGTCGATGAATACACCATCACCCTCGATTGTGATGATTTGCTTCCCAACGCCTACGTTGTGATCCCTGCAGACCCCAACCCCCCATCCTTGTATTGTCATCTCACCAACAATGGATACAGAGAGGTCAATCTAAACATCTACACTGAGGTCTCGAATCAATCTTGGATGAATACCTATCCACTCCGAATCGATAGCGACAACATGCTTGATCACGACAATTACGTCACTTTGAATCCTCTGGATGGAGAATCCACCACGTCGTTCTGGGTCAATCTCACTGTGCCCGAAGGAGCGAACGTTGAGACTCTCAATTGGACGATTTCATTCACGGACGATTACAATAGCCAAACCATGGGAGAGATGGTTCTTCCTGTCTCGGTTTCCTCTTCGTTTTCAGTTCGTCTGGACCAAGTTACACCTACATATCCAGCATTGACTATGGAGCCCGGTACCACAGGCGATATTCAGGTGAAGGTCAAAAATACGGGTAATCAATTGGCGGACTGGACACTTGGTGCCTACTTCGATAGCACACTATGGGGTGCACCCAACCTTGAATGGTACGAGGATTGGGATGGTGATGGCAATGAAACACAACTGATGCAGATGTCCCTTGTCAAGGGCGAGGAGCGATTTGTTACTGCTCGCTTCCACGCGCCTGTACAAAATCCACCTGGGATGGTTGAAATTTCCCTATTCGTTCAGGGTGTTGCTCCCGCTAATGCACAATCGGTTGAGAGAATTTACATCGATATTCCTGCGGTACAGGATGTCACGGTTTCCGCCTATGAATCGTCGATGACCGCATTGGCGGACGGCAATCTACGAACCATGTCCGTCACAATACGAAATGAAGGTAATTCGGCCGAGATTTTCGATCTGTCACTCAACGCAGACTGGCATATCGGTGCATCTCTGGCGACTCAAGTCACTGAGCTAATCGAGCCATTCGGCCAAGAGGTTGACATTACAGTCATCATGCAGATGCCACAGGGCCTGATGCCGAATTTCTATCCAATCACGGTGACTGCTACTTCACAGACAGATTCAACTTACAGTGAAAATGGCCTATTCACCCTTGAAGTTCCAACGACATACATTGTTGAAGTTGAGGACAAGGATCTCACGGGTCAATCCTTTTCAGCGGGCGTCGAAGCGCGAACGATGAATTTTGAGATTTTCAACCACGGCAACGAGATCGATGCCTTCAACATTGGATTGCAGATGGATGACGGTGTCATCGCTGAGATTTCTAGTGGTGCCACGGATGCCCGTACCATCTACATCGAACCTCAAACCTCGACCAATGTCACCCTGAGTTATTCATTCTCCTCTGGAGTTCAAGGCATGAAAGAACTCATTGTCACAGCCACCAGCGTCAAAGGAATTGACGACGGACAGACGGTCACATCTTCAGGTGTTGCCAATTTCCAAGTCGGTTCTCTGGGTTGGATTCGACTGACCAATGGACCATTGGTTCACATCACGGAACCTGGTCCACACATGCTGTCTGTGGAAGTCCACAATCAGCACCCAAATGCGAATCAAGAGATTCATCTCAGTGTAACCGTGAATGATGATGCGGTATGGAACTTGAAATCCGTCCGTGTGGTCACTGCCGATCGTCAATTTGAACTGGCCCCTGATGCAAAGCGCATCATCAATATCGAAGTCTATGTTACTGAGCAAAATCTCATTAATTTCATTGAAGATTCAATGATTTTCACTGCAACACTGAAGGTTGACGCAACCGATGACAACACAGAGATTTCGATGGATTTCACTGCCGATCGATACATATCAGCAGCCGATTCTGATGAATCTGGTAGTTTTGGCGCAATCGCAAAGAATATCGCATACTGGGCGGCTGGACTCCTTTTCATTCTCGCTCTCGGCGTCGTCTTGGTGAAGATTCTCATTTCCACGGAGCATGAGGATGAAATTTCGTCTCTAGGTGGTTATGAGTCCAGTTTGGGTCTGCCAGATGCACCTACGCTCCCAGATGCACCGACTCTTCCCAGTGCAGATACAACGGCCAATTCGATGTACGGAGGCGCACAAGAGTTGTTCGCACAACCGGTGATGCCCACGCCACCAACCCCTGAACCATCCACGTTAGAACCGGCAGCAGCCCCATCTGGTCCTCTATTACCGGCCACAGGACTGCCTGAAGGATGGACCATGGAGCAATGGGAACACTACGGAGAAGAGTATCTTCGCCGCCAAGGCGATGCATGATTCTTCTCGGCGGCTTTATGAAGGCATCCTTGGTGGGCTGGTCGCCCCGTAGGGGCGTAACACAGGTGGTAATGGAAAATGTCTGGAAATATATTCATACTGAAGGAAGGTACCAACCGCACACGCGGAAGGGGCGCTCAAAGCAACAACATCGCGGCTGCAAAAGCCGTCGCTGATGCCGTTCGGACCACATTGGGTCCCAAAGGCATGGACAAGATGCTTGTCGATAGCATGGGAGACGTCGTCATAACAAACGATGGTGCAACCATTCTCAAGGAAATGGATATTGTTGAACCCGCAGCTAAGATGATTATTGAGGTTGCCAAGACCCAAGAGCAACACTGCTTCGATGGAACAACGACAGCTGTTGTATTGGCGGGTGAATTGCTCAAGAGAAGTGAAGACCTCATCGATCAGAATGTTCATCCAACCGTTATTTGTGAAGGATTTCGTTTGGCATCAGATAAGGCAATCGAACTCCTAGATGGTCACGCCATTGATGTTGATGAATTAACACTTCACGAAGTAGCGAAAACGGCCCTCACTGGAAAGTCTGCTGGTGCTGTCAAGGAATTCCTCGCTGACATTTCCGTTGATGCGGTTCAAGCGGTCGCTCGTGAAGAAGACGGAGAAGTCCACGTTGACCTCGGCGATATAAAGATCGAGAAGAAGCAGGGTGGTTCGATTCGTGATAGTACATTGGTCGATGGAATTATTCTCGACAAGGAACGTGTACACAGTGGGATGCCTCGCAGCGTCTCCGGGGCCAAAATTGCCCTCATCAATTCAGCCATTGAAGTGAAGAAGACCGAGGTCGATGCCAAGATTCAGATTACGGATCCAAGTATGTTGGCTCAATTCCTCGATGAGGAAGAGAATTATCTTCGTGGTTTGGTCGAAAAGATTCAGGCAGCAGGTGCAAATGTCGTCGTTTGTCAGAAAGGTATCGATGAACTTGCACAGCATTACATGTCCAAAGCCGGTTTGTTCGCCGTTCGCCGTGCTAAGAAATCAGATATGGAGGCTCTATCCAAGGCAACAAGCGCTCGAATCGTCACCAACATCGATGATTTGGGTGGCGATGATTTGGGTGAGGCGGCCAAGGTCGAAGAGCGTAAGATTGGCGAGTCCGATATGGTCTTCGTGACCGGCTGTCCACAAGCCAAGAGCGTCAGTGTCTTGCTCCGTGGTGGCACAGAGCACGTTGTCGATGAAATTCGTCGTGCATTTGACGATGCAATTGGCGTTGTTAGTGTGGCTCGCGAGGATGGTGCAGTGCTGACTGGCGGTGGTTCTGTTCTTGCATCCCTTTCCAGAGATTTACGAGCGTATGCTGAAGGCATCGGAGGCCGCGAACAGATGGCCATTGAGGCATTTGCAGGCGCTCTCGAAGTGATTCCAAGAACACTTGCAGAGAATGCAGGTCTTGATCCAGTCAATACGATTATCGAACTTCGAAAAGCCCACGCAGAAGGCAAGTCTACCTACGGTGTCAATGTCTATGAAGGTGGGGTCATGGATATGCTAGAAGCCAATGTCCTCGAACCGGTCCGTGTGGTTGACCAAGCCATTCAATCTGCCACCGAAACTGCTGTCATGATTCTTCGAATCGACGATGTCATCTCAAGTCGTGCTGGTGGCAGCGGTGCTATGCCTGATATGGGTGGCATGGACATGGGCGGCATGGGCTTCTGAGCGCCAGCATGCTCTCTTCCACCCCCATAGGTTGAAGAATCGAATTCAGGTGGACTGACTGTTCAGCCCGTAGGGCTGGTGTGGTGTTCACTACATGAGTGCGGTCGTCAAAGTTTGGATTGATGAGGGCTGTATCGTCTGTGATGCTTGCGAAAACATTTGCCCCGAAGTCTTCCACGTCGAAGATGACACCTGTGTCATTGTCGATGGCGTGAATCCCAATGAATGGGGTGATGATATCATCGAGGCCGCAGAAGCTTGCCCTGTCGATGTCATCCTGTACGAAGTTGCAGGCGGTGACGAACCTACTACTGAAGAGGCTGCACCAGCAGTCGTAAATGAAGCAGCGCCCGCTGCCTCAGTAGAAGTTGCGGCGGCAGAAGTCGCATCCTCGGAATCCTCAGGCGATGGTGGATTGGATGAAATCCTGGCAGGAGATCGCGATTTGCACATTCTCTTTGGCAGTCAATCTGGTAACTCGGAAGGACTCTGTACTCTCATTTCAAAGAAAGCGGCTGCCTATGGTTTGGTTGGCCATGTTCACGACATGGACGGCTTCAATCTCGGCAGTATGTCTGGCATGAAACGGATTCTCATCGTCTGCTCGACATGGGGAGAAGGTGAACAGCCGGACAATGCTGAGGCACTGTTCAATGAAGCCAAGGTCTCGTCCAAGATTCTCTCGAACAATCACTTCTCAGTCTGTGCACTGGGTGACACTTCCTACGAATTCTATTGCCAATCTGGCAAGGAATGGGACGAGATTCTTGAGAAGATTGGTGGAACTCGTATTCACGACCGTGTAGATTGCGATGTGGATTATGACGTCCCCGCCGCTGCTTGGATGGCCGACGCATTGTCTCGCATCGCGTGTGTTGATGATTCGGGAACATTCCACGAAGATTGTGTTGCTGAGATGTCGGCCCATGCTGCCGGCGATTCTGCAGCGGGTGGCAGTGGTGATGTTGCTACAGTGGTCATGCCCGAAATCCAATTGGTCGCGAGTATTTTCCGATACAATGCTGACACAGGTGAAACCGGTGTCGATGCTTGGGCCTGCGCGGTCCCCGGGCATCACAGTGTACTCGATCTGCTTCGAACTCTCAAGGCAACACAGGATGGAACGCTGACATTCCGAGATGGTGCTGCCGATGATCCGACAACCGGTGTTTGTGTCAATGGGCGCCTTGTACTGCCGGGCCTCACGCGACTTTGCGATGTTGTCCGAGACAAGGGCGAAGGTGCACAGATTCGTATCGAACCGATTGCAGCATACGATGTGATTCGTGATCTGATTGTTGATTACAGCTCATACGACAATCTCCGTACTGCATCCAAACCATGGTTCGTGGGAGGCCAACGTGAAGGAATCTATGCTGGAAAGTCGGTCATCGGTACGATGGACACTGTTGTCGCGACTGAATTGCATGTATCTAATGAAATTGCGAGCCCTCAACTATTGCACGCTGCTAGCGATGCTGTCCCCTACAATCGATCCTACATGGGGCCTGCTGTGGTCACTCATCTGTGGAACCGTTCATGCGACCCGAGAATCTCTGACAAATCACGTAAGGCAATCATTGAGAGTTTGGCGGGAACTAATGGCGTCAAGGCCGAGACAGACATGGCCAGCATACATCGACAAGGAACGATGGGTTCGACTGCTGCGAAATCTGTTCTGCAAGCCAAGACTGCAGTACTTGCTCACGATGGATACAATGGACGTCATGGCAAACATGTCTGGTGGTACACCTGGTCAATCAAGAGCAGTGGAAAGGTGAATGAAACCACACTCTATCGAACCGTTCTTGGACCGATGGGATTGGTCAACAATGCCCTATCAGGAGTTTCCGCGCGGATGATCTTCGGTTTCACAAGAACTGGCCGTCCAATGTTTAACGAGTTGTTGGGAATGCTCGCTCCACCTGCAGGAATTGGCAAGATGCCCAAGCAGTTCAATTCCTCCGTAGAGAATCACCATGAGGTGGTTTCAATCTTCAATGAAATGGACGGTCGATTCTGATGGCAACTCGTTACGCATACCATCCGGGCAATGTAGCCCACAGCAATGCGATGGAAGTCGCCGATACCATGCCTTTAGCAGCGCATTCACTCGGCATTGAACTGGTTCCCCTTGAAGGCGCAACCAGTTGTGGTGCAGGAATTATTCGCCAAGCTAACGCAGATTTGCAAATCGCCCTCAATGCCCGAACATTCGCACAAGCAGAAGCGATGGGACTCGACATCATCACCTCTTGTGCAACAACAGCTGCCACATTACACGAAGATCTGATGGCGCTTCGCAATGACAACAGACTGAAGACCAAAATCAATGCAATCCTAGAACGCAATTGTGGTTTGACTGTGAGCGGAGATGTCAATGTACACCATCTTCTACACGTGATTGTTGATGAAATTGGAATTGATGTTGTCAAAAATGCACTCAAGAATCCGTTTGACTTCAACATCGCAGGATACTATGGCCCCAACATTCAGCAAGAGGGGGCATGTGGAGGTGACGATGTCTTTGACCCCGATTATCTTGAACAGGTGATTGCGGCCGTTGGTGGCATCCCGGTCGATTGGTCCAGTCGAACACAGAGTGTAGGCGTCCCAGGAATATTCTCAGAAGAAAAAACCGTCATGAAACAAACTTCCGCAGTCTTGGCTGATGCCAAATCAGAAGGCGCCCAATTGGTGGTCAGTGCTTGCAATCTGTCCCACATGCTGTTGGATGTCTATCAGGGCAAGGCCGGAAATACAACTGGGCAGGCAACCAAAGTCCCAGCCATCCATTTGACTGAACTTCTGGCATTCGCGTTTGGACATCACATTGATCGACTCGCATTACTCAGAACACGCGTGATGGTTATCGGAGATTAGTCACAGATCCCCGTGCAAAATCCGCACGATTTCTTGTGCTAGATTCACAGAAAGACCTGGGATTTGAACGATTTCCTCGTCGCTTGCTGTGGACAAGGCTGCCATCGTCGGCCATCTGTCAAGAATGCGAGATGCCAGAGCGGGTCCAATTCCCGGAACCTGTTCCAGCATTGAACGGGTGATTCCATGGGCTTCGCGCTGCCGAGCTTCTGACAACGGACCTGTTGTAGCATCTAGAATGGGTCCGCAAGAGTCAACATTTCCATCTGCTGCAGAATCGGCGGCATCAATTGCCTCATTTTCGGCATCATTACTGACGTGGCCAGGGTGTTCAGCAGCCCTCAATCTCGCCTGAGCATTTTCAGAGAGGTGCTCCAACATTTTTGATTCTCTGCGAGCCGAGACAGCGATAAATCGTGCAGTTTCCGCCGTATCCGATGAAGTCACAACGGGCAAACCATAGTCGAATGTCAATGTGGCCAATGCACCCATGATGGCTTGGCCATGAACGGCCCGATGCTGAAACAGGTCACTTCCTTCAAGGATGAGCATGGCCCGAGGCGCCGCGCTAACCAATCTAGTTGCTTGTTCGAGCAGCCGACCATCCAGCAGACTGTCGACAAAATCTCGAGTTCCTTTGCGCTCGATTAGAATCCTGTCACTTATCTTCACATCACCAACTGGAAGACTGACCACCTCTACGGTCAATCCTTCTTGTCGTAATCGAGCCGCCAGCGCACTTTTTTCTTCACGATGATCAATCGACACGATAACTCCGTCTCCGTCAGGAATGTGGGCATCTGCATTGATGGATTGTAGCAACATCTCTGCTTCGATGACAGGCGCTTCAACAATCAGACGATTAGATGCCGTTTCTGAGGGATATGCATCGAGTCCAATCTGGCCGGTAGGCCTCATTTTTCTCGCGATATCTTTGGGTTCTGGTGCCTCTTCCACAGTGGGTTCGATTAGAATCACAGTTGGAGCCACAGAATCGTCGAGTTCTGGCGCCAATCGTTCGGATTCTGTCCGCAGAAAATCGGCGGCAGACGTACCATCATCCAGAGAAAATGCATCGAGATGCGATCCTTCTGTACGAATCGGTGCACCCCCTCGTTTTCTTCTCACCTGTTGAATTGAGCGAAACATTCGCTCTTCTCGGAACTTGGCGGCGGCCAGTGCACCTTCGTCGCGGGTATCCTTGGCAATCAAGCGGTGGACCGTTCCAGCTCTCTGCCTACCCGTGCGGCCCCTGCGTTGAATCGTCCGAATCTCACTTCCTGTTGGTTCGTATGAAATCACTAAATCGGCATTGGGTACATCCAACCCCTCCTCGCCGACACTGGTAGCAACCAAAACGTTGGCTTGGCCAGAACGAAAAGCATCCAGACTCTCCAGTTGCTCTTTCTGACTCATTCCCGATGACCCCTCGCGACTGGCTTGCCCGACGAAGCGCTGAGGAATTGCCCCCTCAATCCCCTCAAGAATCCTACAAATCTCTTCGACCGTATCTCTGAAATTGGCAAACACGATGATTCGACTTTCTGGACTTTCCTTGAATTGTCTTCTGACCATGCGCCGAACCATCGTCACCTTACTGTGAACCTCTTGCATTTCTGCTAGCGTTTCCTTGAGTTGATGGATGCGTGGATCAGCTGCGAATTCCTTGGTTGATTTCTTCACTTCCTTTCCATCTTGTCCCATCCTAGACAGGTACTCTCTACTGGCGGCTACACCTTGACAAAGAAGATACGATATAAGATTGTTCAATCTCAGGGCAATTCCATTGTCCTTCGCTGCTCTATAGCCAATTGATTCCCCATTCCCAATCGACACGGAAATGCGTCCTTGCGCTTCTTGTAATCCTCCTGCTGTAATGTGTCCTTGGCGTGTGTAAAAGCCGAGTCTTCTCAGTCGATCAACGATTCTCTCAAGCCAGATTTTCAGTGGTTCAGCCAACAATCTCAATTCATCGGGTACTTCGACGACAACATCGTTGACTTCTAGCCCAGTCGCGTAGGGTTCTAAGAGCGAATCTCCAGAAGGTCGGGCGTGTATGTTCACAATCTGCAATCGTTCGCATACTTCGTGGATATCAGCCTCAATATGACCCGGGCTTGCTGTGGCAGCGATGACCAAGCCACCGGGTTGTTGCTCTGCGAACAAATCTCCGACTTGTGCCATAGCGTGATTTCCAGTGGCCCGATGTGCCTCATCGACAATTAGCAAGGCGACATCATCGAGACGAGTTACACCATTCTGCACATCATTGCGAACAACCTGAGGGGTAGCGACAACAATCTTGGCTGATTCCCATATTGCCTGCCGTTTCTTTGGCGGAACCGCGCCCGTCAATGCCACAATTTCCTGATTTTCCGGAAGGGCGAGCAGATTCTTCAAATCCGAGAGATGTTGATTGACCAAGGCATTGGTTGGGGCCAGCATAATACCTCGTCCTCCAGGGTCTCGGAGTCTTTCGGCGAGAACCATGACTTCAATCGGTGTCTTTCCCATTCCAGTTGGTAGTACCAACAAAGTCGATGCACTGAGGCAATGATCCAGTGCTGAGAGTTGATATGCTCGAGCCTCAATCGTCCCTTCGACGAGTAAGTCGTGACGTATCATAGCAGACATGGCCATCCTCCGTTTACGCCGAGGTTCTTAGGCAAATCGCCTGAACAAACCGCATCACGTCGTGCTGGAGGGCCCCCTTTAGGGGGTCCTCTCCAACCGAGCCGTTCATATACGGGAGGTAGGTCGCAGGGCCGCTCAACACTGAGCGTCCAGACACCACCGGGCAATGCAGCAGTACCCCACAAAACCACAGATTTCACTTGTGAATCTTGGTCAGGTGTCACGGTCGCTCCTGAAGTGACGAGCCGGAGTACTATCGCTTCGGCGATATTTACTCTGAAAAACTGGAGGAATCCAAATGGCCAATACCACGCATCGCCCAAAGAAGGGTAGCATGGGCTTTGGCCCGCGAAAGCGAGCCAACAGACCCTTTGGTCGTGTCAAGAGTTGGCCCGATACTGATGCAGACGAAGTTCGAGTTCAGGGTTTCGCTGGATGGAAAGCAGGAATGACGCACGTATTGATGCGTGATCTCAACCCTGGCAGTCCAAGTGCTGGTTCAGAAGTACGCAAAGCCGTCACCGTTGTCGAAGTTCCTCCCATGATTGTTCTCGCCGTTCGAGGATACAAGATGACACCGTACGGCAAGCAGACTGCAGGAGAGGTGTGGGCTGACGCTGAGAAACTCAGCGACGCCCTTCCAAACCTCCCCCGTCGAATGCCTGAGCGCAAGGATCATGATTCCAAGGCTCACCTTGACAAGCTTCGTGAATCCAACTTGTCCGAAGTTCGTCTCATCGTCGCATCACAACCTGAGAAAATCTCCGCTGTGAGTAGCAAGACTCCTCAGATTATGGAAATGGGCATGACCGGTGGTGACAATGCTGCACAGTTGGACTGGGCATCGGAGAAACTTGGTGAAGAGTTGACCATTGAGGATGTTTTCGTCTCTGGTTCAGACATCGATGTCATCGGCGTGACCAAGGGATATGGGAATCAGGGTGTTGTTCGCCGATTCGGTGTCAAGTTACTTTCTCACAAGAACTCAAAGCGTCGACGTCAGATTGGTAACATGGGTGACTTCGGTACAGCATATGTTCGCAAGACCATTCGTCAGGCGGGTCAGACTGGATACCATCAGCGAACGGAATACAACAAGCGAATTCTTCGAATCTCTGGAGAAGAAGAGAGTCAGATTACACCCGCCGGCGGATTCCTCCACTATGGTGAAATTCATAATCACTACATGATTGTCCAAGGCAGTCTGCCAGGGCCAGCAAAGCGATTGATTCGATTCCGTGATGCATCACGTCAACGAAATGAGCAGCATCCAATCGACATTACATACGTCAGCACGGCGTCCAAGCAGGGGGTGTGATTGAATGAAGGTCAAGACCTACGAACTCACGAACACCATCGAAGTCGAGGAACTCGAAGCTGGTATCATCATCGATTACAGCATCGAGGCAGCAGACGGCAAGAACGTCAAACTACCAGGTGCATTTGAGAGTGATTACCGACCCGATCTCATCCGACGCGCTGTCCATTCATCACGCGCAAACCGACGCCAATCGTACGGCCACCGCGAACACGTTGGGAAGCGTGCCCCTCAACCCGGAATGAAGCATTCGGTGGAATGGTGGGGCAAGGGTCGTGGTGTCAGCCGTATCATGCGAAAGACCGGTGCACGTACCGGTGCTCAAAACCCACACACACGCGGTGGACGTCGCGCGCACGGACCCATGGTTCAGAAGGAGTGGGCACAGAAACTCAACACCAAGGAATCCAATGCTGCCCGCGACTCTGCGATTGCAGCAACCGCAGATGCAGATAAGGTCGCTGCCCGCGGCCACCAATTCAGTGACAATGTCCGTTTCCCAATCGTCCTTGGAGGTTATTCCGAGGATGGTGAAAACTACGATGTCGAGAATCTACCTCTTGAGAAGGCCACCAAGAAATTCATCGCAATGATGGATAGCATTGGTATTGGAGAGGACCTAACTCGAGCCAACAATGGACGCAACATCCGTGCCGGCAAAGGCAAGATGCGCGGCCGTCGACGTCGGACCCCACGAAGCATACTCTTGGTCGTTGCACAGCGCGACGCCCTCGCCAAGGCAGCACGCAATGTCCCTGGAGTGGACGTTGCTGTCGCCAAGGACCTCTGCGCCGAGGATTTGGCGCCTGGTGGTGACGCAGGCCGTCTCACTGTCTGGACGAAGTCGGCCATCTCGGCATTGGAGTGATTGAAATGGATCCATACAAAATTCTCCTCATGCCTTGGATTACCGAAAAATCTCTCGAAGCCCGTCGTGTTGCGTCTGAAGATATTGGCTATGCAGAGAACAACAACCGTTTGGAGTTCATTGTTCAACGCGAGGCAAACAAGGCAGACATCAAGGCTGCTGTTGAGGATCTCTTCGATGTCAAAGTGGCCAAGGTCAACACTCGAATCTGCAAGGAAGGCAAGCATGCCAGCGTCAAACTCGCCGAGGGTTATGATGCCGAAGAGACAGCATTGAAGCTGGGAGCATTCTGATTGGAGGTGTGATGTATGGGCAAGCGAATTCGTGCACAGCGTCGTGGTTCTTCACCCAAGAATCGTGTAAACAGCCATCGATTCCCTGGTGCAAACCGTCTCCCGCGTAAGGATGATGATGTGGCCGAAGTTGTGGATATGATTCACAGCCCAGTACACACGGGTCCTCTGGCCAAGTTGAAGTTTGACGATGGGACCACGGGTCATGTCGCAGCGACAGAAGGTATGTTCGTCGGTCAGAAGGTCGCTTTCGGAGAGAAAGTTAGCCTACGGCCCGGCAACGTGACCACTCTTGCCCATATTCCTGAAGGAACTGCCATTTGCAATGTCGAATGTCGACCCGGTGACGGCGGAAAATTCGCTCGCTCAGGTGGCAACAATGCAATGCTTGAAACTCGAATGGGTGACAGAGTTCGCGTTCGATTGCCGAGTGGTAATCTCAAGGATCTTCCTGCCAAGTGTCGAGCCACCATCGGTGTTCTCGCAGGACACGGGCGCACTGAGAAACCTCTGATGAAGGCCGGTGCGGCATTCTATCGCGCAAAAGCGCGAGGCAAACCCTACCCTACTGTCAGTGGAGTGGCGATGAATCCCGTCGACCACCCTCATGGCGGTGGAAACCATCAGGCCGTCCACGGTCCAAACAGCGTTTCCCGAAACGCACCACCAGGCCAGAAGGTCGGGAACATCGCCCCCAGCCGCACGGGACGCGGCCGAGGCAAGAGAAAGGAGTGATTCTGAATGGCACGTCGTAAGAAGGTCATACGTACTCCCAAGGCAGCACGCCGTGCCGCGCGCAAGCGTCGTTCGGGTGTCTCAGAACGTCGCAAGAAGGTGTTCACCTATCGTGGTCTGACGGTTGAGGAACTTCAGGCACTCCCAATGTTTGCTCCCGAAGATGATCCAGATGTACTATCTGTGGAGTCCATCATGCCTGCGCGTGCGCGTCGCAGTATGTCACGTGGATATGCAGCAGGGATCACCAATGGCGGCGCGAATCTAGAAGAAGCACATTTCATCAATCGTCTTAGAGAAAATCCTGACAAGAAGGCCAAGACCCACTGTCGTTCACTCTACATTCTACCCGAGATGGTCGGCCGAACTCTTGGCGTCCATGATGGACGCTCTTTCAAGATGGTCGAAATCTTGCCCGAGATGATTGGACATGCTCTTGGTGAATACGCGTCAACCCGACGCAGTGTAACACACACTGGCCCGGGTGTAGGTGCAACCCGGTCCAGTAAGCACGTGGCCCTGAAGTGAGGTGAAAAGAATGAGTCGAGATCTTTCCAAACCCCAATCCGGATACACACAATTGCTGAAAGGCAGCCGATTAGCGGTTGCCCGCGCTGTGAATCGAGATATTCACCACAAGCACTGCTACCAGATTGCACGCGCTGTGAAGGGCATGTATGCAGGTGACGCCGTATCGTATCTTGAGAAGGTTGTCAAGCAGGAAGTCGCCATTCCATACAAGCGCAGAAGTCGCGCAGGAAAGGGTGGCAACACAATGGCTGGGCACCGCAAGGGCAAGATGGGTCCCGGTCGTTACCCACACAACGCATCAATTGCCTTCATCAAACTCATCGAGAGTGCCATGGACAACGCACGTCAGCATCACGAAGACATCGATGCGGAAGACATGGTCATCACACACTTGGCTGCACACCGTGGTCAAGTCAGCAAGGCAATGCGCCCCCGTGCACGTGGGCGCGCGACCCCAAGTAACCACTATCAAGTCAATCTCGAGATTTTCCTTGAGGACATGTCAGCGGATGCTGATGAAGACGAAGAGGAGGATGATTACTGATGTCACATAACAGTACCATTCGTAAATTCATCGACCGCAACGTCGAACGTCATTTGGTCCGCGAATTCCTCTTGTCCAAGACTGAGCGAGCAGGCTTCGGTGGCCTTGATTTCCAGCGTACTCCAGAGGGTACGAAGGTGACTCTTTCGGCGGAGCGCGTGGGTATGGTCATTGGTAGAAAGGGCAAGATCATCAACGAATTACAGCGCCGCCTCCAAGATTTCAATCTTATTAATCCACGACTTGAAGTTGCAGAGATTGAGATTCCTGAACTCAATGCTCAGGTGATGGCAAGCAAGCTTGCCAGTGCACTTGAGCGTGGGTGGTACTTCCGTCGTGCAGGACACTCCACCCTACTCAATATCATGGATAAAGGTGCCAAGGGTTGCCTTGTTGTATTGAGTGGGAAACTCACTGGCAGCCGAAATCGAACCCAGAAGTTCCAAGCGGGTCACATCAAATATTGTGGTGACACTGCACTCCAGTTCATGGATATTGGAAAGTCTGTCTGTGTCAAGAAACTCGGAACCATTGGTTGCACAGTTGCTATCATGCGCCCGGGCAGCAAGTTGCCACACGAAATCGAAATCAAATCCCGTCATGAAGTGGGTCTTTCTCCACTTATTGACGCAATCCCCATCAAGGAAGTAAGCGAAGATTTGCCTGAACCCATTGTCGAAGAGGTTCCCGAGGGAGAAATCCTTGAGGAAGCCATCGATGAAGATCCTGAAGCAGAAGGCGTTGTTGAAGTCGCAGTTGAAGCGGTCAAAGATGTCGCAGGTGAAGTTGTTGAAGGCGTTGTTGATGTTGCTGGTGAGGTCGTTGAAGCGGTCAAAGAAACCGGTGGCGCTGCAATTGATGCAGTCAAAGATGTCGCAGGTGAAGTTGTAGAAGCCGCAGCAGAGGTTGTTGAAGAACTTGCAGAGGGCGATGTAATTGGTGCAGCATCTGAAGTCGTCGAAGGCGTCGTAGAAGTTACCGAAGCCGCCGTTGAAGGCGCTATAGACACCGCTAAAGAGGTCGTGGAAGGAGTTGTTGAAGTGGCCACAGAGGTCGTTGATTCTGCCAAAGATATCGCTAGTGAAGTTGTTGAAGGCGTCAAGGATGTTGTTGAAGAGATCCTTGACCACGATTCTGAATCTGAAGAGGAGGCGACCGAATGACCCATGTCAAGTCCCGTGATATCGACAATATGTCGGATGAAGCACGCGAATCTCGCTTGCTCGAACTCCGAGAAGATTTACTCCAGTTGCGCGCACAGCAAGCACTGGGCGGTTCCGCTTCCAATCTAGGTGCATACAAGGCGACTCGTCGCTCAATTGCGCGCCTGTTGACGAAAATGAATGAAAACAAGGAGTGATCACTGAATGGCCGCAATCTGTAATCTGTGTGGGCTCCCCGATGAACTGTGTATTTGTCAAGAAATCGCTAAGGAACAACAGAAAGCAATCATCAGTACAGTACGAAGGAGGTATGGGAAAATGGTAACAATCGTAGAAGGTATCGACGATACCGCGATCGACATCAACCAACTCGCAAAGATTCTGAAGAGTGCATGCGCCAGTGGCGGCACCGTCAAGGGTCGTACAATCGAACTCCAGGGTGAGCACAAGAAGCGTGCTGCTCAGATTCTGAAGAAGAATGGATATCAAGTGGAGGTGCGCTGAATGAGTGATAGTATCCACATGCCATTCCTAGCCCGGAACCTGACGGTCCAGGCTTCTCCCGATTCGGACCTCATCGGCCTGTCGGGAACTGTGGTCGGCGAGACACGTCGTACCATCGCTGTCGACGTTGGGGGGCAAACCAAGACCCTCGCAAAGAACGTTATCGACTTCACCCTCGACAACGAGGAAGAAATCATCCAAGGCGCCATGGTGTGTCAGCGTCCTGAAGACAGGATTCACCGAAATTACCGGAGGAATTGAACATGAGAGATATTGGAGTTGACATCAACGAACCCCTAGGTGAATGGGATGGGGACGAAAACTGCCCATTCTACGGTTCTCTGCGCTTGCGTGGTCAGATTATCGAAGGTACAATTGCCAAGGTTGGCATGCAGAATTCTATCATCGTCGAGCGCGAACACATCCGTTACATGCAGAAGTTCGAGCGCTACGAAAAGCGCACACGTCGATATGCTGCTCACCTTCCTTCGTGTATTGGAGAAGTGAATGTTGGAGACAATGTCCGAATCATGGAATGCCGACCTCTATCCAAGACTGTTACATTCTGTGTCATTGAAACGGAGGCGAGTGCATGAGAGGTATTTCATCCAGGGTGACCCGTGGTCTACCAACTGCGGCTCGTATCCAGTGTGTAGACAACACCGGCGCAAAGGTTGTCCAACTGATTTCAGTACTCAACACAGGTGGAACTGCACGCCGATATCCAGCAGGTGGTGTAGGTGACTTGATCGTTGTGACCGTCAAAAAAGGTACACCTGAAACCCGCCGACAAATATTCCACGCAGTCATTGTTCGACAAAGGCGCCCATTCCTTCGGTCAGATGGAACATGGGTTCAGTTCGAAGACAATGCCTGTGTTCTCGTCAACGAGCGCGGAGAAGTTCGCGGCTCGGATATCAAGGGACCTGTGAGCCGCGAAGCTGCGGAACGTTGGCCCCGAATCGCTGCAACGGCGAAACAAATCGTGTGAGGTGTATAGAATGGTCAGTAAGTCTCCAAACAAGCAGCGAAAGGCTGCTGCAAATGCACCATTGCATACCCAGCGCAAGCGTCTACGCGCGCGATGCCTTGATCCGAACTACATCAACATTCGAAATGTGACAATTCGCGTCGGCGATGAAGTTGAAATTCACCGCGGTGACTTCGGTCACCCCAATTCACAGAAGGGCGACAAGGGCAAGCGCCATGGTGAAGCACGAGGCAAATCTGGTCTTCGAGCAACCGTTGCCAGCATCGATCCGGGTGCGGGTAACGTATTCGTTGAGGGCCTTACACATTCCAAGGCTGATGGGAAGGAAGAGGGCATCCCTGTCCACTCATCCAATGTCGTCGTCGTCAAGGTCGATGACAGCGACCCCATTCGCTTGAAGAAATTACAATCACGTAACGGAGGCGATGACGAATGAGTTCCAGCCACATGAAGCGATTGGCCATGCCACGAAGCTGGCCATTGACCCGCAAGACGGATATCTGGATTTCTCGGCCTCGTCCGAGTGGCCATCCCATTGAGCGATGCATGGCACTCGGTGTTGTGCTTCGTGACGTTCTCGGTGTAGCCAAGTCCATGAGAGAAGCCAAACGCGCACTGGCGACTCGTCGTATTCTCGTCGATGGTCGAGTGACCACAGACATGCGTCGTGGTGTCGGTGTCATGGATGTTCTGACCGTGGGTGATGAGCACTACCGCTGCGTATTGGACACCAATGGCAAACTCCGTTACGCTTCAATTTCAGCTAAGGAAGCTGCACTCAAGTTGTGCCGTATCGATGGAAAAACCACCATCAAAGGTGGCGTAACTCAACTCAATCTCCACGATGGTCGCAACATCAACGTCAAGGATGCGAACAAGTACAACACCATGGATACCCTGGTTCTTGCCGTTGATTCTCAGAAGATTAAGAAGCATCACAAATTCACATCTGGTGCAAACTGCTACCTGATTGGTGGCAGTCACATCGGCAGCACAGCCACGATGAGCGAATACGTTGTCAAGCGTTCAAGCAAAGACAACGAGGTCCTATTCGGCGACTTCGGCACCATTGTTGATCACGTATTCGTGGTTGCTGATGCCAGCCTACCATTGGATGAGGTGAACGCATGAGTGAAATGAACAATCCAATGCTAATCCCGCGGATTACCAAGGTAACCGTGAACATCGGTGTTGGTGAAGGCGGCAATCGCCTTCTGTTGGCAGAGCGTGTTCTCGGCTTGATTTCAGGTCTTGACCCAGTTCGCACCATCTCCAAGAAGACAAATCGTGATTTGGGAACCCGTGAAGGGGCCCCGATTGGATGCAAGGTGACCCTGCGTGGAACCGAGCACGTAGACAAATTCCTCAAGGACGCCTTCTGGTGTCGTGAGAACACATTGCCCGCTTACAACTGGGATGCTTCAGGCAACTTGTCTTTCGGAATTCGAGACTACACTGACTTCCCTGAGATGAAGTATGACCCGGAGATTGGCATTTTCGGCATGGACGTCAACGTCGTGCTAGAGCGCCCTGGTCACCGAGTCAGTCGTCGTCGGCGTCGAAAGGCGAGGGTCGGCATCTCTCATCGCGTAACTCGCGAGGAGAGTCTAGAGTGGTTCAAGGGTCGATTTGACCTTACTGTATTGGAGGAGTGAAGCATGGCACGAGATCACGGAGAGAAGATTGGCCGAACTGTCGGCTGTCGTCGGTGTGGCCGCAAGCGCGGTATGATTCGTCGACATGGACTTCGTCTATGCCGCCAGTGTTTCCGGGACGTAGCCCCCCGAATTGGCTTTAAGAAATTTAGTTGAGGTGATGAAGAGATGCAATTTGATCCCCTAAGTGACGCCTTTGTGCGAATCTACAATGCAGAACAAGCCGGCCATTACGAGGTTTCTCTTTCGCCGGCGAGCAAACTACTCGATAACATGTTGAAGATAATGCAGATTTCTGGGTACGTGGGTGAATACGAACGCGTATCCAATGGACGCGGTGATGAATTCCGTGTTGAACTGGTTGGCGCCATCAACCGCTGTGGTGTGATTAAGCCACGACACAGTGTAAAGCGCGCTGAGTTCGACAAGTGGGAATCCCGTTACCTTCCAGCACGAGACTTCGGTCTACTGATTCTGACCACCAATCAAGGTGTCATGCATCATTACGACGCGAAAGAGGAGAAGATTGGTGGCCGTTTGTTGGCCTACATCTATTGAGGTGATGAAATGGTAAAGTTGGATCATATCAAGCACGTCATTGAACTCTCCGATGGTGTTGGCGCTGGAATTGACGAAGGCACAGTCACTATCTCCAAGGATGGCACATCCCTTTCGCGTGAGTTCATTCATTCACGTGTCAGTGTTTCGATGAACGATGGCAATCTCGAGGTATTTTGTGACCTGCCACGCCGAAAGGAGAAGGCACTTGCAGGAACATGGGCCGCCCATCTTCGTAACATGAACAAGGGACTTTCAGAAGGTTTTGAATATCGATTGAAGGCGGTATATTCTCACTTCCCAATGACCCTCAAGGTCCAAGGTTCCATTCTCACAATCACCAATCTCTTCGGGGAACGTATCCCGCGAAAGGCAGAACTGCCATGGACACCCGCTGAGGTGACAGTCAAGGTCGAGAATAAGACCGAGGTTGTTGTCACTGGCGCTGACAAAGAGAAGGTCGGACAGACCAGTGCGAACATCGAACGCGCGTGCCGCATCCGTGGCCGAGATCGTCGAGTGTTCCAAGATGGCGTCTACATCGTCCAGAAGGCATGAAGGAGGAATCGGAATGAGTGAATTATCTGACTTGACCGTTGCCCAACTCAAGGAACTTCTCAAGGAAGCAGGCTTGCCTGTGTCCGGGAAGAAGGCCGACCTCATCGTCCGACTTGAAGAAGCCGAAGAACACGATGACGACATTGAAGAAGACATCGTAGAAGAAGACGATGATTTCGATGACTTTGATGACG
>JAPKFG010000061.1 GCA_028821675.1 Candidatus Poseidoniales archaeon
GTGGAGATTCTGATTGGTGAATCACATATTGTGGTTTGGCATGGATACGAATTGGAATTTTTCAATCTCAGCAAGAATCAGTGGGAAGGTCAATGGCTGACAGGCCCTATGTTCGATGACATCGCAATGTTGTCGAATGGGGATGATGATTGGCCCCGCATGGTCATGTTGAACGATGGCGAAGTTGAGATTCGTCTACGTGGAGGAGTGTCTTGTTCAATAGAAAACCAATGCTTCGGACTCCCTACTTCCCCGAATGGCCCCGTTTCGATGATTGCGGCAGACGACAATCGTGTGGCCTACGTCGAAGCTGATACCCCCCTGTCGATTCATGTTCAGACCATCGATGGCATTCAGAGCCACATCACCGTTGAAATCGATTCAATGATTGATGAAGAACGAGATGAGCAAGTGTTCCAAATGACGGATTCCCCCGTGGACTACCTGAATGCTACAGTCACTGAAATCGCACTGGGTGAAGGCCATCTTGTGGTATTGGTCAACCTGAGTGTCGTTGATCGTCTCGTGTTGGTCGATCTCTCCAATGGTGAACAACGCATTCTTGGAGACCCAGTTTTCCCGGTAGCCGCTCCAAGTATCGGACACGGATATGTTGCCTGGCAACATCATCAATTCCTGATTTCCAACAATCCTTTGGATATGTATCTGGATTGGGAAGTTGATTACCACGATATTGCCGCGAATCAATCGTATCAATTGCATACTGAAGATGAAATCGACCAAATTGAACCACAGGTGATGCAGGATCATATCGCTTGGTTGCAAGTTGATGAGAACAACGAGACTGAAATCCGAATTTTCACTCTAGAAGTTGTTCTTGAACCGTATTCATCCAACATATTGCAATTGTCTATTATTCTCTTACCCCTTCTCCTTCTTACTTGGACTGCACAACGATTGAAGGAGAATGAAGGGAGTATTCTCCCCAAGCATCATTCTGCTGAAGAAGAGTGATTATTCCGCGAGCCGGAACATTTCGTCTAGATTTCTTTGTGCCCGAGCAATGATTTTATCATCTATTTCGATGATTTGATCTGATCTAGGATCTTTCAACGCCTGTAGAATGTCCTCTAATTGTGTGGCCTTCATGTGACGACACATGACACAGGCCCCATACAGATTGAGTTCAACTTCAGTTTCTGCCAGTACACGCTCCGCAGTTCCACATTCGGTAATCAGCATCACGTCAGGACTTCCCTCTGCGCCGAGCCGAATCGCTTCCTCAATCAACCTCTCTGAAGAGCCGACGAAATCTGCTTCTTCTAACACATCCACATTACATTCTGGATGAGCCAGAACTGAGAGATTCTCACCCACACGCTCTTTCCATTCCCGCACCTTTTCACCGGTGAAAACTGCGTGAACTTCACACTCGCCATCGTACACAATGACCTCTTTCTTCCCGGCCAAGGCTGTTTGGAGATGGGCCCCCATGAAGCGATCCGGGACGAAAATCAGTTGGTCTCCGGGTAATCTCTCACAGATGCGCATGTAGTTGCTACTGGTCACACTGACATCGCACTCCGCCTTGACCGCCGCGGTGGTATTGATGTAACAGGCAACCGGTACGCCAGGATATTTTGCTCGTAAGTCTCGAACATCTTGAGCCGTGATTCCATCAGACAAACTGCATCCAGCTTCAGGAGATGGATGTAGCACGGTTTTGTGGGGGCTGACAATCTTCGCAGTTTCAGCCATGAATCGAACACTTGAGAAGAGAATCGTTTGCTGCGGTGCATCTCTGGCGGCCTTTGAGAGGGTATAGGAATCTGCAACTTCATCGGCTACCCCGTAGATGATGTCTGGCGTTTGGTAGGTGTGAGCAATCAGAAAGACATCATTCTCTGTCTTCAATCGATTGATTTCCAAAGTCAACGGCGCAATGTTACGGCATGTTTCAAGAGGCCAACGTTGATGCTGTTGAATGGCCACCTGTAGACGAAGGGCTTCGACCTCAATTTCTTCTTCAGAATACGCTAGGGAATCGAAATCCGTGCGTGGCAAAGGCACGGTCGGCAATGTCAGCCCCATTCGATTTGCCGTCTAGTGCAACCGCTTTGAACTCATCTCATCTCCGGGAAGCGATGACGGGGCCGTGGGTAGGAGCCGAAATGCTGCATCAAGGTGCGGAGGCCATCGTTCACGCCGGCACTTGGATGGGCCGAGATGCGATTTTGAAACAGCGGCAGCCACGCACATGGAGACACCCTGATCTCGATGCCCGTCTCACCAAATCTCGGATGTCTGCCGAAGTTCGATTATTACGCCGTCTCTACCTCTCTGGATCCCCCGTTCCTGAATTGCTGGCCATCGATGCACCAGCAGGTTGGATAATTACCAACCGAATGCCCGGTGTTCCTTTGTTTGAACATCTCAGGGGGGGCGGGGATTCGGACATGCTTGAGGAACTGGGTGTCATCATTCGACAAATTCATGCTGCTGGAATCAGCCATGGAGATCTGACCACTCACAACATTCTCTGGGATGATGATGCAGGTCTCTCAATCATCGATTTCGGATTGGCACAAATTACCGATGACATCGAACCTCTTGGCTTGGACCTCCAGGTTCTCAACGAGTGCCTGAAAGCCAGCCACCCCAGCATTGAGGGCGGGATTGACCGAGTTTTACAGGGGTATTTGACCGAGGGTGGACAAGTAGTAGTCACACGGTTCAATGACATTCGTGGACGAGTTCGATATCACGGCTAAGCAACTTGGGCTATTCTCATCCCGCCATACGCCAGAAGAGGGCAGCCCAGCAAGGTGAGCAGTAGGTAACTCATCGCCGGGCCATATTCACTGTTCTCAAACAGTTCAACCAAATCGACGCTATATGCCGACATCGTAGTGAATGCACCCATGATTCCGGTACCCAGAAGCAAACCCATTTCTGCAGAAAGTGACATCCCAACCAGAATACCTAGGATTAGAGAACCAACCAAATTGACAGTCAATGTCCCCCACGGGAATCCACCTGGCATCCATTCCCCTACGAGATATCGAAGGATCGCACCCAAGGCGCCGCCAATCCCGACCAGTGCCAACATCTTGGGCTCCATGCTGGCTTGGAACCCAAGAGAAGACTTCAACCCTCACCTTCGTTACGCAGTTGTATGGCGACTCTCAACTTCCTCACTGGTAACGCTGGAAAACTCGCTGAAGCCCAAACTTTGCTCTCCCCTCTCGGTTGGGAAATTCAATCCTTTGAGATTGATGGAGAGATCCCTGATGTCATCGAACCTCAGAGTGACAATTTAACCAATGTTGCACTCGCCAAAATCGCTCAAGGCGTCGAATTGCTCGCATCGCAAAATCGACTTGAGGAATCGTTGTTAGTTGAAGATTCAGGATTGTTCATCGATGCATTACCCGAGTTTCCTGGTGTGTATTCTGCTCAGGTTCTCCAGTCTATTGGATGCGACGGAATCTTGCGACTTCTTGACGCAGAACGTTCCGCCCATTTTTTGACCGTAGCAGTACTGTGGACTGGCGAAGTTGTTGAGGTCTTTATTGGGCGATGTGATGGCCAAATTGCGATGGAATCTCGTGGAGATGGTGGTTTCGGCTATGATCCAATTTTCATTCCCCTTGCCGGCGACGATGATCGCACTTTCGCCGAAATGACGCATGAGGAAAAATCCGCTTGCAGCCACAGAGGCAGGGCGCTACGCGCCCTCTATGATTATCTCAATGAGAACGGAGCCTAGCGGCGGCATCCCTAAGACGGACGCTCAAGTGGATGGGTTAGAGGCGCCGACATGGTCACGTTCAAGCGATTGATGTTGTGGTTCTCCTTATTCACTGGCGTCTTGGCCTTCTTGGTGCTTGCCGGAAATCTAAGCCCCAAGGAACAGATGATTTTCGGAGCCTCCATCCTGCTTCTCATCATCTTCCTGATGGGTACCGGCAGTGGTCGCAAAGTCGAACGGGTTCGACGCCGTTCTGAGATGGAGGTCGAAGAATCGAAATCGGAGCCCGATCAAGAGCTCCCTGCGCCTGTTCAATCCGAAGAGGATGCATCGGCACGGCGTGATGCCAAATTGTCACGGAGTCGAAGTGGTGAACCTGAGCCTGAACCAGAGCCGGAAATCGAGGAAGTGGTAGTCAGTCTCGCCGATGATGAGGTCTTAGTGACGGTGGTTGAAGAAAACGTCCATGTCGCTGAAGAATTCGTGGCTGAAATTGACGCCGAATCCATGGAAGAGGCCGATATTGAATCATTCATCGATGATCGTCGAGGTCGTCATGCCCTGATTCGTCGCCGAATAGAAGCCCGCCGCCGTGAACAACTCGCTGATATTCGTTCCGAAACCGCCAAGATTTACCAATCCGCTGATGAATCGGAAGATATTCTCACATTGGTTGGTACAGAAAACCATGGACATACCGTTCTTGAAGTCTCAGAAGACATACCAGCGGGAAGCCCAGTGGGTGCCGTATTCGCTCGAATCGACGACACTCGAATTCTCAAGGTACGTTTACCATTGGATCAAGGATTTATCGCCAGTTCTGAGCCCTTGCCAGAACTTCCACCTTTACCGGATTTGGGTGGTTTACCACTTCCACCTTTACCGGATCTGGGTGATTTGCCCCTTCCTCCTCCCCCCTCCAGTTCGAAATTGGATGCGCTGCGAGACGAAATGAACGAGTAAATTCTCAAACCATAGAATTGAGAAGTATGGCGCCTACGGCGCCATATGAGCGCACCTCCAGAATCTGACGTGCTTCTAATCGAAAATGTCCCCGCTAGTGCTTCCAGTCCACCGGGCGGAGTGGTGTCTGTATGGACCATTCATCGCCCAGACAAATTGAATGCACTGAATGCCGAAGTGAATTCTGCATTGAAATCCGCCAGTTCATGGGCAGAAGCAGACGATTCCGTCCGTGTCATCATAATCACCGGGGCGACACCCAACAAACCACCTGAGGGCAAGCGTCCCAAGCCAAATTCTTTTGCTGCGGGTGCTGACATATCTGAGTTCCAAGGAAAATCCAGTGAGGATGTTCGCCCTATCTTTGACGACAACCCGTGGGATGCCATCTGGGACTTGACCAAGCCAACCATTGCGATGGTCGATGGTTTTGCACTGGGAGGGGGTGCAGAACTCGCCCTTTCTTGCGATCTGCGTTTGGCTACGCCTCGCTCAAAGTTCGGTACACCAGAGATCAATCTCGGTCTAATTCCAGGTGGCGGCGGGACACAGCGATTGTGTCGGTTACTTGGATATGGACGGGCCATGGAAATGGTGATGGGTGGAGAGATGATTGATGGCGAAGAAGCGTATCGAATTGGTTTGGTCAATCATCTTGTTGAAGTGGATGGAATTCTCAACAAAACGATGGAGATTGCCCAAAATATTGCAAGTAAATCTCCTCATACCATCCGCGTGGCCAAAGCTGCCGTTCGTGCGGCTTTGGAACAACCCTTCAGCGCAGGCATTCAGTCGGAACGAGATTTATTCTGTGCACTGTTTGACACAGCCGACATGGAAATCGGCGTCAAAGCATTCCTCGATCGGGATACTGCTGAGTGGACTGGGGCTTGAGAATGTCAGAGGATGCGCTGGTTGAGACCAAGGATCTCGGGAAAAGGTTCGGCGATTTCGTCGCCCTGCATCCTCTCGATGTTGTGGTTCATGCAGGTGAATTCTTCGGTGTCTTTGGGCCTAATGGTGCAGGGAAATCCACTTTCATCAAACTCCTTACTGGCCAATTATCTCCTTCTCTTGGAAGTGCCACAGTATTGGGTACGAATGTCGCTCATGATCCTCAGAAGGTCAAGGCGAATGTAGGCATCGTTCCTGAATCTGAAAGTCCCCCTTCGTATCTAACATCGGCTGAATATCTCGATTTCGTCTGTCGTATTCGCGGCATTCCAGACATCGAATCAAAAGTAGATTACTGGTTGGATTGGTTCGGCATTGAGGAGAAGCGTGATTCCCTCTGCAAGGATCTCTCGAAGGGTCAACGACAGAAGGTGATGCTGGCCGGTGCCTTCATCCATGAGCCTCGTCTTCTATTTCTCGACGAGCCATTCGTCAATCTGGACCCAATCTATCAGAGAAAATGCCGAGAGTTGCTGATGGAACATATCGCAGACGGGGGGACCATCTTCCTCTGTTCACATATCCTTGAGGTTGCCGAACGAATGTGTACTCGCGTTGCAGTCATCGACCGAGGTCGTGTTCTAGCCGCCGGAACGCTTGATGATCTTCGCGAAAATCCAGGTGAAGATCTAGAGGATATTTTCATTCGACTTGTGGGCGCTTCAGTTGATGAAATCGAAACTAAAACCGGTAGCCACGAGGAGGAATGAACATGTACATGGGCTTGAGAGAGCCGCCGACATTCCCCATTTCATTCCGTTCAAATTTTGTCATGATGTTTCGAGAAGAATGGCGGCAGAATGTCGACTTTGCTCAAAAACGTCACATCATGATGTTCCCAGTGATGCTTGCCCTTGTGGCGATGATTATCACTGTTGGTTTACGATTTTTGACCGGTGATGCGGGGATTGAATCATACTACGATACGCAGATGGCAGCCGATGCTCAAGCTGAGAAGGCATTCACATGGGCCGAATTGAAGATTGGTTTGCATCTCTCTTTGTTCATGTTCAGTCTCGGCATGGGTTCATTTGCATTCATTGGACGAAATATGGTTAGTCAACGTGGTAGCGGCAAGTCATACTTGCTTGCAGGCCCCGCTTTATTGCCCCTAGAATTACCGCCGGTATACCTTGCATACTATTGCAAAGAAGTCGCATTCTATCTATGTTTGATTCTAACACCCGTTGTGGGTGGAATGGCACTTGGAATTTTATTCGGAATGATGACTGGGTTATCCATCCCGCTTCTTTGGTCATCTTTGCCCATTGTTTTGGGGTGCATGCTGGTGACGATGATGCAAGGATTGGCATTATCTTTCTTTGCTAGCGCAATTTGGTCAAGATCTCGCCTAGGTGCTTTGTTGGTTCCTCTCGGCGCAGTCGGTGCCGGCGTCATTGTTGCCATCGACATAATTCCTCTTGAATTGGCCATCATCGGCCTTCAAGTTCAACTCAATCACAACTTGTTATGGCTTCCAGTGGCGACCGTATCTTCCCTGCTAATTGCCACAGTGGGTGCCCACCTAGTTCCCGACGATTTTGAAATTCGAGTCACGACCCGAACCGAACTTTTTGTTCCCGTTCATGACAAACTATTCTTCCTTGGAAATGGACAGATACGTTCCTTGGTTGCCAAAGAGATGGTCGATGTCTGGCGTTCTGGCACTTTATTCAAGATGCTTGGTTCGTATTGTGTGCCACTGTTATTCCTTCTGGCGTTGGCTTGGATGGCTGATTTCGCACGCTTCCCGATACCGTTTAATTTGCTGTCTTATGCACCATTTCTAGGCTTCTTCGGATTCAATTTCTATTCTTGGTTGAATGCCGTTGACAGTCCCGATTTCCTCAATGGATTGCCAGTTCGGGTACCACAATTGTTGCGCGCTAAAATTGTGGTTTATTTCATCATGACAACCTGGATTTCTGTGTTGTTCCTCATATTGATGGCGTATCTTCTCGATCAGTGGGCCGGATTGTTGCCTGCACTGTTGGTGATGATTGCCAATTCAGTGTATATCGTCGCGCTTAGTGGGCTACTTATGGGCCTGCGTCCTAACAAGGCCATATTCGATACTCAGATTATGGCGATATTCTGGGTGGCAACCGTCATTCCATTGGTCTCCCTTTTCCTCCTATCTTTTACACAAGGAGATATGTCGCTTTATGCCAATCAGTGGACGCAACTTGAAGCCGGTGGATTGGATGCAACCTCCCGTGGTTACGATTCATCTCAGGCTGAAGCCTCATTTGGAGGAATCGTGGCTATTTCTTTGGGATTATTGGCCCTTGGCGGCACATTCCTATTGATGCTTGAGCGCAGATGGGGTCGGGCAGCGTTTGAGAACTAAAATCCCTCTATTTCCCTTATTTTCTCTTGTTTCGGCGAAGTTCAATTATCCAACACTAGGTAGGGAACCTATGGTTCCCTGCGGAATCTTATAGTGTGCGGAGCAGCATCCGTCAATCAAGGGCCGGAGGTGTAGAGAATGGCGCAGAGAGAGGGAGGTGACCGACGAGGACGTCAGCGTCGCCAACAACAGAACTATGAAGAGCTTGACAAATACCCGGTATTGCCACCACATGCGTTCGCTCGAATCGTACGTGATTTACGTACGTTGAATATCGTTTACCAAGTGATTGAGCCTCCTCTGACCAAGAAAGAAGAAGAGGCACGTGCCGAGATTGAGGCCATTTTCATCCAAGCATTGACGGCTGATATCGAAGAAATTGATGCTAATCCAGAATTGTATCTTCGTGCCGCGATGGATCAAATTATCAAATCCTACCGATTGAAGGTGAACAAGAAATCACGCTCGAAAATTTTCTACTACCTCAAGCGCGATCTCATCGGTTATGGCCGTATGGACGTTTTGATGAATGACGCCAACGTGGAAGACGTCAGTCTTGACGGGACCAACATTCCCATTTTCGCATATCATCGAAAGTTCGAATCTACCGAGACCACCATCGCTTGGCCCAATGATCATGAATTGGAATCTTATGTGATTAAACTCGCACAGCGATGTGGAAAGCACATTTCTGTTGCAGCACCTCTACTGGACGCCACACTGATGGATGGTTCCCGAATCGTCATGAAATTGGGGCGTGAAGTGTCTACGCGAGGTTCTACATTCTGTATTCGACGATTCCGCGAAGACCCGTTCAGTCCTTGTGACATTGTGGCCTTCCGTACGATGACCAGTCTGATGGTCGCCTATCTTTGGATTGCATTCCAGAATGAGATTTCGATGCTATTCGTCGGTGGTACGGCATCTGGAAAAACAACAACACTCAACGCGATGTGCCTGTTCATTCCTTGGCAGATGAAGATTGTTAGTATCGAATCCACCCGTGAAGTGAACATCCCTCAACCCAACTGGATTCCTGGTCTGACACGACAAGGATTCGGCGGTGAGTCTACAGAAGGTGAGATTGGTGAGTTCGAGTTGCTGAAGGCAGCACTTCGTGAACGACCTGAGTACATTA
>JAPKFG010000138.1 GCA_028821675.1 Candidatus Poseidoniales archaeon
CGCTTGAACAGCCAATAGATACCACCGAAGATGATGACGTTGATGAGTGTGAAGCCAATCAATCTGGCAATCCAATATGCATCACCGAAGATATTGACAATACCGGGCAACTCATCAATAACGGCAAGAATCGCTCCCTCTACACCGAAGAATGCTTCACCAGTGAGTGCCCCAGCTGCAATCATGAATGTCGTCAGTAGAATCAGGGCACGCCTCTTCTCTGCATGAGCACTGCCTTCTTGTTCGCGAATCTCGTCGATTACAGGGTCGAGACGGTTTGCTTGCCACCAATCTCGACCGGCGCCACCAATCATCATCGGGAAGGTGAAGGGTGTCGGCAGATACATCCCCAGTCCGAATGAGGTGCCCATGCCCGTGACCCATTCTATGAAGGCGCCCAACAGGAATCCGAGTAAGAGTGCGGATACGCTTCCTTGACCTTCAGCGAGCATCACGGTGAAACCGGCAAAGGCGTTCGCTTGTGGTGCCAATAGATCGATTTGACCATTGGCGAGAAGATCCGATAGGAAAATGGCCATTCCGGCACCCAGAATTGCGCCTGGAACAACACCCATGATGTTGCCCTTGGAGATGTGGTAAGGTCGGTTGCCGATGTAGAGGCTGTTCTTGTAATCAGCAACGACTGTGCCAGACATGGAGATTGCGCTACCGAACACTGTGGTTCCAACCAATGCGATGAGGATTGCTTCTTCTTTTCCGAGTCCGAAGAAGTCACCATAACCAAGGAATAGGCCAAGTAACATGAGTAGAACGATGAATGAGGTTCCAGAAACAGGTTCGATTCCAGTCTCACCCATGACGCGGACTGCGATTGCGCCGAGTAAAAAGGTCGTGAGAATGAGGACCAGAGCAAAGACCGCAGCTGCGACGATTGGGAATCCACCCATCCAGAAGATTGCAATCATTGCGAAAAATGACAGGATCATGAATAGGGGAATATGGTGCAATGGCCATTCGTACCAGCCCTTGCCCTCGATGTACTCTTGTCCTTTTTCACCACCGAACGCCTTGGCAATGTCCCCGAATATCGTGACGAATGAAGGGGCCATCTTCAGTAGACCCAATAGCCCACCACCGAGAATGGCACCAATCGCGATGGTGCGAATGATGCTCTTGTAGGCCACCCATTGCACTGGGCCTCCAATCTCCTGTAATGGGGTGTACAGAGGAGACCCTGACACTGCATCGATTCCGGTGAAAACGGGGACATTTAACCAAACGACCAATGGTATGAGGAAGAACCATGCAACAAACGAACCAAGGTTGACGAGGAAAGCGACACGCATTCTCATAAACCAGCCGACAGCAAATAAGGTCGGACTGAGTTCAATACCTAGGAATGTGTAGGAGAATGGATTGGACGAATCAAAGAAAGTGATTCCATTGGCAACGGCGTGACCTTCGTGTAATTCGCTGGGCTGATGGATCCATCTCTCAGAATAGACTGAAGCAAGACCCCATGAATCACCCGATGCTGTCACTGCAATCTTATCTGCGATTGTCAAATGCTCCTTCCAGAACAAAGGATAATCGATGAGGAACATGAATCCCATTGTGAGAATTGTCCACAAACCAACAGTTTGGAGACTCTCTTTGGCGGCTTCTGCTGCCCCGGTATTGACATCCGCAGCAATATCAAGCATCTTTAGCGTGGCTTCGAATCCAGGCATTGGCAGAGGATCTTCGACCAACCAAACCCTGCGGAAGATGATGAAATACATCACGCCTA
>JAPKFG010000062.1 GCA_028821675.1 Candidatus Poseidoniales archaeon
CCCATGCGGTCTTGTGAAGAAAAACCAGTATCTAAGGGGCAATAATCGGGTGTAGTAGCGTTGTCAACAAATTCGCCAACACCCATCTCTTCGTGTGAATCGTTCCATTCTGAATCGGCCCAGTTGTCACCATATCCATCGATATCGTAATCCGACCATTGGGTTGCATCTTCCCAGAATGCGTCACCACCATCAGCAGTGGTCCATACAGGGCCCCATTCGCCCCAATCATCGGGGTCGGACCAACCGTCATTATCTCGGTCGGGGCAACCATAGCGGTCCTCAAAGGAATCACCCCATTCAGTGGCGCATTGATCTCCATCGACACCGTTGGGATTGTCTCCGTAGCCATCATGGTCAAAATCTGCATGCTGGCTGGGTTCATCAGGGAACAAATCCCCTGTATCAGACCAACCATCTTCGTCATTGTCTGGGCATCCTGCCTTGTCTTGGGTAGAAGTTCCAGGGGTATCATCACAATCATCTTCCCGATCTGGGAATCCATCGTCATCAGTGTCACGGTCATACTCGTCAAGGGTGAATGTGATTTGATATGCGATTTCATCATTGCAACTTGTGTCATCACCTGAAATCTCAACAAAGAAACTGTCCGTACTGCTCGCTGGTGTTTGGAGATTCACCGAAGTTGGCCCATCGTTGTCAAAACCAGAATGACTGATTTCGTTTCCAGCTGAATCCTTGAGGCGAACGTCGCCTTCCCAACCATCTGTGAAAAGACCAAAGACGGTGCAAATTCCATTGTCTGGGTTACTCATTTGACCAGATACGGTGACCTCGACAATGTCGCCATTGATGGCGTCGACCTTCCAATAATCTCGCACATCGTTGCCGTGAGAGCATCCATCTCCGTTGCACACCCACTCGGTATAGGATGTGCCCGGGACCGCAATGTTTGCAGAAGCCATATCGTCATCTGCAACAATAGAAGGTATGCAAGAAAACAGCATACTGAGAATCACAAGCGCGGCGATAGAACGCTTCTGAATCGAACCAGAGGTTGTCATCGGGTGCCGGAGGCACCCGCACACGTAAGGCTGTTCCCCCTCCACAAAATACCCAGAAATCAAACGATTCAGAGTCAACGTTGGGTATTTTCGTCCGGTCCCCACTCAGAACGAGTGCGGTTGATGCCAAATCGCTTGGCAAAAAGGAAACGGAAATTGAGCCAGCCATCGCCCCATGTATTGATTTCAGCATCACCAACGCGAACGCGGTACGGAACGCTAATCTCAACGGCTTTCTTTCGTCCAAAACAACGGCGAGCATTAATCTTCATTTCTTCGGACAATGGCATGCCATCATGAGTGGGTCGCATCTTCTCATTCTCCATGATATTCTTCCAGAACACCCACATGCCACTCTGCGAATCGTGGACGCCATACCAAAAGAGCATCCGAGCTGTTGCCGAAAGACCCCAATTGCCAAATCCGTGTAATCCTGACATTGCGCCATCTTCAGCACGACGAAGACGATCGCAAGTGATGAATTTCAAATTATCTTCAACGAGTTTTCGAACCAATCCTGGAACTTCTTCCCCAGGATATGTACAATCGGCATCGAGTGTCACAATGATGTCACCGGGTGCCAATGCAAAGCCGGTCCTGTATGCTCGGCCGTAGCCCTTTCGTGGCTCCATAACAACCCAAGCGCCCTCTTCAGCAGCCAACTCTCGAGTTCTATCGGATGAATTGCCATCAACGATGAGAAAATCGAGTTTTTCACACCAACCATCGTTCGGAATTGAGCGAATTGTATCGACAATTGCCTCTTCCTCATTCCGGGTCGGAATCACGACAGTCACATGGACAGGTAGTGTATCGGCCATGTCATCCCCGGCTCTCGGAGTAAGTTGACCGATTTGAATGCAACCGTTCCCCACTTAAACCGGATTCATTGAAAACGGGGGGCCTTACAGGCCCCATTGGAGGGTGTAACCTGCATATCGCGATGTTATCGGGTGAATATCCACCTCGCTGGGGTGGAATGGGCTCGACTGTGTTCCATCTGGCCGGTGCATTAGTCAAACAAGGACATCGCGTTACAGTGATTACGCGCCGTGACAAAAGTGTAGAACGCAACCCACAGAAAATTCCGCAACAAAAGGGTGTTTCAGTTCTATCAGTCAAATGGGCTCCACTTCCCATGGCTTTCACCGTATCCTACGGAAAATGGGCACTTCGAGAACTTCTGCGAATTCATCGTAAGGACCCATTTGATGCCGTTCACGTACACGCGCCGATGATTTCGTGGAAAGAGAAGCAGTATCAGATAGTGAAAGAGAAAATTGGTCCAGTGGTTACCAGTTTGCATGGATCATGGTTGGGAGAGCGTGACGGCATGACGCGCGCAGCCAAACACGGTGAATCTGCTGTGTGGAAAAATCCCAACGATCTCGCCATCCTCCTTACCGCCAAGTATTATGCAAAATACGAGCGCGCAGCCATTCGAGCTTCGACCCTCTGCGTAGCCAACTCAGAGGCCACCAAGGCTGATTTTCAGTCACGATACAATCCACCCGAGAATTGGCGTTGTGAGGTGGTTCGCTGGGGTGTGGATACAAACATGTTCTTGCCCTTGGATTGCGACCATGAAGACTCGATACTCGCGCACGAAGAAATGCGAAAGCGATACGGGGAACCTGATGAAAATGCGCTCGCGGGCATGACAGAAACTGAGACGCCACTAATCTTGGCTGTGGGTCGTTTGGTTGCTCGCAAAGGATACAGAACACTTCTCAAGGCAATGCCGGCGGTTTTGGAGACGTATCCCGGGGCACATCTCGTCATCGTAGGGCGCGGTCACATGAAGCGTACACTGGAACGACAAGCCAAGAAATTGGGTGTTTCTAAGGCCTTAACCATCGAGCCCAGCCTACCATTCGAAGAACTGGCGCAACTATTCCGAAGTGCAGATTTAGTGGCTTATCCCTCCTATTACGAAGGACAAGGGCTGATTCCCCTTGAGGCAATGGCAAGCGGAACTCCAGTTGTCACCGTGAACGACGGACCGCTACCAGAAATGGTCGATGAAACGGTCGGTGGTTTATTCGACATCGATCATCCTGAGACTTTGTCAGTGGCCATCAATGAACTTCTAAACAACCACGAACAGAGAGAAGTGATGGCCGCAAATGGTCGTCGACGCGTACTCGATGAGTACACCTACGCTCTCAATGCCGAACGATATGCGGAATATTACGCAACCAAGGATTAGGGCTCACCGAAATCGCTCATCGGGGGCGATGCTTCTGCCTCCATGTCTGGAATATCAGGTGCGGTTTCTTGCTCACCAAGTTCGAATCCTTGTTCGGCACCAAGGCCGCCCCCCCAAGACTCGATTAATTCGAGGTCTGCGGCCAATTGTCGCTTGCTGCGCAGGATATACAGGCCTCCCATCAGAGCGAAGATGAGGAGAATTGCAACCAGAGCGACCACGCCGTTTGAGCCCAAGAGGCCGAATACGCCAGAAATTCCGGCTGCTTGATGAATGGCCAATTGCTCTTTGACGACATTGGATGACAGATCTCCGTCCAGAGCCCAGACTTCGACACTCGCCCATTCTTCTGTTCCTGGATTGGTCGTAATGATGCCTGTGTAGATACCATCACCAGCAACAGCATCACTTCCAGCGCCATCATCGTACATAGTGAATTCATCACTGTTGGAACCGAATGATACCCGGCCCTGTACACTACCCTCCATCTGCGTTGTTCCATCCGCATCCTGCAAGAATACGCTGACAACGATAGTGTTCTTGACATCGGATTCCAGTTCATTGAGATTGACTGAAAGTTGGGAAAGCACTGGATTGGATGCGCCCACAGTGATGTTAATCCAAGCCATATCCATGACGCCGCGAGAATCGCGAACTGTGAGCGTGAAGGTGTGTTGCCCAGGTGGGAACCAAGCGGTGAAATTGACATCATTGGCGACTTCCTCTGAGCCGCTGGAAGTTACTTGATGCCAGATGTACTGGATGATGTCATCATCAGCATCCCAAGATTGGGAACCATCGAAGACAATCGATTCACCCGGTGAGATGTACAGGCCTTCGGTGAGCGAGGAAATAATCGCGTGTGGAGCGGTTGGATTCACGTGCAGAATTTGGTTGTGGATTCGAGTTTTTCCAGTTGAATCAGTCAGGTTGAATGTGAGATTGTGGACGCCAGCAGGTAACTCGTCATTGTACCAATAATCAGTAGTTCCATTCTCGACGATTAAATCTTCAATGAGATCGCTGGAAATGTTGACCCAGAAATCATCGCCATCAGCATCGAACGAGCCTCTGAAATCGAACAGAATGAGACCGTCGCTGTCCACTTCAATGCCTGGAATTGGGCTGGTCAGAACCAACACAGGAGCGCTCTCTGAGACATCCACATCGATGCTAGAGACTGAGGGTGGATTGACACCATCATCGACGGTGAAAGACACGGTTTGCTGTCCTGCGGGTAGGCGAGCGGACAAGGACCAATCCGTGCCTAGAGCGCCGTTCACGAGACTGGAATCCCAGCGTACGGCGACATTATCGGGATTGACCACTGGACCGTCCTCACAGATGTGGGTCATCACCCAATCATCACTGTAATCAGTGCAAGACAAATCCCAATCGCCACTGCCTTCGGATTCGAATTGATTGAGTACGCTTGAATCGGTAGAGAAATCTCCGTGGCTGGAAATCATCGCTGTCGAGGGTGTGTTCTCGACAATTAGCGTCTCGGTGTGAGTTGACCAGACATCGAGGTGCTCGACTCTGTCATCGCTCATGGACAGGGTAATTTGGTGCGTTCCAGCAGGTAATCGGCCGGTCCATACGCCATCACCATCATCGAACATGAGGCCGAGCAAATCGCTTGACCAGCGGGAAATGATCGGATCTCCTTCAGGATCATGGGAACCGAAGGAATCGAGCTGAACCGTATATGCTGACGTATTTCCCAACCGAGTGATGGTGAACTGTGGATGTGGCAATTCATTGACCAGTTCAATCTGATAGATGAGATCGACCGGTGTGTTGACCCCATCGGTGACCGTGATTGTGTAGGTGAAGGATGTCATCGAATCCGCAGCATCGAGGAAGGTTGCATTCCACTCCATCGCACAGGGTTCTAGAGCGCCATCTCCAGACCGGTAGGATACATCGATACCGCAGAGGATAGGGTCTCCTTCAGGGTCAGTGGTCCCAGTCATGTTGATGTGAAGAGGTGCGGTTCGGAAAACGCGCAGTGCTCCGTCCATAGATACTCCTGGATCGGTGATGATATCGATTACTGGAGGGAGGTTTCGCAACTCAATTTCGCGGCTCTCGTTGGCACAGTTTCCTTGGTCATCACAGACTTCGAGTATGATGTCATGCAATCCATCTGACAGGCATCCAGCATTGGTTGAGTCCTGATTGACACCGAGATATGACTTGTTGTCACCACTTCCAACTCCTTGCGTACAAGCAAGGTGCAAATCCCCATCGATGCTGCTGGTCCAACTGTACGAAATGGGGTCATCGTCCAAATCCCAGCTCTCAGATGCATTGAATTCAACCTCAGCACCGCTGCCGAAGACTTCCTCGTCAAGTGGCGTATCCCAAATGATGAGAGGGGCCTGATTGATCAAGGTGATTTCACAAATGACAACAGGTGAAGTGAAGTTGGGCACACGATTGACTGGAATCGGTTCTGAAGTGCCAGAATCTGCACGCTCGCCATCGTATTCACACCCGACCCAGTATTCCGTCCATGCACTAGATCCAAACCAGTCGGTCTGCTGTGCTGAAAACGGACCGATGACTGTGTGGCCACTGTAGGGCATCGTGTGAACTTGGTCGGATTCAACTTGATCGAAGGAGAGATTGAGAACAGAATTCGGTAATCCGTGATTGTGCTGATTGGTGACCCACACATGCATTGTCCACATCTCATCGACCAGACTGCCCACGCCGACATTGAGTAACCCAAGGTCAGCCGAATCAATCCAACGCAGGGTGCTGGGCTGACCGGTCATGTCGAAGGTGACCGATGAACCTTGAATCGCATGCGACATATTGACTGTGGAATCACGGAGGTTGATCTGGCCGGTACATGCAGAGACATCCACACCGGCTGCGACCACCAGATGCAGATCGGTGAACTCGAGACAGTTGGCGCCGGACAGTACCACATCTGAGAATGAACTGGTGAGCGCATCATCACTGCCATCCCATGCAAGGCCATTGTGCGTACCATTGAGTCGAACGCTCGAGATGTGAGCTTCGGTATCGGTGAGTTGAACGATAGGGCCGGTTCGATTTGCTTGAACTTCCAAGCCGTGGATATCCACCCATCCATCAAAGATGAGACCACCATTGTCGATTTCGACAGCGAGTCCACCATTTCCTGGGTCGGTGACCACTAGGTCATGGAACTGGAGGTCGATGCTATTCTCGATGCGTACTCCGCCCCAAGCATCATTTGTTGAGGAACAGCGCGTACAGGAGACATTCTTTGAACCAGAGACTGCATCATTGGATTTCTCGAAAGTAAGACCCACCCCCTGTTCTGGAATTATCGCCAATGCACCGTTGTCGGCACTGGTCAAATCGTACAATTCCACATTGCTGGAATCGTACACCCGTAGGCCATTGAGGCCGTTACCGGTGACGCTAATGTCCGTGACATCTGGATGCGACTCGTCAACATACAGTCCGTGACCGCCGTTGTTGGTCGCAGACCAATTGTGTCCTTGCAGACTGGCCTTGGATAGATAGATGCCATTACCAGGACTCTCGGTGACACTGATGTTGTGGAATTGACTGGCCCAGCTTGCACTTCGAAGGAAGAGGCCCGCTCGGTCGTTATTGCTGGTCGCAACGGGATTCCCACTGTTGACGATGGTCAAATTATCGACGATGGTTGCTGAATCAATCATGTAGGCCTTGAAACCGTTGCAAGCATTGTCAATCGCTCGTGAATCGGTAAGGTCAATCCCACTGGTATTGACGCCAATAGCTTGGTAGCAGAGTCCAGGGGTCTTTGCTCCGGTACCACCTGATCCGCGAACCTCGAGATTCTCAAAAATCGCGTTGAGAGGGGAATTGAAGTTTGAACGATTGGATTGCTCAACCATGACGCCGCGATACATGCTGTTAGTCACCGTGGTGTCCCAGAAAGTTGGACGAGTGCTCACGGTCTCGCTCATGTGCTGAACCCAGATTCCAGTATCCGATCGGTCGACGCTGACATTGTCAAACAGAACGACGCTGTCCTCAACCCAGATTCCAGCAGAAAGCCAGCCGCCCGCCCCAATCGCTGAAATGTTACTGATGACAAGGTCACGCAGAAATCCCGAGGAGTCGCCCCACATATTGACGGCACGAGTAGTTAGATTGTCGAATGTCGCTCCGAGAACCAGAGGGTTGCTGCTGGCGCCGATGGACAGACCAATTCCATACCTATTGTTGACCGATGATGAGGCTACATCGTGACCTCCGTCCTGAATCGTCAATCTCTGGATGGTGGGGTTTGCGTTGTTGAACATGTCAATGCCGACATAATCCACATTCTCGATGTAAACATCGTTCAACGTTGGATTGCTATCGTAAATTGTGATGCCCCATTCGGCATGCTCGATTACAAGATACTCAACGACACTGCCACGGCCACGACTGGTGGCGTTGAATTGGATGCCTTCGTGAGCAGTCGCATCACCAGATCGGGTTATTGTTGCGGGGTTTGATGCGGTTCCAGTCACATCGAGTTCACCTTCGACATACAGTCGGACATTGTCATCGAAAGAAATCGTCGCTCCGCCAGCGATGATGAGCGTGTCACCTGCAGCCACAGTGTAGTCGCTGGTTAGGGTCATCGAACTCGACCAAGTGGTCGTGGCCCTACCTTCTGTTTGTGAGAAATCTGATGCATCCAGAGCAGCGGGGACCAACGAGGTCCAACTTGCGAGCAATAAGACGGAAATGAGGAGCATGACGCTCTTTCCACGCACCACCATGACATCGTGCGGTTCCACATCCCATTGAATGCTTTCGGCCTCCGGTTTGCCCTCCTAAGGAGGGCTAAACCGACTTTCAGAGCGCTTTGTGCAATATTACCGTCAGAGAGCGGGCAGCACGGGGACATTCCGCACGACGGAACCGAAGAATGGCTTCACGCCAGTAAGCCAAACGGTTGGTAGGTTCCAATTCTCCATGCCAATACCAGAGCAGAGCATCCAATCTACGGCCGGCGGCTTGGTCCAATGGTAAGGGCAGGCCTCGTAGCGTTTCGAGAGTGGTTGCTGCACCGGGTGGATTGGAACGGGCTTGGGCTTGAACAAGAGCCAATCCAAGTGAGACACGTTGCAACGTTTCCGAGGTGCGACCCACAAGGCGGCGCATCGCCCCTTCGGCTTCCAATCGCTTGGAACCATCTGGATCTGAGAGATGCAGGGCCTCAAGATGAGACATGCG
>JAPKFG010000063.1 GCA_028821675.1 Candidatus Poseidoniales archaeon
CTTGATTTAAACACCGCTGCCCCTTTAGAGGGGCAGCGGTTGGCAACGTCACATGGCCGGAGAGGTTCCAGGCGATGTCGCGGATGCCGGCAGTTTGGACCCGACGGCTCTTGGCTTCATGTGTGGACTTGAGATCCATCAGCAATTGGCCACGGGGAAACTGCATTCCCGCCAACCTAGCAATCTGTATGAAGATGGGATTGAAGAAATCGAAGGCCGATGGCCGAGCGCCCACCGACGCTTGCGAGCCGCGAGAGGCGAGGGTGGCCGCATCGACATAGCAGCACGCTTCGAACAACGCCGCAACCGTTCATTCGTGTATTACCAATCGCCAAATGCCGGCCTCATCGAAATGGATGAGGCACCACCGCTTGAGCACGATGCTGCTGCGGTCGAAGTAGCCCTGACAATGGCGGCAATGATGGATGCGAAACCTGTCGGTGCACTTCAGGCGATGCGAAAGACGGTAGTCGATGGTTCCAACACCAGTGGTTTCCAGAGAACGACACTGATTGCCACTCATGGCTCGATTCAGACGCCCTCCGGGTCGGTCGGCGTCGATGTCATCTGCCTAGAGGAGGACAGCGCTCGAAAATTGGATACTCGTTCTACACCGGATGGGGAACAGGTTGTCTATACCCTTGATCGATTGGGGGTGCCTCTGGTCGAGGTCGCCACTGCACCGGATGTACAAACCCCGGAACATGCAAAGGAAACAGCTCTAGCATTGGGCACTCTCCTCAGAGATACTCGTCGCGTCCGCCGTGGACTTGGCTCTATTCGACAAGACCTCAACGTCAGCATCGGTGCTGGTGATCGAGTCGAAATCAAAGGTTGTCAGGACCTTGATTGGATTCCTAGAATCATCCGTCTTGAGATGGCCCGTCAGTTACACTT
Source organism: Candidatus Poseidoniales archaeon (assembly GCA_028821675.1). Lineage (GTDB taxonomy): Archaea > Thermoplasmatota > Poseidoniia > Poseidoniales > Thalassarchaeaceae > MGIIb-P. The sequence continues at coordinate 898 of JAPKFG010000063.1, forward strand.
CCATCGCTTGGCCAACGAACTCAGGACAGAATTGGGCGTAGAACACCTTCCTTCACATCGTGACCTCGATGACGCGTCCGTAGAGGCATCCGTAGCCGTAAAGGTCGCTGAGCAGATACCCTTCCAATTACAGGATACCACATCCGTATTCACGAACTGTGAATCGAAGATGGTCACTGAATCGTTGTCAACCGGGGCCGTCGTTCTGGGTCTCTCTCTTCCTGGATTTACGGGGAAGCTTGGGTTAAAAACATTGGATGGTGAAGGGGCTCAGTTGCCTAGATTGGGGCGAGAATTGGCCAGCGCTGCCAAACTCGCTGGCGTCAAGGGAATCTTCCACTCTGATGAGTTGCCTGCTTACGGAATCACGGAATCAGAAACCGCAGCCTGCACATCTATTCTCGGCGATTGTTTTGTTCTCTGTGTAGCTCCAAAGTGGCAGGCTGAGCTCGCTCTAGAGGGTGTCCACTCACGTGCATGTCGTGCTTACCATCGGATTCCTCAGGAGGTTCGTAACGTGGTCATCCGCAAAGGAGCGCCAGAAGATGGCACAACGACGGCGATGCGACCATTGCCCGGTGGGGCACGAATGTACCCTGAGACCGACATTCCCACAACACCCATTGCTTCTGAATTCTGGACTTCAATCAAGGCGAATCTACCGCCGAGCCGTGAAGAACGGTTCGCTCGGCTTTCCAGTAGTGGACTGTCAGACAATCAGATTGCAGCCCTTGTGACCGGTGAACTCGACGATTATTTCATGGATGGAATCTCTGGTGAACTCGCTTTGCCCTCCAAGGCTTGGGCCAGTGCCCTCCTCGATCATGGCACTGAGAAGGTCAACGCTCTTGCTGCGGCCATTCATCTTCGCGAATCTGGAACAATCACCCGTGAAGGTGTCGGACCGTTAGTGAATGACGCAGATACAGATGACATTCCAATCTTGCTTGCTTGGATGACTTCAGAGGCTGCTTCGCGCGGATTTGAGCCGGCCGATACTGGTGCTGTTGATGCTGCGGTTGCGGCAGTTCTCGTAGAGCGTGCTGATTTTGTTGCCGAGAGAGGTATGGAAGCGCTCGGACCATTGATGGGTGTGGTCATGGGCAAACTCGGAGGCGCTGCCGATGGTAAAGCCGTCTCAGCAGCTCTGAAAGAACAGATTCAGAGGCTGCTCTGATGCGGTGCGCATTCCTCATTCTCGCCCTGTTTCTGCTCGCAGCATTTCCTGCTGAGGCGAGTGAAGGACGACACTCTGAATGGGTCACAGATCCCGTATTGCCAGATGTCCAATGGAATACGAGTGTCGATATTGGATACATTTCCACCACACCTCTGGTGAAGGATGGCTTGGTCATTGTCAAAGGAGGAGGTGACCCCAGTACTGGAGAAGGTGCTGGCCTTGCTGCCTATCGAGCAGATACGGGTGTGGAAATTTGGCGGGCACTCCATACAGCCAGCGACCGTGGCTTTGAAATCGCCCCACTCATTGGTATTCCGGCTACGGCGGGGACGAACAATCCCTGTGCGAATGAACGCGACATGGTCGTGACTGGTTGGACCTCAGGAATTCTCACTGCCCACGACTTTGTTACCGGGGCTGAACTGTGGAATCATTCGACTGCTGCTCCCAATTGGGGCATCACAGGCGGTGGGTTCCTCGCTACCACCGGTGTGATTGTTTGGCCCACTGAAACCGGTGTTGTACAGGTGTGTGCGGCCAATGGCACCGTTCTGCACCAGCATCATGATTCGGAACTTCGCACCTATCGCGCCAATCTGGGCGTATGGGTCAGCATGGTATCCGATCAAAATGGCACCATCACGACATCGATGGGCTGGCTGCAGGGAACCGAATCGGGCCATCTATTGCGATATGACGCGAACGCTGTTCTGATTGATGACATCGACATCGTCGAATTGGCCAACTTATCTGGAACATGGAGACTCCGTTCAACCCCAGTGTTCTTGATTGAATATGGAGTGTTACTCCATCTGCATTCAGATGGTGCATCCAATCTTGTTCGAGTGCAGTGGAATGAATCAGGAAACACGACCCTCCTCGATTCGATTTCGTTGGGTTCGGGTACAGCAACCACCCCACCTTCATATCATCAACTCACCGTCTTCGCAGGTCTTGATGATGCGGTTCACTTCGGCCTTGTCAACAACTCGATGTTCGAAGCCATCCGTTGGAATGCAACCGATGTGGTTGGAGAAATTCAATGGATTCAATGGAACGAGGTGGTTGCAATCTGCTTGCCACAGAATCGGGCTGATGGCTCATGGTACATCGCCATCGATGCAAATCACAGCGTCGAATGGATCCCCGATGTGGCAAGTTATGTGACGGCGGGTTGTGGCTCGGATGGCCTTGTCCATGCCGTGGCAAATGACGCATCGTGGCTTGAAGTTCGATACGATCCTCTCGATTGGAATTCGATTCATGCTAGAGCAGACAATACTCTTGGAACAACCGACAACTCAACTACATCCCCTGAACCCCAAGAAGAAGAAACTTCTGAATCTGGACAATCAGAAGGTACAGCGGGCATCCTGTTCTTCCCCTTCTTCGGCGCTGCCCTATTCGCATTCATTGCTCAGTTCTCCTTGAATTCGGACACACGTCGTCAAATTCGAATCGGCGCAGTTGTCATGTTATTGCTCGGACTTGCGATGGCTGGTGCTTTCTACAATACCCAGATGGTCACTGATCCAGATGAAGATTCAAGTCAGCGGATTCGTGCAGCAATCCTTGTCCCAGCGTTGGATGATGGGTTGGCGGAGAACGAGGTTCTTGTCGCGTTCCATTTCCCCGAATCGTTTGAGCCGGAATCGTGCGTTGAAGGTGAAATTTATTCACATGAGACCGGGATGTCTTGGCAGGTAAATCCAGCGCCAGAAGGGAGTTATTGCATTGTGGTTGCAACCGTCGAAGTCGAAGTGGGTGACACGGTCGAGATGGTTACCATGGCCACTTTGGCAAATTACCAGTACGACATTGAAGTCCAGCAGCAAATTTTGGGTCCGTTCCTCCGTGACGTCGGTGATGCTACAGGTGGCTCCGATGGACGTTGGTGGAGTTACGATTTGAACGGTGGATACGGGTCAACCGGAATGGCTGAACAAGTCGTTATCCCCGGCGATCATATCGATTGGCATTTTGACCCCGGACAGTTCTAATGAGGTCAACACTCAAAGCCCGCTTTTTCTAGCATCGCCTCCATAGGAGGCGGTTTTCATCACAGTATGGGGTTGGCAAGGAGAAAGAGCGGCGCGATTGGGCCCCCCTCGTCATTTCCGCCTCCCCTTCCTCGTACTCGTTGTAGTTCTGCCATTGATGCTTGAATGGCAACAACTCGCGGCATGGGGCGGCTTCCTGTTCCTGTGGTCCGCTTACATGGTCGGCCCATCCTCTTTGTATCGATGGCTGCGCGTCTGGTTGCCTTTGTCCATTCTCTATGGACTGATTTTGTTGCTGTTCAGCGGTACAGGAGATTGGCCGCGGATTTTACTACTGATGGGTCGCTTGCTAATCGCTCTGCTTGGAATGCAGATTCTGACGTGGTCGGTTCCTCCTTCCGACGTGGTTCGAGCCTTCGAATGGGCATTACCTCGTCTTGGCGTTTCTCTGGCCATTTCATTGCGCTTAGTGCCCCGATTGGAGCGCAGTGCGAAGTGGCGCTTAGAAACCCTTGAAGAACGTGGTTTCATCGATGAAGAATCTGGACTGAAGGCGCTGCGTACTCGAGCATCAATCTGGCCAGGATGGTTAGCGGATTCACTCGATCATGCTCATGATTTGGGCGACGCTGTTCAAGCGCGAGGAATTCTGGCGCCGCGTCGATGGAGGCATAGTGTCAAACGTCGAATTGTTCAGTTAGCACTCGGGGAAGATGTACGAGAAGATGGTGTCAATCCATACCATTTCTCAGATTCTGTTCAACTAGGCCTTGACCTTGAGATTCGTTTGCCAGATGGAAGGTGCATCGGACGTCACAAGGAATTGTTACGAGGTGGCCAAATCGTGTTACTACGTGGCCCTTCAGGCTGTGGAAAATCAAGTCTGTTGCGTGTCATCGCGGGTGTTTCACCCTGGCAGCATCCTGTGAGCGTTTACGGTAAAGTCCACATCTCAGGCCATCCATCTCTCGGTGAAGTCAATCTTGCAGAGGGGCCCTTCACTGAGGCAATCTCATGTTGGATTCCACAAGACCCCGATCGCCATGGACTGGCAGAATCAGTCCATCGTGAATTCAAAATTGCCCGGCGGCTTTCTGGGCCATGGACGCAGAATGAAATGCTGGAATGTCTGCGTGAATGGAAATTATTTGACAAACTTCGTTCTCAACCTGAGAATCTCTCAGAAGGAGAGCAACAACGTTTGCTTCTGGCGGCCCATCTCGATTCAGCTCAACCCATCTGGTTGCTAGATGAGGCAGATGTTCACTTGGACGAAGCAGGTTTCATTCAACTTGGAAAAGCCGTTGTCAAGCATCGTGCTCGTGGTGGCCTCGTAATCGTCGTCGCTCACCGTCACGCGCGATGGGAACGAATTGCGGATTATGAGATTGACATTGGTGATTCGCTGCCCCCACAAGACTACCCCTCGGTGTGGGTTGAACGGGGTGAAGAAATTGGAACACCCCCTCAAGGTGATCTGTTCTCACATGATCTCAAACCGGTTCGTGCCGGAGATTTGATTCTGATTCAAGGGGCAAATGGAAGTGGAAAGACGACCCTGTTGCGTGAGTGGTCTGGAACCTCGGGATTGCCTTGGTTGCCGACTTCCCCAGATCGTCGATTACTGGGGATGACCATCGAAGAGGAATTGAATCTACAACACCCCATTCTATTCGAACAACATCTGGCCGGAGAAGAAGTACAAATTCCCGATGCTGAGCGCATCCAATTACAACAATCGGCTCTTCGCCTTGACCTCGGTCTTTCTCATCTGTCAATGGCGACGCCTGTTCACGACCTTTCAACCGGTGAGCGACGTCGCTTGTCATTGCTCCCCGTATTGATGCGCAAACCCGCGATTATGTTACTCGATGAAATCGATCATGGGCTCGATGATTTGACACTGGCTGACTTAATCGAAGAACTCAATATTCGTCGAAAATCAGGCTGTGCGATTGTCATCACATCTCATTCTCCTGATCTCATGGCTTGGACCAAGGTTAGTGGAGGTCGTGTATGGAATATCGAACAAGGCCAATTGACGGAGGTGAGTCTGTGATTTTTGCCGATGTTCAAGCATGGGCTGGCACACCAGGAGGTATTGCTGTGTGGTTGACGACATTGTTCGCCCTTCTTTTCGGTACGATGTTGTTCAGCGTTGATCGTCGCATAGTGTTGGGTCGAGAGGCCGCTCTCATCGCTCTATTGGCTGCTGTTGCCAGCGCCAGTCGTGTCCTGTTTGCAGCGTTGCCCAACGTTCAACCTGTGACCTTGCTGATTCTGATGATTGGCCTTCATCTTGGTGCCCGAAGAGCCGCGGCGGTTGCCGTGCTTACAGCACTCATTTCCAACATGGCACTGGGGCATGGTCCATGGACATTCTATCAGGCGATTGGATGGGCTTGCGTTGGCAGCAGTGCGGCCGTATTACGACCCTTGCTAGTGAATTGGGATGGTACCAAGGTTCGAATCGGAGCGTTGGCAATATTAGCCTTCATCTGGGGCTTTTTATTCGATTGGATTGTTTCATTGTCTGCTCTTGCTCTTTACCAATCGTTTGAGGCCTTCCTCGCATTCATCATTGCGGGTCTAATATTCGATGCAATGCATGCAGTTGGAAACGTCCTATTCACGATTTGGTTGGCTCCAAGTTTACATCATCTTCTCTGGTTGCATCGCAGGCACGAGGCAGGTCGTTGGTTTCCAAATTTACTCGATGAGACTGTCACGAGGGAAGCGTTCATCGCTGAGGCCGATGCAGCAGCGAAACAACTTGAGAATCCATTGGCGGGAATTGCCCGCCTTGACGGAGAGGATTAGATGGCACGAAAAGACGAATCTTTGACGATGGTTCTAGTGACACGAAAGGATCTGAAACTGTCGAGTGGAAAATTGGCTGCACAGTGTGGTCACGCAGCGGTTGAATGTGCACTCAAAGCGTCTCGTGAATGTCCAAAGCAACTTGAATCTTGGAGAGAAAATGGCGCACGGAAGATTGTGGTGGAAGCCCCCAATCTCGATGCACTCAAGCGCTTGTTCGGGGCCGCGCAAGCAGATGACATAGTCTGCTACATGGTTCGTGATGCTGGCCACACAGAAATTCCAGCGGGCACGGTAACTGTCGTTGGATTGGGCCCCGGGCCCCGTGGTTCAATTGATTCACTCACAGGTTCATTTGGTTTAGTAAAGTAAAGACGGCGCCCGTAGGGCGCCAACGCGCCAAAGCGGCGGATTGATGATGTGCCCGGTCCACGACGGTTTGTGTCGGACGAGGTGTGGGAGGCTGAAATCCTTGAGGATGAGGATTACGAAGCGTGGATTGAGGATCCCTTAGAATCGATTGAACGACGTGAAAAACGCCAACTTGACGTCGCTCTAGCAAGCACCGGTGCAATTGTCATCGCATTCACGATTTTTGCAGCGATGTGGGGTACAGTCGGGGAACACATGATGTCTGGAATTAACACCAGCCCCGGTGCTTCGGCCGACATCACTTGGGGGGATACGATTTTCATGATGCGTGATCCTGATTGTGTTGACCCACAGAACGGCCAGGATTTCCCCGAATATGGAATTGGATATGAGCCCAGTCTGGCGATTGATGGCCACGGAAACATGTTCATCACAGCTCACAAAGATTTGCGTTGGTCTTCACCAGATGGTGGATTGGCCAATCCGCTCAGTGGGGAACTTCATATCTACCCAGATGGCTCCTGCATAGCCGATTACATGACCAGTTGGGACTATCTCGCTTCATGGTTTTGGATTTCCAATGACAACGGTACAACTTGGGGAATTGCTGACAATTTCGACGATACCCCAGGCACCGTATTCGATGCTTGGGCGACCAATGGGGCCTCTGGATCCGCCTGTCATGGTGATGAAGGTGACATCGCTGTGGATGCCATGGATCGAATCTACTACCTCGATACCTACCTTGAGGACAATTGGATCCACGTCTTCAGTGATGGTGGACAGACCTTTGAGAGCGGTCTGTGCGATCGCCAATATTCGATGGCTGCCGATGATCGGCCTTGGATTCAAGCGCAAAACAATGGCATCGTTCACTATCTAGGAAACAGTGGTGTTCCCGTACCGGCCTGTAATGATGATCCAGCACGATATTGGTACTA
>JAPKFG010000064.1 GCA_028821675.1 Candidatus Poseidoniales archaeon
ACAATCTAGATTGTTGGGTTGATGCCACAGACCTTACTGGAAATGTAATCACGGGCCCCGGTTCGACTTCGACATGGGCACTGCGCGTTCCAATCATCGAAGTGCGCCCGGACATCGTGGCCACCCATGTTGTCCTTGAGCCTACGAATCCACAATTTGGCAAGGAAACGATCGTCACCATCACACTGGAGAATCATGGCAATCAGACCACTGAGGCCTTCTTTGTCACCCTTGAGGCGCTCGAAGAGGAAGTGGGACGTATCGAAGCAAGATTCCTTTCCGGACAATCTTCGACTACGGTTACTCTGGTCTGGAAGCCGGATTGGGATGGCGAACTTGACCTTCTGGTTCATGTCGATGCTGAGAATTCAATTGTTGAAATCAATGAGAACAACACGCTGACACTACCCGTTGCAATCCAACCTGCCCCCGAAGGTAGTATCCTCTCACTTACTGTGATTGGCGGCATCGCTCTGCTGTTGTTGTTCGGAGCCGCAATGTTCGCTCTAGCAGTCGTCTTCCTTCGTGGGAGTCGCTATGATGACGATGACTGGGATGAAGATGATGAGTTCGATGAAAGAGGTGGAGGGAATAAGAAACCCAACATCGACCTTGATGACGTCGGCGACGTTTTCGATAACTTGTAGTGAACTGGTTGGATATTGAAAATGGACTCGGCCAGATTTGAACTGGCGATCTTCGCCATGTGAAGGCGACGTCAAAACCCCTAGACCACGAGTCCGATGGCCCGGCCACCCACGAACCCCGCTTAACGCTGACGCAGCCCGAATGGTCCTGTTCATTCGTGCATGGGATTGAAGAACGGGCTTCACACCGCACACTTTGGTGAACTCGTGAGTGAAGACGTCGAACAAGGCATGTTCTCCGCTGCGGGTGACCCTGAGAACCCCGAATTAATCGAAACTGCCGTCGATGTCGAAGCGACCGCAACCGTATCTGAAGAGTGGAAACCCTCACTTCGCTACCACATCCAGCAGAGGACCGGCTGTGATGTCGGCATCTTCGCCGAGAAGCAGACCTGGGTTGCCTTCGCGATATCTGTCGTCATGTTCGCCGGTATCGCCTATGCCGGCCTGAGCGTGTTCGGTTTGTCGGCTTCGTTGATGTCCTCGGCTGGCGAGCCCGAACAGGTGCCCGATCTAGAGTTTGAGACGCTGAACCGGACGGGGATTGAGTCGGATGTGACAAATGAGACGGGCTGGTTCCGTTTGAGCGATCACCGCGACAAGGTCGTAATCGTCGACATGATGGCCCGTGATTGCGGCAGTTGTCACTTCGTGCAGTATCACCTGGAGGGCATGCAGTCCGAATGGGAGGCCATGGGCAACGAATCCGGTCGTGAGATCATCATCATCGCCTACGGTGCTTGGTATTACGAGGACTTGGCCTATCTGAACGAGAGTGGTGGTGAGTACACCGTGCCGACCTATCCGACAGGCATCGGCAGTGAGACCGCTGCGATCGTCAATGTGACGAATGATACGCGTGATGACCCCGTGCGCCTGTTCACACCGAGCGGCACGGGCACCATCCCGGTCGTGATGATCATCGATCACGAGGGCTGGATTGTGGGCAAGGAGAGCACGGGGACGCCGACCGATGGCTGGAAATCGTTTGATTCCGCGGTCGTCATCGCCCTGTCGGGCTCACAGGAGGAGGTCGAGGAGCTGCGCACCTTCGGCCTTGCCAATGTTGAGACGAGCATGATGGGCATCATTTTCCTCGGCCTGATGTTGTCGATTCTCGTGTATTTCTCACCCTGCGCCTTCCCTGTTCTGCCGGGCTTCATCTCCTACTATCTCTCCTTGGGCTCGCGAGAGGATGAATTAATCGAGGCGGGGAAATTGAAGGGGAAAATGCCCAATTCATTGGTCATCGGGACACTTTCGGGTCTCGGGATGTGGACCTTCTTCCTCATCATTGGCATCATCGCCGTGGTCATGGGAGAGGCCTTTGCGCGCAGTGGGTTGATTCACTATCTGGCGCTGAGCATCGCGATTCTGTTGTTCGTTCTCGGCGGATTCATGCTGATGGGCGGGACCTCACACCTGATGGGATTCATCCAGCGGTGGATCGACAAGTGGTCGACCACAGAAGCGGATGAGACCTTCACGCCGAAACGCAACATGTACCTCTATGGATTCGGTTATGCGGCCGCGTCTGTGGATTGTACGGCGGCCGCGGTGCTGCCGTTCATCATCTACCTCTCTACATTGGGTAACCAATCCGTCCTCTACGGACTCGGAGCGCTGATGGTCGGCCTGTTGGTTCTCATGATCGTCGTGACCGGTATCGTCGGTCTCGGCAGACAGGTCGCAATCAATTTCCTGCGCCGCGCCACGGGCACAATCAAATTGGTCGGTGCCTGGATGATGATGTTCGCCGGAATCATGCTGACGATCTATCTCACGAATCCAGAGTTGACCACCTTGATTCTCTGATCATCGTCAGAATTACGAAGGGTTCAAACTGATATACTTCAATTGGGGGTGACCATCTGATGATTGACCTCATTCTGGTCCTCGCAATTCTCATCGCCGCTTACATGGCGTGGAATATCGGGGCTAACGATGTTGCCAATGCAATGGGTACGAGCGTGGGCTCTGGAGCCCTTACTTTGCGCCGTGCAATCATCGTTGCTGCTGTGTTTGAATTCCTCGGCGCCGTACTGTTTGGTGAGAACGTGACGGATACTATTCGCAAAGGTGTGCTCGATTTCGGAGATGAGGAAACACTCGAATTATATTCTAATAAATTGATGTATGGATTCATGGCCGCCCTTCTTGCCGCCGCCATCTGGCTGACCGTTGCCACAAAGTGGGGATTGCCCGTCTCGACAACCCATTCCATTGTCGGTGGTGTCATCGGCATGGGCCTGTTCATTTATCCGAGTGCAGTACAATGGGGAGAAGTCGGAAAAATTGTCCTCTCTTGGGTTGTCTCCCCCCTTCTAGGTGGTATCCTCGCCTTCCTGTCATTCTGGGTTATCAAGAAAACCATCATGGAGCATGACGATCCAGTAGAGAGAACTCGTAGATTGGCCCCAATATTGGCACTACCTACCTTCTTCGTCCTCGGTCTGGCTTTGCAGTTCAAGGCGCTCAAGGGATTCTACAAGAATATCGGCAAGGAACATTGGTTGCCAGCCAAGGAAGGCACCTCGTTCAATCCGATGGTGGAAGGAGCATGGATTCCTGTAAACGCACTGTTGGTCGCGTTGGCAATTGGCGTTTTTGCTAGCGTTGTGATGTATTTCGTCCTGCGAAGATATGAATTCAAAGAAGAAGGATACGCTGGAGTTGAGCGTGTATTCATCTGGCTACAAATCATCACTGCATGTTACGTTGCCTTCGCCCACGGTGCGAACGATGTAGCCAACGCCATTGGTCCGATGGCCGCAATTTACCAGATTGCTTCCACTGGCTCCTTGGCTGCCAGTGCAGAGGTTCCGATTGGCTTACTTCTGCTCGGAGGCGCAGGAATCACCGTAGGTGTTGCCACTTGGGGCTACAAGGTGATGGATACGATTGGAAAGAAGATCACGCACATCACACCCTCTCGTGGATTTGCTGCTGAATTTGGTGCAGCGACCACCGTTCTAATTTTCTCGATGCCCTTCCTCGCAGTTCCCATCTCAACCACACACACTCTGGTGGGTGCCGTTGTTGGTGTCGGTCTTGCGGGTGGCGCATCAGCAGTCGATTTCCGTGTTTTTGCCAAGATTGCCGCTTCATGGGTGGCCAGCTTGCCGGTCGCAGGTGTGGGTGCCGTCATTTTCTACATTCTATTTGGGCTGAATCCAACCAACGTTCTCATCGTCTCAGTTCTATCTGTGGCCATGGTCATCTATGTTATGACTCGCGCTGAGATTGAGATTGAGGATATATCCGTCCCCATTGTTGTCTCTGAGATGCCGATGGGTGAGCCCACTCCAGGTGCGGCTCGTTCCGTGTTCCAAGTATTCCATGAGCATGCCATCGCCGTTGAAACCACGGTCAATCATATGCTGCAAGCGGTCAATGACGCTGTCGCAGGCAATGACCCTGCTGCGTCCATCAAAGCCACTCAAGAGGCTGAACTGGCGGCAGATGGAATCAAGGCCGAAATTCGTGATATGCTCGGTGCCGGTGTGCGGCTCGCTGTGAACAAGACCGCATTCCTTCATATGCTTGCAAGACAAGACCGCATTGCTGACTATGCACAGAATGTCGCAGAACAACTTTCCTTCCGTCCATTGTATGATGACGAGCAGGCGCGCACTCATTTGCTGGCGATGGCTGAGGCAGTATCCAAAACCGTTGCCAAATACGAGGACACCGTCGAGGTTTTGCATGACTTTGCTCTCTCAGGATTTGCCAAGAAGAAGGCCGGGGCTCTGCGCCAATTCATTGGCGAGGTCAATCTGCTTGAACATAAGGCGGATGAGGTCGAGGTTATCGCTGCATCTCATGTATTCAGCCAAGGTGATGACAGTCCCCTTGCGGCCATGCACATGTATCGAGTCCTCCAACGCTTGGACGATGTTGCGAATGCCTGTGAGATGGCAGCGAATGCCTTCCTGCCGCTGGCCTACAACTGACAATTACAATACCTTATGCTGCTGCTTCATCGATGGACCCGCGCTCCAATCGATCTAGGCTTGGTTGGATTTGCCATTTCCACAAAGGCACAATAATCAGCGCCCCTGTAATCATGTCGAGAATAAAATGTTGTTTTGTGGTCAGAATCGAGAAAGACATCAGAACCCACCAGATTCCTATTGCCCACTGTCGCATGGGCTTTCCCTTCCACCAACGAATGGCGAATAACGTGAACAGAAGGGCCGAACTGACATGCAGACTCGGCCAAGCGTTGTATGGCTCATCCATGAACCAGAGTCCTTCGAACATCGCCAAGAAGACCGGGTGCATGGTGTCGACATTCTCCAGCGCCTGAGATCGTATGTGAATTTCAGCTGGGCAGATGACGAACCAGATGTTCGAGACGACGAACAGCACAATCAGACTTTGACTCATGATGAGTGCTTCTTGCCGTCCTCTTTTGTTGCCCGGCATCGACATCAAGGGCAACGGATAGAAGAAATAGAACAGAGAGAGATAAATCACAACTGTCCAAGCCATGAATGGAATGGCCAAATCCAATGAAGTCGTCGGGTCCAGAACTGTAGTTCCCCACCAACCCATGAGATGATTGGTGATGAGATAGACGGGTGCCAGAATCAAGACATCGATGGCGGCCATGCTGAGTAGAAATCCAAAACTGGTTTTCCTAGCGTTAGGAAAGTTCCAAATTGGCCAAATGTCGAGAAATTTCTCGCGCACGAGAACACCTCACTTCAAATTCCGAGTGAATGATTGAATGCCAGTAATGTGTCTAGCCAGAATCAAGTTGTGAATGTCGTGAGTTCCTTCGTAGGTCTTGACGGATTCGAGATTGTTCATGTGGCGCATGATGGGGTACTCGCTGGTGACGCCATTGGCGCCGTGAATGTCACGTGCGACTCGAGCGATGTCGAGTGCAATATCGACATTGTTCATCTTCGCAAGGCTAACGAACTCAGGAATCCAGTCATCTTGGTCGACCTTTAGACCGAGATGATACGCCAGAAGTTGACCCTTGGTAATCTCACGCAACATGGTGGCCAATTTCATCTGGATGAGTTGGAAGGCTGCAATGGGTCGGTTAAACTGAATTCTTTCCAGTGAATACTTCTTGGCAGCATCAAAGCAGGCTTGTGCAGAACCGATGCTGCCCCATGCAATGCCAAAGCGCGCTCGATTGAGGCATGAGAACGGACCTGACAACCCCTTGGCTTCAGGCAGTAGCCTGTCCTTGGGAATCTTGCAGTCCTGGAAGACCAATTCGCTGGTCACCGAGGCTCGCAGTGAATGCTTCCCCTTCTGTTCTGGCGCGGTGAATCCCTCATCGCCCATCTCGACGATGAATCCACGAATCTCACCGTCTAGTTTTGCCCAGACGATGGCCAAATCACAGATGGTCCCATTGGTAATCCACATCTTGGCACCATTGAGAAGGTAGTGTTCACCCTTGTCCTCGGCCTTGGTAATCATTCCTCCGGGGTTTGACCCGTAGTCTGGCTCAGTGAGGCCAAAGCAACCGATGAGTTCTCCCGTCGCCATTCGAGGCAGATACTTCTGCTTCTGCTCCTCGGTACCGAATTTGTGAATGGGGTGCATGGATAGTGAGCCCTGTACACTGGCAAACGAACGGAGGCCACTGTCTCCACGCTCAAGTTCTCTGCAAACGACGCCGTAAGCGGTGTACGACATACCGGCGCAGCCATATTCTTCGGGAATGACCATGCCGAGGATACCCATTTCACCAAGATCCTGAATCCACTCTCTTGGGAAGGTCCCATCGAGGTAGTGTTGTTCGATATTCGGGATGACTTTCTCATCCACCCAATCGCGAACCATGTCACGAACCATCAGTTCTTCTTCAGAAAGCAACGCGTCGACATCGAAGAAGTCGAGTGCTTCGTATGCCATGTTGGGTGCCCTTAGGGGGCCCCCTTTGAACGTTGCCGACGCCCCCATTAGGGGGCGGATTAGGAATTCTTGGTTTTTCGAGCGGCGCGTTTCTCTGCTTTTTCCTTCACGATTCGTTTCGTCTCAGCCGACTCACGCTTGTTATTCCGTCGATTGAAATACATCCTCTGTAGTGTTTCGCTGTTCATGAAAATAAGACCCATGATCGAACCTGGGACGACGATTATTATCACAATCCCCAACAGATAGGAGACGAGTGTGTCTGTCCAAACACTGGTTTCAGGTGGAGGGTGGAATCCAATCACAGCACCATAGGAGGTGACGACAAATCCAATATTCGCATCGTCGGTTGTCCCCCACGAACCAACAAGCCTCTCACCGGCAAGCGCACTACTGCTTGCTAACACCTCTGAATTTTCGATCCATTCGTATGCCTCGCCAGCAGATAGATCCCAAGCCATTACTTGGAATGGTGCCATTGTCACCAACGCCTCACTTGCACCTCGAGTATGGATGTTCGTGAACTCGCCACTGAGCCCTGGTATAATCTTCGTGAAGAGGGTTGATTGCTCCGGAGTATGAATGTCCACTCCGATGATTCCTATGGCACGTTCTTCACCTATTGCCACGCAACGATTGAACACAGGTTCAGCACAATTGATTCCACGCCAGACTCGGTCCGTTCCCCCCACCCAATGCAAAGAATGATTTGTATTTGAATCGATGATAGCGACCCCATTACTTTCGGTTGTCATCGCACAGAATTGCTCTTCTTCATGGCAAGAGATTCCAGTAATCCGACTACTCTGTTCGTCAATGAGTATCTGAAAAACACCTTGTCCACCTTCACCCTCATGGTAGGCCCAGAGATATCCATCCTCGCCACCGAGATACGCATCGCTCCCAGCAGCATTCCAAGCGACGGCTGCGATATCGATTCCGTTGAGTTGCACGCTTCCAGACACAGTGGTAACGGAATGATCTTCTGCAACATATCGGAGCATTACTCCATTGTCTCCGGCCAATAGAGCGGTTTTGCCACGTGGGTGCCAATCGATTGCACGCAGTGTATCTTCTGTTGGTGTGGCCAACTCGATTTGAACATCCGGATTTGTTCCATCCAATAGGCGCGCATACCCGTCTGCACCTGCGACCAGAACCTTCTGGGTTGTTTCACCACCTGCTGCCACAGCTTCCAATCCCAAATCATATTCAGCAAGCCAAATGGGATTGTCCATTTCGACGGCCCCTTCGGCTGAGACAACCGAAGCCAGACACGAGGTTAGGATGAGAGCCACCAAGCCCCAGGCTGTGCGCACACTGTTCGCCATCGAGCCGCCGACAGCCCACCCAATTATCACCCTTCTCGACACGATGACCCGCCGCGACCCTTAACGACGGGTTGTTGCTCGGAGGTAACATGGAGACCTTTGAAGTGAAGCGTGGATTGGCCAAGAAATTGGCATCGGAAGGGGGACTTGCAGGTTTGGCCAGCAAGCATTTTGACAGTGTTGATGGCCAAGGTGATGCCTTTTCGGGCAATCATGGGATAATGATCAGTATTACCGGAGAATACAATGCCTTGGGGAAATTGGTTGTCGATGTCAGCCAAGAACGTCCGGATTTTGACGATCCAGATGCGATGACGGCCGCAATGGACAGTCGTCGGCGATGGTC
>JAPKFG010000139.1 GCA_028821675.1 Candidatus Poseidoniales archaeon
GGCGTCAACCTCGACACCAGCGCCAGTCTCTGCACAATCGTCATCGGCATCAGGCACACCGTCGTTGTCTGCATCGTAAATGACCTCACAACCATAGGCATCCACTTCAATTCCGGAAAGTGTACCTGGGCAGGCATCCGACCCGTCTGAAACGCCATCACCATCGGTATCGTAGACGATTTCACAACCGTCAGAATCAACCTCAGAGTCCGCCGTTGAACCGGGGCAATCATCGTCATCATCAATTACGCCATCGCCATCCGTATCGGCGGCTTCGGGGCAACCAGACCAGTCCACTGCAGTCCCTGCGGGTGTGTTCGCACACTGATCAATAACATCGTATATTCCGTCACCATCCGTATCCGCAGGTGGGGTATTTTCATTGCCATCTCCACCATTGTTTGGATCGGTTTCTGTGTCTCCACCACCGTCATCGCCACCCAAACAACCAGCAAATCCGGTACCCAGCATGAGCGTCGTCATCAATAGAACGAGGAGTTGTCGTTGCGTGGCCATCACATCACTTCCGCACCCCCGGAGGGGGTGGGTCGAGGTATGAAGTCTGCTGCGGCCCTGTTCATAGAGCGAAATCGACAGTGGCGGCAGCCTGAAGGGGGTATCGCGGCTCGCGCGGAGCAATGAGCGATACGGACGATGGCCTAGACTACGCGAGCAGTGGCGTAGACATCGACCTTGAAGGGGCCTCTGTTGCTTCCTTGGTAGGTGCGCTTTCGCAGTCCATTAGAAAGCCGGGTACACCTGGTGCGCCAGTCGATTTGCCCGGTGGTTTCGGAGGGCTCATCGAATTCGGTGACAATCTCCTCGCTTTGGCCACTGATGGAGTAGGCAGCAAGTTACAGATCGCTTCGATGATGGGGCATTGGAGTGGAGTGGGCATCGATTGCATGGCCATGAATGTCAACGATCTTCTATGCGTGGGTGCAGAACCCATCGCCTTTGTCGATTACATCGCGGTTCCCAAGCCCGATCCCGAACAACATGCGGCCATTGGTGCTAGCCTTGCAGAAGCCTGTAGAATCGCTCGTGTCACCCTCGCTGGAGGGGAAACTGCGAGCCTTCCCGGTATTGTGACGGAACTCGATCTTTCCGGAACTGCGTTGGGTTGGCTTCCAAAGGGAGCCGCCATCACAGGAGCAGACATTTGTGCTGGCGATGTTATGATTGGATTACCAGCTAGTGGTGTGCATTCCAACGGATTCTCATTGGTTCGCAAGGTCGTCGAAGTGAGTGGGGTATCCTACACAGATGTGGCGCCTTTCGACACTGAACACGCCGGGCGAGAAATCGCACGCATTGGAGATGGAGCAATCACTTTGGGTGAAGTTTTTCTCAATCCAACTCGCATCTACGTCGACCCGGTGACCGATCTCATCGACGCCTGTCGAGCCGGGGATGGGCCCTGTCCTGCCGATGCACTGCACGGTATTTGCCATGTGACCGGTGGAGGACTTTCCAATCTGCTGAGGTTGCATGACAGCCTTGGATGGCATATCGACAATCCCATGCCTGTTCACCCAGAGTTCGATTGGATTCAGACCACCGGTGGTATCTCTAATCGAGAGATGGCGCGAACCTTCAATCTCGGCATGGGCATGGTCTTGGTCGTTGA
>JAPKFG010000065.1 GCA_028821675.1 Candidatus Poseidoniales archaeon
ATGTGAGTTGGAAGTTACGCCCCTTGCATCGCCTGATTCCAACCCCTGAGTTCCATCATTGGCACCACGCCAATGAAAAGGAGGCCCACTGTTCCAACTATGCAGGTTTTCTCCCGTTATGGGATATTGTGTTTGGGACATATTACATGCCTGCTGACAAGCGCCCTGAAAAATATGGCGTCGATGACAACTTACCAGAAGGAATGCTTGGTCAGTTGAAGTATCCGATTGAAGATTGGGGTAATCCATTAAGATTCATCCTCCATCCTTTCCGCACCATTGGTTCATGGTGGCGGTTTTCCAAACAGGTGTTGAAAGGTGTCTGGCATTCGACATTTCGAAAGAGAGGCCCCTTCTATCCCCGATTTCGAGACTAGGACATCGAAGATATTGCAGCAACCGCCGCTCTAGCGTGCGGCTCCAATCGTGGCCCGATGTGTTCCGGTTCAGCCCCGGGCCCAATGATACCCAATCCAACGGGTTTGTCCCAAGTGAGTTGTAGATCGATGATGCTCTGTATCACGGATTGTCCCATGGCGAGTCCATGCTGAGTGTGGCCCTTTTCGATAATCCCCAGACATGCTGCACCTTGAATGTCGTCTCGAGCCAGCAGCCGATTCAGCGCCAGAGGCACCTCCATCGCACCTGGGACCCATACAATATCAGTGAGAGTAAGTCCTTGCCGACTTGCTTCATCCGATGCCCATTCAAGCATCTTGGAAACTTCAGTTTTGTGAAATGATCCACAGACAATTGCAATATTCATCCTCAGGCCTCCTTGTTAGCCATCATCCGCTTGGTGGTCTCAACGACGGCCTGTGTCATCGCATCGATTTCAATGTTGACATAATCCCCTGCACCCTTGCCACCGAGTGTGGTCAGGCGCAGTGTCTCTGGGATGATATGAACGTCAAAGCAACCGTTTCCATCCGTCTCACCGACCGTAAGGGAAATTCCGTCCACTGCGATGAACCCCTTCTCTTGGATGAATTCAGCCATGGTAGTTGGGCATTGGATTTGGTAATCTTGATTGACAACCGAGACAATCTCGGCCGTGCCCATGATGTGGCCACTCAACAGGTGACCCCCCAATTCATCGCCAAACTTCAGAGCCCGCTCCACATTGACATTGGAACCACAGGCAAGAGATCCCAATGTGGTTCTTTCCACGGTTTCAGGAATGATGTCGAATGTGACGGTGTCCCCCACTGAGGTTGCGGTCAGACACACTCCATCGATAGCGACAGAACCGCCAATTTCGAGGTCTTCAGTAGATGGAATCTGAATTCCAATGGTCAAAATCGATTCTCCACTCATCGATTGAACACTGCCAGTTCCCTGAACGATTCCAGTAAACATTTACTCATCTCCTTTAATCTCATGTTGACGTTTCTGAGTCCACTGCAAACTTAGAATTTTGTCAATGATTTTCCGAGTTCCATCAAGATCTTCGGTCAATCCTTCAACACGAACGAGCTCGATTTTTTCGTATCCACGCTCATCCAATCCGGTTCGAATCGCCGTTTCTGCATGTTCTTGGTCATATCCTAGGGCGATGATATTGGGTTCAACCACTGGGAGAATATCATACATTGGCATAGAAGGTGGATTGCCGACCATTGCGTGGTCAACCGGTTTGAGGCCGGCAACCATCCGGCACCTCAAGTCCTGAGAGGTGACCGGTTCGTGCTTGCGCATCCGCACGGTCTCATCATGTGCGACTACCACAGTCAGGTGATTTCCCAATTCCTTGGCTTGCTCCAGATAATGGAGGTGGCCCGCGTGAAGAAGATCGAAAACGCCTACTGCCATCACTCGCACCATCAAATTCCCTCCATTTTTCATAGGCCAAAAGCCTTCATGATTTCTTCGCCGGTCAACATCGGTATGTCATGCTTGGCTGCATAGGCTCTTGCATCCTTCACACTGAGTGCACGATCCCCATCAGGTTGTAGCATCTCTGCTCCAATGGTACACGGGGCCAGCCCGGCCAAACGTGCGATAGCAACTGCCAATTCAGTGTGCCCTTGTCGAGTTTGCAATCCCCCTGGCGCTTCCCTACACAGTGGAATATGGCCTGGTGTCCTGAACTCTTTACCCAACGCAGCAACTGCCTCTATAGTAGATTCATTAGACATTTCATCAGCCAATTCTCCGAATCTTCGGGTGGTCAATGCTCGATCATGGTCTGTAATACCAGTGAATGTATCTCGATGATTGAGAGATAGGGTGAACGCACTTCTTGTATCATATTGTAAATCGTCAGTGATGAGGACTCCAAGGGTTGGGTTTTCTGCAACTAAAGTGGGATGGGTATGGATGTCTTGTAGCCATGGAAGGCCAAATTTTTCGCCAACATCATCTCCAATCGCTAGAAACAGAAGTCCACCACAATCTTGGCGCAGTCGCCTCATTACAGCAGGTGTTGCCGCAGCTGCGGGCCATAGCAAGTCGGTTTCGCATTCACGAAAATCAGAATCAAACACCATGACAGGTTTCCCTTCAGCGAATGCAGCAGCAGCCCCATTCATCAAATTCGACGATTCCATTGCCCTCATCCTCCGCAGGGGCCGAACAACCCCGTTATTTTCGGTCCCTCGGCCACGGTCCATCTTTGAAAACGCGTCGATACCGCATCATAGATGCGATTTATCGTGAGGCCCCCATATTATGAGGGAGGCCCCTTCCCCCTCTATGCGCTCTGTACTGGCCCTTCTCTTGGCCGGCCTGTTGCTGGCTTCAGTGCCAGCAAGTGCTGATTTCGAGGAAGTTACAGCCGGTTCCGGGTTGGAGTCCATCGACTCAGGTCCGTTGACAAATTGGGCCGCTTATGGCCCGGGTGTCGCTTGGGGAGATTATGACCAAGATGGCGATCTCGATGTATTTATGACAGCACGATTCGATCATCTGGGACAGGAAACCGCTGAACTTCTGAATTATACTCATCTTTCCGAGATTCCAGAGAACCACAGTGATCAGAACACAATCCTTACTGCCTCGACCGGTCAGAGTCATCTCCTTCGAAATGAAGGCGATGGAACCTTTGTCGACGTTTCTACAGAAGCCGGTATCGGTGAATCCGGTGTCACGACCCTCGGCGCGACATGGGTCGATTTCGATGGTGATGGCGATGTCGATTTGTATCTCTCAAATTACGGCCATGCAAATTTGGCCAATCCTGAAGGAACCGGTTCTACCAATCAGATGTTCCTCAACGAAAATGGATTATTCCAAGATGTGACCGTTCAAAGTCAACTGGGTAATCCCGGTCATTCATCCGGTTCTGTATGGGTCGATTATGACCATGATGGCGACATGGATTGTTATTCTATGAATTTCGGGATGATTGACGAATACACAGGTTTATCCCGTGCTGAATCGAACATCTTGTATCGGAATGATGGCGATTCAAATGGTGATGGGATTCCTGAATTCAATGACCAGACATCTGAGGCTGGTGTATTTGGACATCATCACGAAATCGATTATGATGCCCCCAATTTTGAGACTCAACTTGGTCCAGCATTGACCGTCGTACTGACTGGTTCGGCCAGTGCAAGTGGCCAGATGTCATTGCCCGAAGGAGTTCGGGAAGACCCCCACGGTTCAGGGCTCTCTTGGGCCGGCGTTTGGTTTGATGCTGATGGTGATGGCTGGGAGGATCTCTATGTTGCCAGTGATTTCGGCGTTTCTCCAATCTATCACAACAATGGAGATGGAACATTTACCCTGTACACCGATTCTCTGGACATGACCATCATTGGAACTGGTATGGGAGCCCATGCCGCTGATATCGATCTCGATGGCGACCTCGATGTGTGTCAATCCAACTTTGGCCCGAATTTCCTTTGGATGAACCAAGGAACATCATTCTCAGAAGATGCTGAGGCTGTCGGAATCAACACCAACGTTCTGGTCAATTGGGATTGTCATTTCTTCGATTATGATTTGGATGGAGACATGGATCTCTGGTTTGGTGTCGGCCGCATCAATCAATATATCTCCAATCAATACAATTCATTGTATCGAAACGATGGTGATGTCGATGGTGATGGATTTCTGGATTTCACCGATGTAGCGACTGAATTGGGTATTGCTGGTGCCAACAAAACGATGGGTGTAGCACTGGGTGATTTCGATAATGATGGCGACCTCGATATACTGATGGCTCAATCCGATAGCCCACCCAGACTGTGGCGAAATACAGCGGTTGAGGATGGCACAGGTGGTTGGTTGAAAGTGCGTCTACACGGAGATGATAACGGCTCTAATACGCATGGCATCGGTTGCTTGATTCAGGTTTATCTTGAAGATGGCACGGTCCTCATGCAACACGCATACGCGGGTGATGGATTTCTCGGTAGCAGTGATCCAGCAGTGTACTTCGGTCTCGGCGAGCAAGCCATTGACCACATCGAAGTCACTTGGTCCACAGGACACACACAGGTTATCGAAGATGTGGCCATTAATTCAGTCCTCGATGTCGAAGAAGAATTGCCGCCGTACGTCCCTGATTTTTCGACACACATCCTAGTTGGGATGGGCCTTGTTCTCATTCTTCTTCTTTGGCCGCTGCTCCAAAGAAATTCATGATGAGTAGACCGGCAATGCCGAGTCCAATCAAACCGAGAATCAGCGTACTCATCTCGGCATCACTATCCGTTTGAGTCTGGGGTTCTTCACTCGGATTCGGCATGTAACAATCGAGTTCATCGAGATTGTGTTCTGCAAAGAATACGTTGCATTGCAATGATTCAATCTCCGTGTTCCTCAGAATGACGTGGGACAATTTCGTTGCGGTGAGTTCCGATTCCACACCATCCAATTCAGGGTCGTTCTCGTAATAGAATGGATCTCCATCTCGTAAACGTGTAAATTGGTCTCGAATCAGTGCATCCATGGTTTCGCCCAATGCAGAATCGGGCAGATGATCTTCGGCGAGCATTCCAATGAGAGGGTCGATATGTCCAGGAGTTTCGTTTCCATAAGCCAGCGCGAGATTTTCTGCAATCACTGAATCGCTGGTGATCTCGCCGTATGCAGAGATATTTTCCAAGCCGAAAGTGCCCCGAATCGCTGCATAATCAGGCACGCCGTGATCGCGGCCTCTCTGGATATCTATTGCACATAGATCCATGCCGCCTGCACCAGGGTGGCCGAACAATTGGTTTCGTAGGTCGTCTCCGAAATAGACGTCATTTGCCGGCTGAGTTTGCATCGCCATCCCTCGCAACATCGGCGCGACCCCACCTTCTTCGGTGATGGGTTGGGTTGTCCAGAATCCATCGAATAGACTCATGTGACCTTCTTCGATGGGCGCACGTTGCTCATCCACGCGCAGGAATGTATCGCCAATCTGTGAGTGCCCCATCCGGAATGCAACTGTGGCGAATGCACTGGTTACTTCGGGATTGACCTCAGAGTCGTGGCCTGAATAATCATCCAATGTAACTCCTAAACTGGGCAGGAATTCTTCGTAAGTAATCGCTTGAATTTCCGCGGCAACGATTTTTCTGGCGCGTTGGTAAATGTCTTCATCACTCCAATCTGGATTGCGATCTTGGATGCCTTCCGCCAATCGATTGTGTTCGCGCATGAAGAGAACGTGCATTGCCATCAATGCGATGTGTTCGTTGGCCCGCGAATCGCCCGCGACAAAGCGAACATCGGCGCTGAAGCCAGCAAAAGACATGGGGGGTGCTGTGTCATCATCCTCTGCAGCAACCGGCAGCAAATCCCCGAATACATTCTCACTAACTTTGAGTGTCCCTCCCTCAAATGTGCGCAGCCAATTGCTGGTCTGTTCGGATGAGCCATAGACTACACTGCCATCGATCCACGATGTGATTGAGTTGGGGTGTTCACGATGCACAACCTCATTCTCGGTGACATTGACGTACAATGATCTGAAGAAGCGTATTTTCGACCCTCCGGGTGCCCCCATCACTGGATCATCCTCAGCGATATCGATGTCAGCTGCTTCGGGTGTTCCATTTTCGCCGACTCGACCATTCTGTGTTAGAGTGAAGTCGATTTCATGGGTGATGAATTGGCCCCACAGCCAATTGAAATCAGACAATCCACGTTCATCGTTGATGACCCCGGGTTGGGCACAAACGATGTTGCTGATATCTCGTGCGTTTGGCAGATCGGCCAACCCCATCCAATTGGCCTCAGGGTCGTGACTTGCATTTGCCACGCGACCAAGGAGTGACCCCGCTTGTCCCCAATCGGCGTGAGCAGAATTCACACTCGAACCGTTTGCACTGTAGAATTCGACTGGTTTCACATCCGCACTGTAATCTATGGCTACCAGTTCAGCACTGACACCACTTGGGAGAATCATCAGCAGACAAAACACAACAGCGATGCCCATTTTAGCCGAGACGGACCGAGTTGTTACCCGTTGCATAATTACGGGGGAGAGGTCGAAATGGGTTAATTTGTCGGTCGAAAATTTGCGAACGTTCAAGACATACGAGGTGCAGGTAATATCGGTCTCTTGAAAATAAAAGGAGAATGCAACCGCACATCCTTTTCAACAGAGACCGTTTCGGCCGAGAGGCCAGAGGGGACCTTATGCCACTAAGACTTGGACCAGCCGGCGTACCATTGTCCTGCAAAGGACGTACAATCGTTGAAGGAATGGACGATATTACCGCTCTTGGATTAGAAACGATGGAGATTCAAACAGTGCGAACTGTGGCTCCGCATCACTTCGATCAATATTGGCAAGCCGGCATCTTATCCTGGAAGACAGGATTTGAAATGAATCTCCATGGCCCCTACTATGCTGAGATTCTCGGCAATAAGCGGGAACGCAGTCGTACCCTGTCCAAGATGGAGGCTAGTCTTCAGGCGGCGAAAATCATCAACGCACGACACATCACCTACCACGTCGGTCCTTATGGCGAATACAATCGTGGAGCAGAGGCCAACGAACAGGTTGCCAATGTCATGGCTGGTGTTGTTGACCGATGCGCCCAGATTTGGAACAACAAGGACGAGGTCGAAGATTACGCCGCCTTCCCTTGGGTTATCGAGAACAGTCCCACATTGATTGGCGTTGAGACCAGCGGCCGACAGGAATTGTGGGGCAGTCTTGAGGAGGTTCTTGAGGTCACTAATCACGTTGAAGGAACCGTACCTGTTCTGAATCTCGCTCACGTTCACGCGCGTGGGCATGGGGGCTTGCGGACCAGTGAGGATTTCGGTGAATTGTTTGACCAAGTGCGTGAGACCATTGGAGGCAAGACGTTCTACTGCCACTTCAGTGGGATTGAGCATCGAATGGGGAATGCACTTCACTATACGCAAATCAAGAAATCCGATCTCAAATTCGAACCTTTGGCTGAATTCCTTGCTGAGGATGGCGATTGGCTTGACATCACGATGATTTCCGATTCCCCTTTGCTGGAACACGACGCTATGTTCATGATGCAACAATGTGAGAAAGCAAAGCATCGCCTCTTTGAGAAACAGGCTCGAGATGACCGTCGCAACAAGTTGGCCGTTGCTCAGGGTATTGACCCCGCTGAACTCGCTGCTAGAGAGGCCGAGGAGAAAGCCAAACGTGAGGCTGCTGAGCAGGGCAAAAAAGCGCCTCCACCAGCCAAGGAAAAGAAGGAAAAGGCTGCTCCACCAGCCAAGGAAAAGAAGGAAAAGGCCGCTTCGAAAAAGAAAGCGGGCAAATCAAAGGATGATGGCCCGATGGTTATCGATGAAGAGGAAGACGACGACCTCTTCTGAGTCACTAATTTAGCACCCGAAAGGGTTGATAATGCAAGGCTGGTGGCCTCGTTCCCACGCGGTGGTAACTCAGCTGGGAGAGTGCCAGACTGAAGATCTGGAAGTCGCCGGTTCAAGCCCGGCCCACCGCACCTT
>JAPKFG010000066.1 GCA_028821675.1 Candidatus Poseidoniales archaeon
TGAGATGAATCACGTTGCGCTTGCGGCTGCCTCCATCGATTACGTGAGCGGTGCGGGTTTGGACGAGCCCTTCATCCTCCAATGCCTTGAGTGGATCATGCAGCGCGCTGCGGACCAATCCAAGGGATTCTGAAAGACCGGGAAGAGAGAGTTCCCGAGGGACGTCCCAAGCCTCAACCAACTCGTCGGGGTAACGAGCGAGAAGACGCAGTATTCGCGCCTGTGACTCGGGCAGCATGGACTATCCGGTGTCCCCTTTGCACAAGACACTTGACCTCAATTGTGCTGTGCATAATTCAGAAGTTTGCTTTTTTCGCAATTTTTATCGTATCAATATCTTTTCTGATATCTCTCTTAATAGTATTATACAAATCCGTTGTAAATATATTGGCAATTGGCGACAATATTTTCCGTATCCCATCATTATAAAAATGAATAAACCACTGGGGTAATTTTTGCTCCTTTTGAATTGCTATAATTTTTATTTCATAATCAGACTTCTCATTTTTCTTTTGGTCGCCATCATAACTAGCACCAATTTCAGGACTTACTCTCCATTGATTAATCAACATCGGGTTCTTGTTCAGCATATGATGTTCGACGATGGTGCCGCATAAATCACATTCGACGACAACATTTTTTTTCCCGCACTCAGGACAATTTTCGTCGATTTCAATTTCTGAGCTGGGAATAGATTGACGCATTCCCCGCATAATTTCATGATAATGAGAATCGACTACATCGAATTCCTTACCAAACCGATCCTCTATTTTTGATAATACATTATCACTAATTCCAGAATTGGTCAACATATTATCAAAAAATGCTTTCCCAAGATGATGTAGTGCAATCGCCCAACCCGCTCTTTCCCAACCATTTCCTCGGCCTGTAATCCCGGCAAATACCGATTTTTTCTTGGGATCTTGATGTTCAGATGATTTGTAGATGAAATAAGTAAACCATTCTTCGTTTATCCTCTGTGTAATGTAATGTGATAGGTCGCCACGTTGGAAATGTCTATCCTTCTTTTCCCACCATTTTCTATAACTCGCAAATGGCTTTTCACCCCATGTAGCAAAATTAATTACTCTTTTTTCCGGTTCTCTCGATTCATTATCAAACATGTAATTTTGATAATGCTCATCGATGCATAAAAAATCTTGATCGTTCTCTCTCGTAATCAAATATATCTTTTGTAATAATCTCCTTTTGTCTTCAGGAAACAAATCTCTTCTGATTACAAGATCGAATATCAGCGTTCTAAGTCGTGAACTCCAACTCTTTTGCCGCTTCGGATGGAGCCATTGTTGGTAACGATCAAGATATATTGAGAGCCTTGATTTGGGATTTTCTAATTCATTTATCAGAGATTGTAATAGTGGTTGTAATCGAATGCTCTTCGGGACACTTGATGATGATTTTTTATCATCAAACTCGTCCATTATTCTTTTGTAAAACTCACCCATATATAGACATTATTACATCACTCAGTTACCTGTTTAAAATTCGATTAAATATGACCACTTAGTTATCTGATGTCCACCATCGACACCCAGGACCCGACGGGGGGGCCGCAGCACGGACAAAACCCGCTTGAATACCTTGCAGTAGGGGGCCTACTGCCACTCCCTGAGTTGAACGCTCAGGACCTTGCACGAGCAACCAGCGAAAGTCGGGTTGCGTGGTTGTGGGGGATAATGGGGAAGTATCGCCCAGGTGATGCCCACGGCGACTTTGGGGATTTAGTGACCCTTCAGAAAGTCTCTCTCGACACCATCCGGTGCGCCCGTGTGTATGCCTATGAAGGGGCACTATGGTGGCTCAGTATGCTCCGCGCAACCTGCGGGGTTGCTGGTATCACCCTAGACCTCCATCTGACTCTGGTAACACCGTTACGGCCCGGAGAGGTAGAAGCTATCAACGCTGGCTTCGTAAGGGAAGAAACCTACTCACCAGAGCCCAAGCAGGTAACTGCTGGGGCAAAAGAGGTGGTTGTCCATGCTCCTGCCGATAAAGGCAGTGAACGTGGCTACAACGTCGACATGGAGGTGGTCTGAATGTGGATCGCACATAGTAGAGATGAGGGAGGGTGGTTGTCCATTGTTTCCCATCGTCATAAGCCGGAGTGCTTGATGGTTCGAGCCCGGGTAGAGGAGCACATCACCTCTCTCTGGCCAGATGCTGAAATCTATGCTCCCGCAGGTAGCCATGATTACCAGTATCGAGCCGATATCCCTCGAGAAGAGGTGGCTTGTGTAATCTTAGAATACATCGTTTCCGATATCAGATATGATGATTTCAAACCAAGTGTGAATGATTGGAATTTGCGCAGAGCTTTCGTCGAAATCTGGGGTACAATGGCAGACTATTTTGGAACGGGGTATAACTATGAATGAACGAGATCTTGAGAATTGGGAACCAGATGAAGATATGATTGAGTGGGCACAGCGGTTTTTCGACAGTATACCCATAGGCGGTATTTGGTCACCTGAGGGCTCAGGGGTTTCCTACGTAAAGACATCCAAGGATGCGTGGTCTCTATTGCGAATGATGGAACACCCAATCGCAACAGCACACCATACCAGTTTCAAGAAACTGTTTGCTGCCATAGATGTTGATATCATGGAGGATTCTAACTCGAACATTCGGTTGTAGGTTACTTACTAGGCATAAGCGAGGATTGATTGACGGCGGCGGGGTCGGGGTGCTGAGGTGCCCCGATGCCCGTCGACCCGTCATCGCTGCATCTACCGACTCAGCCCGGTGTGTATCTGTTCAAGACCACAGATGGGCGAGTTCTGTATGTGGGTAAGGCGACCCATCTGCAAGACAGGGTTCGTTCCTATTTCGCCAAGAATCCAGATCGAGACATGATTCCCACTCTGGTCTCAAAGTCAGACAACATCGATTGCATCGTCACAGGGACTCCCAGCGAGGCGCTCATCCTTGAGCGTCAACTCATTCGAGAACACAAGCCACGCTACAACTCGTTGCTGAAGGATGACAAATCCTACCCATTCATCGCCATCACCGCAGATGATGTTCCCCGTGTAATGTACACCCGACACCCACCCGAAGGTGCACGTTTGTGGGGCCCATTCCCAGATGCTGGGGCAGCCAAGCGAGTCATCCAGTTGCTCCGTAGGCATTTCGGCATTCGAGATTGCAAGGAACTGCTCCCTCAAGGATGCCTGGCCATGCACATCGGAATGTGCGCGGCACCCTGCATCGAGGTCAATGATTACAGTTCACGCGTGAGCGCGGCCATGCGCGTGCTGGATGGTGATGGAGAAGAACTTGTGAAGCACCTCAAAGAAGAGATGGATGGCCACAGCGAACAACTGCGTTATGAGGCCGCAGCGCGCAGTCGGGATCTCATCGCTGCAGTGCGGAAAACACTCTCGCAGCAAGTCATTCATTCCCGATTCTATCAAGACTGTGATGCGGTTGGATTCGCTCATCAAGGGGATTTGGGAACCATCGTTATGCTCTCAGCTGAGAACGGGATTGTGGTGGGACAGACACAGTACCCATTGATGCATCGAGGTGACATCTCGGAATCGGTCTGCCGAGTGTTCTCAGAACACTATGCGGAACGTCGGCCACCCAAGACAGTCCTTGTCCCCGCACCGATTGGAGAATGGATGGAATCATGGCTCTCTGAACGTCGAGGCTCGAAGGTAGAGGTTCGCAATCCACAGCGTGGTGAGTTGACGAAATTGCGCAAGATGGCGGATGCGAACGCCGAGGCGCAGCTCATGCGCAATCAGCACAAGGAAAGTGGCAGTCTAGAGCAACGTGCGGCGGATGACGGAGCGACGCTGCTCGGTGTGGAACGATTGGATCATATCGTCTGCTTCGACATGGCGCAATTGCAGGGGAATGAGCGAGTGGGCGCCAGTGTGTGCCTGCGCAATGGACGACCTGACAAAAAGGCGTATCGCACCTATACGGTCAAAGATGCATCCATGGATGATGTTCGAATGATGGGGCACGTCGTAGAACGTTGGTTGAAGCGACAAGAGGAATGGCCGGACCTGCTGCTAATCGATGGTGGTATGGTCCATCTCAATGAAATCCAAAATATCCTCACCAAACATGGTCTTGTTGACCGAGTCCCACTCGCAACTCTCGCAAAACGCGAAGAAACCATCCATCGAATCGACAGTGATGACCTCGTACTCGATCGCCGCGGACGAGTCCTCGTCTTCGCGCGCGATGAAGCGCACCGCTTCGTCAACAACTTCCATCGCAAGCGTCGTGGGCGCAAGGGGTTGGCAGACCCCCTAGAAGCAGTCGAAGGGCTCGGTGCGAAGCGCCTACAGGCACTTCTGCGACATTTTGGCGGGCGCAAGGGTATCGATCATGCCAGTCGCGATGATTTGGCCGCAGTTGACGGAATTGGACCCGCATTGGCCGAGCGAATATGGCAAGAAATCCATTGATTAGTTAGAATCCAAAGTCATCTTCCCAAGATTCCTTTGGAATGTCGCCTTTGTCGTCAAGACCTGCTAAGTTACCCATGTCGGGTAGACCATCTTCACCATACGAATCATCACTCAATACATGGAGGTCAGACATTCGGTGTCCCACAATGTCAGATTCTTCCTGAGCCTTCCTCTCACGCTTTCGGCGTTTGCGGCCCCTTCGCCACATCAACAAAAGTACGAGCAGCCCGACAATCACTGCGATGTAGCCAAGAAGTTGGGAGAGAATGTAATCAATTCCAATAGTCACGCGGAAGCTCAGAGTATCCGACTGATCCTCGCAGGCCTCGACAGTATCTTCCATACAGAGCGGAACATAGTAAGTCAGAACCTCGGAGCCGTCGTTTTCGGTGATTTCACCGCGGCCCATGTCGCTTTTGAAGTTGGAGAATCCAATACCCCATGGCAAGGTTACGCGTAGGCGAACGGACGGGGAAACAACCTCCCCTTCAATCTCGAATGCAATGGAAGGTACGTCAATGACAATATCATCATCTGGAGGGAGTTCGACACCGCCACCACCATTGGCGGCTAGAAGGGAGTTAGTCCACAAGTTCATGCTCTTTGATGCCAATTCTTCACCAGAGCCAGATTCCCCCACATATTCAGCATGGATTGTCGTTTTTGATACTTCGAT
The DNA here is from genome assembly GCA_028821675.1 of Candidatus Poseidoniales archaeon. Lineage (GTDB taxonomy): Archaea > Thermoplasmatota > Poseidoniia > Poseidoniales > Thalassarchaeaceae > MGIIb-P. The sequence continues at coordinate 5,125 of JAPKFG010000066.1, forward strand.
GAGAACGCGAATTGGACGTAGGTCTGAGAGCGCGACAGCCGGGCGGTCAAGACCATCGATGGAAACAGAGATGGACACATGCCCAGGATTCTTGAGAAAGACTTCACCTTCCTGATTGATATCATCTATTGCGACTTGGATGTCTTCATTGACCTGTGTTTCAACGATGCTGGCAACTTCTCTGGCAAAATTGTTCAATCCGTTCTCTGTCAAGACGAATGGAATATCCTCACCTTCGAATGGCACTGTCAGGCTGTCTTCGAGGGGGGCAAGTAAACCTCCATCCATCTGATTGCCCAAGTGGACAAAACGACGAATGAAATCTGAAGGAACCGCCTCAATGTCAAGATTGGGAACATCTTCGAGAACACTATCAGGTACGCCAATACGATACAACAGGAATTCCATTTCTCCTTCAGCGACCATCTCTATCGAACGGCTCCACTCCTGTACGTCTAGGTCTGAGAATTCGACATCGAGATTGAGGCCGAGACAGGTACGTCGGTTGGCACCACAGATGAGATCAAGACTGGTTTCTCCGCAGTTGGATTCACGGCATATTGGGTGGCGCCAATCATAGGGCTGTGCACCAGTAACAGACAGTGAATGTGTTTCGGGTTCTCCTAGGGTATGAGTGATGACGATACTCTCTGGGTTTCCGTTGGTCGAACGAATATAATCTGGTAACATAATCTCCAATCGAATATCGGCCTGAGGCAAATCATCGTCCATCCAACTAATCAGGCTGGACGAATCGACTTCACCACTGAGGATGATGCCATTGAGGATTGCAGCCCGGTCCTCCTTTGTGGGCATGGATGGGTCGAATCCGAGCAAATCGATGTCGAATTGGTCGGCAATGCTAGTGACCATCGCGCCAACATCCATGTCAAACGTGTTCGAACGAGAAGTCAGGTAGACTGGATAGGTGCCATTCATGGCGGTCTGTCCGAGGATACACCAATTGCTCGGGGTGGATTCTGAGCAGGTCACGCCTGGGCGATGAACGAAGTCGAGACCACCGATGCCATCGGGTGGGGAGAATGCGAACGTTTCAAACTCAATCTCAGTGGGGCTATGCTCTGCAATCAGTTCGTTTAAATCTTCGACTGGGACCTTGTCTGCAAAATCAGAGAGATTGGCCAAACCGGTATGGTGGGCCATGCGCAATCCATCAGCGGTCACCCATGGAACACTGACTCGGTCATCAGCAAAATCCCAGTCCCAATTCGATAATGTGTCCATCCCAACATGATGGATGCCCAATCGAACTTCAACGGATGTGGCTCGCTCATTCGATGCATCAACGATGATGTCGACGCGTATACCGCGATCATTGCCGATATCAATCTCAACCGGGCTAGTTGTTGTCGAGCGGCGCGCCATGGTGATTGATGCGGACTGATTCAGCCAAGTATCGTCTGTGGCATCTTTGTGATCGATGTTCCAACGTCCATAGGAATAATCGAATCCACCCCAATTCGCTGGAACCAAATCACCCCCTCCTGATAGATTGATTGCGGTGCCGTATGATGGTGGAACGAATTCGTACGATGCAGCGTGCCCCGGAAGGGCGGTGAGATTGATGTTCGTGCGAACGATGCCACCCATCGTCAACAGGCCCTGATATGTGCGTTCTACATCAAGGCCGATAGCAGTCATTCCCAATTCAGCAGGATCGATACTGATGTCAAGCGTGGTTCGCAGACAGAGGGGTGGATTGTAGGCATCATTGGGCAGACCTGCAACCTCATCGGCGCTGTCAACATCTGGATTATCGGTGCATTGGATTGTCTGATCCTCGTATGTGATTTGATTGACGTATGAGGTCTGAACTCCAGATGTGGTACCAAATCCGTTGTCGATTACACTGGCCACTGTGGATGAAACAGAACTGCGCAACATCTCCCTCACTGTCGAACCTGAGAGTGTGACGTAATCGATGTAATTGCGAAGATAATCGGCAGGAATACCGTCCATGGAAGCGTCTGACCCATTCCCAAGCGGCAAATCTCCGAGCATAACATCATCACGACGAACCTCATGAATGGCCCATTCCAATGTAACCGACATCATTGTCGCATTCGCCATGTTGACATTGTAACGACCCTCAATCCATTCCATAGAGGCGGTTTCATCATCGGCGTAATTGTAGTCATCACAAATCCCTGAAGTGCTGTTCCAAGTCTGACAGATGGTATTCACGACCTCGTGATCGTCGGGGTCTGCAGAAACGGTCGTCGTACAACTTGAAAGGAGTAACAAGGCGAGAATGGCCCATGCCATTCGAGCCCGGGTGGCCGTCATAGACCAACTTCTTGCTCTGGTGGTTTAATTGGGTAGTGGCGCAACGTGTTGTCATGGCCCCAACTCTAACGCCTCATGCGCGATTGGAGAAAGCGCTGATTGAGTGGAAAGGCGGGGGTTTTTCAGATAAAATTCCCACAAAGTGGGAAAAATTCGCGGATGTCGTCATTCTACCTCAAGATGCGTTCATCGAAGAAGCGGGGGATCAAGACGATTCATTGTGGAAAGCAGTCGCGGATGCACTGAATGTGAAACGCGTAGCGCGAATGGGAGAAATTCAAGGGAAATTCCGAAAAAGTGGAGTTGAATTACTACTCGGTGATGATGATTGGGTGGTTCGTCGTGAACATGG
>JAPKFG010000140.1 GCA_028821675.1 Candidatus Poseidoniales archaeon
GGCCAGATTCTCACCTACACATATGATGGTTGGGCGGGTTTCATTGGCTCTCTCATCTGGTACGACTCCGAAGAAACACTTCAACTTCGCATGGTACTCACTGGCAACGGATTTGACCATTCGGGCAATGTTTGGTTCATCCGCGCAGGCGATATATTCTCAGAGGAATGGGATCACGGTGCAGGTGCACCAGAAATCGAGATTACCGATTCGTTCTTTGTTGGCGACCATCCCAGTCAAGGGCCTTATGATGAGATGATTTACTGGCTCGATGCCCAGATGGGCGGCGGTCCAAGCAGTGGAACTCTCACGCTCCGCGACCATACTTCTGCCTCGGCACTTACTCGACAGTGGGGAGCGGGAGCAGAGGAGTTTGGGAATCTTGGAACTATTCCATATCCAAGTGGCGAATACACTCTGACAATTACTCAAACGGGCAATTCATACATCCGTTTGATTGTCGCCGGCGGTATTACCAGTTCTTGGGAACTGTGAAAGCCCAAAGACAACGGTTCATGAAGGTCCACTCTATCCAGTGGCCATGAGCGACCGCGTGATGACATTGCTGAATCGAGCAGATTCAGATTTCTTCATCGTCAGCACGAATGTCTGTCCCTATTGCTTCAAGGCAAAGCGTATACTCGATGGACAACGCCTTTCATGGACGGATGTCAACGTTCAGAATGACCGAGAGTTGAGAATGGAATTCGTTGCAATGACCGGTCACCGAACCGTTCCACTCATCTTTGATCTACGTGGTGATGAACCAGTCTTCGTTGGTGGTTCAGACGATTTGGAAGTCTACCTCTAAGGTATAGCCCACTCAAAGAAATTTCTCAGAACACGACGTCTGAATCTTCTTGGATTCCGTATGATTAATATCAATGCAACTCCAATAATTAGAATGAGACAACCAACCATTCCCGCCATTCCTAATATGATTGACAAAAGACCAACTGATTCTACAAATTCACTAAATCCATCATTCTCCTCTTCGGGTTCCCAATCCCACCAAACCATCGTCGCAACTACATCTAGGCCCGTTTGCAGACCGGCTTCGACATTGTTCCTGCCTCCAGCCATCGTATTGACGGTGGTCACTGAATCGGTTTGTGCATGTTTTGGGGTTTGCTCGCAGGTATCTCCTTCCTCGTGGATGTACTGATGTTGCCCCCGAATCCATGTCGCAGTGTGGTTGTGCATGATGAAGTTGTAGTGATCTGAATTCCCCTTCGTATCGTCGATGACACGAACCCATTCTTCTGGATGGGACAAATTTGTATTGATTGCCTTGAGATGGGCTTGGAACCATTCTGCATCAGATTGCATTTCATCGGTGACTTCCAGCCCTCTGTCTTCGTAATAGGACCAATCATCAACGGGTGATGTGAACATGTACAGTGTCCAGTAGTCCTCATCACATCCGGTCAATTGGCTGGCCAATGGAGTAGGAACCGGCCAGTTGAGTGCGAACATGTCGAGATTGACGTAAGTGATATTGACGTGGTCAGGAATCTGTTCCTCGACGAAGTGCAGACTACCCATGCCCCCACTTTCTGGGCTGCTGCTGCCCT
>JAPKFG010000141.1 GCA_028821675.1 Candidatus Poseidoniales archaeon
CTCGGGCGATTCGGGCGACTCTTGAATTCGGGATGATATTGGGTTGCGAAGAAGTATGGATGCCCTGTCAGTTCAATGATCTCCATGCGCTCTCCTTCGGTATCCTTGCCTACGAATCGCATGCCTGCTGCTTCCAACTCTCCAATCATCTCAGGATTGACCTCGTATCGATGGCGATGCCGTTCATGAATCTCCATATCGCCACCATAGAGCCGGAATGCATCACAATCCTTGGTCTGAAGATTGGTTTGCCGGCTGCCCAAACGCATGGTTCCACCCATGTGGGTTCGACTTCCTTCGGGCATGAAGATGACCGCAGGATGAGGGGTGGCTTCATCGAATTCAGTGCTGTTGGCACCGACCTTTCCAAGTACATCTCGAGCGAAATCGATGACTGCGATTTGCAAACCAAGGCAGATGCCAAGATATGGTTTTCCTGACTCACGACAATAGCGGGCTGCACACATCTTGCCTTCGACACCTCGTGTTCCGAATCCACCAGGAACCAGAACACCGTCTGCATCCTTGATCATCTGCCAGAATTCCGCATGCTTCTCTGGATTTTCTTTGGCCTGTTCATGTTCAAGATATTCGGCTTCCACCCAATCGATATTCATCTTGGCACCAGCATTGAAAGCAGCATGTTGCAGGGCCTTGATGACACTAAGATAGGAATCAGAAAGACCTGTGTATTTGCCCACCATTGCAATGCGGAGATTCTTATCGAGATTATCGACACGATCGGCCATGTCTCTCCAATCATCCAAAAGAGGCCGGGATGCGGGAAGTTTGAGTCCGAGACGTTCAGATAATTTATCGGATGCACCCTGCTCATTAAGCATCAAAGCAACGTGGTAAATGTTGGGGACATCGTGTGCACTGAAGACTTGCGACGGTTCGACATGGCAGAAGGATGAGAGTTTCTCCTTGACCTCTGGTAGTAGCGGTTCACTACTTCGACAAACAAGGAAATCAGGAGTTAGACCTGCTCCTCTGAGTTCCTTGACCGTATGCTGAGTCGGTTTGGTTTTCTGCTCACCGACAACACCGATGACTGGAATCAATGACACGTGGAAAAGACAGATGTTCTCGCGGCCCACACGGAACTGGAATTGACGAAGGGCTTCCACGAAGGGCGCACTTTCGATATCGCCGACCGTTCCACCCAATTCGATGACACAAACATCCGGTGTCTCCCCTGATCCATCGGTACACTGTGCGGCCACCCGCTCCAGCCATTCCTGAATCTCATTAGTAATGTGAGGCACGACTTGAACGGTCTTACCGAGGTAATCTCCACGGCGTTCTCGCTCAATGACGCCAGAGTAAACCTTGCCTGTGGTCAGGTTGTTGTCACGACCTAGGCGTATGTCGAGGAAACGTTCGTAGTTGCCAAGATCCAAATCGACTTCGCCCCCATCGTCGAGGACGAAGACTTCGCCGTGCTCAAAGGGACTCATCGTACCCGCATCGCTGTTAAGATAGGGATCAATCTTGATTGCAGTGACGCGCAAACCCATCGATTTCAGTAACACACCAAGGCTTGACGCAGTCACACCTTTTCCAATTCC
>JAPKFG010000006.1 GCA_028821675.1 Candidatus Poseidoniales archaeon
CCGAGCATAATCATTTGCGCGCCTGTCACGATGGACTGAGCACCACTGCCGCACAGTCGGTTGAGCGTGAGCATGGGGACTTCCTGTGGGATGCCCGCCTTGAGTCCAGCATGTCGACTACCGAAGATGGCTTGGCCAGAGGTTTGCAATGCATGACCCATCACGACATGATCCACTGAGTCTGCATCTGTCCTGGTCTTTTCTAGCGCACCACGAATTGCGATTGCACCCAGTTCTTCAGCGGTCACATCCGCCAACAGACCACCCGGCTCGCCATCGCCACGCTTGCCTCCAGACCATTCACAGAAGGGCGTTCTTGCTCCTCCGACGATGACAACATCCTCGACCATGATGCTTCGACCGGCATACGGTTCTTCAACGGTACGGCTGGGTTTTCCCTCAAAGCAGGCTGCCGATTATGGCGCTACCTGCTATCCATGCACCAGCAGTGGAACCCAAATTTGCGAAGGCTGTAACCAACAAGACACGGCCAACTTTGTTCTTCCAGAAGAGTGAGAGTCGATCGAGTTTCAAGAAAGCCTGCAAATCTTTGGTCGATGGAGCCGCTACATTCAGTTGCACTAAGCCAGCAAACCATCCTGCTGCTAACATCGGATTCAGTGACGTAATCGGGCTGGCGACGGCTGCTGTAAGGATGGACAGTGGATGTCCTCTGGCAATTGCAGCACCCAATGCTGCTAGAACCGCATTGAGAGCCAGCCAAGTGATGGCGGCCTCCTTGAGTGCCGCCATATCTCCCTGTGAGGCCATCCAAGCGAATAGGCCGAGCATGAGAACAGGGATGCTCCACTTGACTCCCTTCCACGCGGGGTGGGGCGGTTCGATGTGATTCAGTTCGCTTAGGCGTTCCTTGTCCACAACCATGTTGTTTCTGAGGTGGGCTGCAACTCCTTCCAGATGACCGGCACCGATGACAGCGAGAATTTTTCCTTTAGGGCGCAGTTGTTGGATTCTTCCGGCCAGAAATTCATCTCGTTCATCGATGAGCACCTCTCCTGCGGCAGGTGCCACATCTCTTAGTTCCCCCATCAGTTCAGTAATCAGATCTGTGTTCTCGAGAAGTTCGTCGACCTTCACTTCCTCGTCTTCCTCATCTTGGAACAGCAGGGCAGACATCACTCTCCATTTCTCCCGAAATCGCATTCTTCGCCAGGCTCTGCGTAGGGTGGTCTGGATGTCTCGATCAACCAGTGCCACTTCCTTCTGGGATTCAGCTGCGGCTTGAATGGCTGCCAGCAGGTCAGTTCCGGGTTTTTCACCCTCTGCCAACCCCATGCGTCGCTGTTCGACTGCGAGCATCGATTGGAACAGAACCAGAGGCGCCTTTCCTTCACGGAGAACTTTGCCCAACGTCTCATTGTCGAATCGGTCTGGTCGTTCCAGGGCATCCAAGCGACTCTTGCACAATTCGATGGCGACAATATCGGGCTCGTATTCGGCAACCTCTCTTCGAGCGGCATCAGCACTGGCCTTGGAGATGTGTGCTGTACCGAGCAAACGCAGGTTGTCATCGATGTCGACTACGGTCATGAATTCAACTCCGGACGCAGGGTAGCCAGAGTCGTCAGGAGATCGGTATGCTCCTCTACGTCGTGAACCCTCAGGATATCGACTCCTTCGAGCATCGCATGTGCGGCCACACCAAGTGTACCTGCCAATCTGTCGTCGGTCTCTTCTTGCCCCAACAGTTGATTGAACATCGATTTTCTACTGACGCCCCACAGGATGCTATAGTTTGAATCACTACGGGAATGTAATAATTCCAGATTTTGAATCAAATTCTTACCGAATCCGATGCCTGGGTCCAAGCAAATAAGTTCAGAATCGTGGCCCTCCGTGACCAGTCGTTCGGCTGTAGAGATGAGGGATGCGTAGACTTCTTTGACGACGTTGTCGTACGTTGGGTTCTGCTGCATATTGCCTGGTTCACCCTGCATGTGCATTATGCAGACGGGACAACCACGTTCAATCACGAGCGCTTCCATTGTGGGGTCGCGCAATCCGCTGACATCGTTGACCATGTTGGCACCCGCATCGAGTGCAGCCCTAGCAACATCAGATCGGCGCGTATCGATGGAAATAAGGCCATCTGGATTGGCTTGACGGAGTGCTTGGATGACAGGGATTACCCGAGTGATTTCTTCGCCTGAATCAACTAGCGTTGCCCCGGGTCGTGTCGATTCTCCACCGACATCCACCCAATCTGCCCCCTTGGACCACATTTCTAATCCACGTTCGACTGCTTCATCCACATCGACCCTTGAGGCCGCATGGAACGAATCTGGAGTGATATTGAGAATCCCCATCAGTCGACATCGCCCATCAGGGCGGCGTCTTAGAAAGGGTCGCAAGTCGTCCATGTAAGTCCTCGGTGGGATGGTATGGTTTATGATGTGTGGAGAGGGCGTTGTGGTCTTGTGGCAGGCGTAGGTGAATCTCAAAGCATGGCACTTGTGCCATCTGACGCGGCTGAGTTGGAGGCCATCCTGTCACTATCCAATCTCGAATCATACGGTGATGATGCATCTGCTCCAACAGCAGACACGCTTGAACTCGCCGAATCAATATTACAGAGATTGCAGCCACGTGACCGACTTGAAATGAGCGAAATGGTATACAGGAACGCTGTCGCTTCTGGGATTCTTCTGATGGCAGTCACTCTGTTCTGGTGGTTGACCGTCAATGTCTTCGGCAAGGAGTTGGGCTCGGCTGAAGCCGAACTATCTCTCATCTTCAGTTTGAATTACAAATGGGTCGCTGCGGCCGTACCTGCTCTGGTCTTTACGGCCACATCTCTGATGAAGTTATCAAGGGAGAGAAGCCAGCCTTGGCCGGGCCTTGTTGCAGGTTCCATGCTCATCCTCGCCTTGTTCATGGCGATTGAACCAATTGGCCATCTCGCCTTTGGCGATGCCGCTGCCGTCATGCTTCTACATTCGGCCCGCCTCATCACTCTCGGTGTGATGGTACACTACTGTGCCTCTATGTTCCTCGACGCTTTGCTGCTGCGTTGGGTTCGTGACCTTCTAGCCAACTTCCCCGTCGACATCTCGCCTCTGGGTGGGGCTCCCGCCGAGGGACAGGCTGAAGAAGCGGCAACTTCGGCCTAAATCCGTGCGACCCGACGTCACGGTGGTCCGTCTTGGGCACCGACAGCAGCGCGACAAGCGCATCACCAGCCATCTGGGCCTGACAGCTCGAGCCATGGGAGCCAACAATTTCGTGCTGTGCGGTGACGAGGATCAAGGTGTATTGGACACATTGTCCGATGTCACTGACAACTTCGGAGGCGACTTCTCTTCTGAGCACCACGCGAAGCCGATGGGATTTCTACGTCACTTCACCAAACAGGGTGGGCGCATTGTCCATCTCACGATGTATGGCGAACCTCACGACACGGTCACCTCCACCATCCCCACTGATGGGCCGATTGCAGTCGTAGTGGGGGGTGCCAAAGTGCCAGGAGAGATCTACAAACTTGCGGATTACAATATTGCCATCGGGCACCAGCCTCATTCCGAAGTGGCTGCATTGGCTCTTTTCATGTCAGAACTGATGGGTGGGGTTGCTGGACCTGAACAATTCCCCGGCGCTCGTCTGGAGATTCAATCACACCCCTCAGGTAAGGTCGTTATCGACCGGGATGAAGATTCGGAATCATCTTAATGATTATAACCGGATTTCATGGAGAGTCCTAGGGTGCGAGGGTGACGGTAACAGGGGGCTTCTCTCCCGGTTCTGGTCAACTCGGTGTTTCCAAAGCCTTCATCGCCCGAGATGCGGCTGATTTTCTACTTCCTGGATTACCCTCTAATGAGCATACAGAAGCGAGCGGCCGTGGTGTCCTTCTACTTGCAGATGGTTCTCGTCACGAGGGGGATTTATTCGGTGCTGCAACGATTGCAGAAGGCGAGTTGGTCTTTACCACAAATATGACTGGATATCAGGAATCTCTGACCGACCCTTCCTTTGCAGGACAGGTGTTGACATTCACATGGCCGTTGTTGGGCAACTATGGGATTGCCCCGGGCATCTCAGAATCGGCTGGCGTTTGGCCAAGGGGTGTGGTTTGTCGCGAACTGATGATGGAACCAGACCATCGCCATTGTATCGGCACGGTAAACGACCTTCTCTTGGCGCATGGTGTTCCAGGTATATCCGGCATCGATACGCGAGCTGTCACACGACGCGTGCGTGAGTATGGAGTCATTCTCAGCATCTTCGGGCCCATAGAGAAGGAAGCCGAGATGTCATTGATTCTCAAAAACATGGAATCCCCTGATCTCGCTGATTTGGCCGATGAGGTTAGTCGGGACGATCCTGTGTTCCTCAATGAAGGGGCGACTGATGAAGATGGAAATTCTCTGCCCCGCGTCGCCGCTCTCGACTGCGGAATCAAGTACAACATACTGCGAGAACTCTGCACTCGCTTCGAGGTCCTCTGGTGTCCACCCGATGTTGATTGGTCCGAGTTACGCAGCACCTTCCAAATCGATGCGCTGTTCTGCAGCAATGGACCAGGTGACCCCGCTCATCCAGGTAAGGCGACGGCTGCACGCCATACACTTGCGCAAGCAACCAAGGAAGGCGTTCCGGTCATGGGCATCTGTCTGGGTCACCAATTGATGGGTCTGGCTAGTGGTCTTAGAACCTACAAATTGCGATACGGCCACCGAGGTGGCAATCAACCGGTTCTCGATCTTCAGACTCAGAAGGTGACCATCACAAGCCAGAATCATGGTTTTGCTGTGGAGGACCCTGTCAAGGGTATGCTTGCACCCCACCCCTCAGGGGCAAATTCAGGTGAAGTGGACAATCTGACTGGTTGCGACGTTGAGGTCCGCTTCATCAATGCCAACGATCGCACTGTCGAAGGCTTGGATGTGAAGGGTCGGCCGGCATTCACCATCCAGTATCATCCCGAAGCCTGCCCTGGTCCTCACGATGCCAATCCACTGTTTGATCGATTTGAAAATCTGGTTGCCGAACACATGGAGGTGAAAGCAAATGCCAAGACGCGATGATATCCAGAAGGTGATGATCCTGGGTAGCGGTCCCATCCGTATTGGGCAAGCCGCAGAATTCGATTTCTCGGGCTCACAAGCCTGTCGTGCTCTTCGCGCTGACGGATTCGAAGTTGTTCTGGTCAACTCCAACCCCGCGACCATTCAGAACGACCCCGAGATGGCCGACCGAATCTACATCGAACCGCTCCTCCCCGATGTTGTCAAACGCATCCTTGAGATTGAGAAGCCCGATGCGTTACTGGCTGGAATGGGTGGACAGACCGCCCTCAACATCGCCAGCAATCTGGCCCACAGTGGGGTTCTAGCTGAATTGGGCGTCGAACTCATCGGTTGTGATCTTCGAGCCATTGATGAGGCCGAGGATCGCGATCTGTTCAATCAGGTCTGCGCTGAAATCGACCTCCCCATCTCTAAAGCCATGGCATGCAATTCAATCGATGAGGTTCTCGCTGCTGCTGATGAACTTGGTAATTACCCGATTCTTATTCGCCCAGCCTTCACATTGGGTGGATTAGGTGGTGGCACAGCATGGAACACCGGTGAATTGGTCGAAATTGCCAGCCAAGGAATTCTTCATTCTCAAATTGGACAGGTGCTGGTCGAAGAGAGCATTCTCGGATGGCAGGAGTTCGAGTATGAGGTCATGCGCGATGCCAGTGATAACTGCATAATCGTGTGTACTATGGAGAACATCGATCCGATGGGCATCCACACGGGTGAATCGATTGTTGTTGCACCCGCTCAGACCCTTTCTGATCGCGACCACCAGGGATTGCGTGATGCTGCACTGCGTTTGATTCGCCGCCTCGACATCAAAGGTGGATGCAACGTCCAATTCACAGTCAACCAAGACACCGGTGAATTTCGTGTCATCGAAGTCAATCCTCGAGTATCCCGATCTTCTGCTCTTGCATCAAAGGCAACGGGTTATCCAATTGCACGAATGGCTGCGTTAATTGCTGTGGGTTATACTTTGGATGAATTGCCCAATCCCATCACTGGTGAAGGAACCACCGCCGCCTTTGAGCCCACACTGGATTATGTCGTGGTCAAGATTCCACGCTGGCCCTTTGACAAATTCCGTACAGCAGATAGAACATTGGGTACAAGCATGAAATCCACGGGTGAAGTCATGGCCATTGGCCGCAATTTTGAGGAAGCCATGCTGAAGGCCATCGCCTCTCTCGAATATGGCCAGCCTCATCCACGCCCACTGACTCTTGCGGATGCCAGCGATGGAGAATCAATGGATGAGCGTGCGCACGAACCGCTACCCGACGACATTCTCGCCAACTGGCTGAAGGTGGCAACAGACAGACGGCTGGGTGCACTGATTGAGGCGTTCAGGCGCGGAATGGGCATCGAGGAGGTTCGAGACGGTACTGGTAACATCACACGATGGTTCCTTCATCGATTCAAGAAGATTGCAGACATGGAGGCGGAAATCGTCGCGGCTGACTGTGACGCGAGAGATATTACTGAAACCCAGATGAGGACTTGGAAAGCCCTTGGCTTCACAGATGCCCACATCGCCGATGCGCTTTCCGGATTCCCTGCGAGTGGATGGAATCGATTGCCGGCAGATCGAACAGAGATTGATGTGATGCATCGTCGACACGAACTGGCCATCCATCCGCGCTTCCGCATGGTCGATTCCTGTGCAGCTGAATTTGCTGCGGTCACACCCTACTACTATGCGACCTACGAAGGTGGCAGTGCTTCTTTGGGTATCGATCATGTTCTGGCAGAGAAGAAGGTTGAACGCCAACGTTTGGTCGTCATCGGATCAGGCCCCATTCGCATCGGCCAGGGTATCGAGTTCGACTACGGGGCCGTGCATGCGGTGCAAGCGATTCGAGAGGCGGGACATGAGGCAATTATTGTCAACAACAATCCCGAAACCGTCAGTACCGACTTCGACACATCAGACCGTCTATACTTCGAACCATTGACCACAGAATGTGTGGCTGAGATTCTACTCAGAGAAGGTGCCGATGGGATTCTTCTGCAGTTCGGTGGTCAGACCGCCATCAATCTGGCTTTACCCCTCGACGACCGTATGCCACATCTTTCCGAGAAGGGCTTGTCTTGTTCGATGATGGGGACTTCCCCGGATGCGGTGGATGAGGCCAGTGATCGCGAGCGATTCGAAGCCTTTGGTAAGCGTAGCATTATTCGTCTTCCCAACGGCCGCACAGGGAAAACTCCAGCAGCGATTCGTGCAGCTGTCGCTGAGATTGGATACCCTGTCTTGGTGCGACCGTCCTACGTCCTTGGTGGACGCGGAATGGAGATTCTGACGGACGATGCTCAGTTGGATACATACATGGCGGATGCGTACATCGCTCCAGACAAACCCTTGCTTGTCGATGAATATCTTGGTAGTGCCATCGAACTGGACGTCGATGCCGTCTGCGATGGTGTAGATGTCCTCGTTGGCGCGGTGATGGAGCATCTGGAAGAGGCCGGTATCCACAGTGGTGATTCGACCTGCTTTATCCCTACACAAAACGTCAGTGAGGAAATACTTACAAAGGTTCACGAATGGACTAAAGAAATCGGGATCGGATTGAACATCCGTGGCTGCTTCAACATTCAATTCTGCATATGCCGAGACGAACTTTACGTGCTTGAAGTAAACCCACGCGGTTCGCGAACCTTCCCATTCGTCGCCAAAGCCACTGGGATACCATTGGCGCGAATTGCAGCACACATTACGATTGGCGAACAATTGGCTGACATGGAAATACCTCGTCGTCAAACAGATGTCGTCAGTGTCAAAGCGCCGGTATTCCCTTTCCTGAAACTACGGGGCCTGGACCCTGCTCCTGGTCCTGAGATGAAAAGCACTGGCGAAGTCATGGGCAGTCATGTCGATGCGGCATCAGCCTATCTCAAAGCGCGGCTGGCAACTGAACTCCCTGTTCCCACACGCGGTGGGGTTTACCTCACTGTGAAGGATGAAGACAAGGGCAACCTCATTCCGATGGCTCGCTCTTTGCAGGAGATGGGTTTCACTCTACATGCAACTCAGGGAACGGCCCGTCATTTGAGAGATGTGGGCGGCCTCGATGTTGAAACCTGTTACCGAATTGCAGAGGGACAGAGTCCTGACGCTCTGGACCTGATGCGTACCGGCAAGATTCACCTGATTATCAACACGCCACGAAATAGCGGCGGCGCTGTACTGGATGGCAACATGATGCGTCGCTTAGCTGTAGAACTCAACATCCCTTTCGTCACCACAATGTCGGGCGCTGGGATGGAATGTCGAGCGATTGCGGTTGCCCAAGAGGGCATGCCTGAACCTAGACGACTCATTGTCGATTACATCGATTAGCAAGCATCGAAAGCTTCGATGATGTACTTTGTGAATGGACTGGTCCATGCCAGTTCAGAGAGTTTATCTTGCCCGTCTGCAGAATAAATTCTGACAACATCTTGAACTCGAACGTTTCCATCTGCGGAGCGGGCGAGAATGGTCTTGGCCTTGAGCACCTTTCCAGTGCCGTGTGGATCAAAGACGGTATCCAATGCATCTGTGAGGAACCAATCGGCCTTGCCATCCGCTTCACCTTCGTAGGTTTTCTTAGCGGCTCCACGTCGTACAGTTGGTGCAGACGCCTTCTTTGCCGCCTTTGGTTTGAATGTGGACCCGCCACTGGTTGAGACGACCTTGCGGCCACCACCTCGGGCTGCCAAATCCGCTCGTACTTCTTCCTCGATACTTTCACGAAGTTCTTCTTCGACCTTCTTTCGCATATCTTCTTCGACTTCTTCGAGGATCTTTGGACGCAATTCACTACCAATCTTCTCCGTCATAGCTTCTTCATCTAGGGCAGCGAGTTTGCCAGCCAAATCATCGCGTTGTGATTGAGCTGCTTCGGTTTCGGTCAGATAGTGTGCAGCGATTTGAACCAAACTGGTTTCCATGGCTGCTTGTGCTTGCAACTGAACAACTTCACCGGAGTGATCTCTCCACTTTCTCCATTGGAGCATCGTATGTGAATGAATATCAGAGCCACACTTCGGACAGAAGGAGCGCTTGGGGGGTTTCAGAACGGGAATGCCACGAAGATCCTCATTGGTAAGGCTGGTCTCATCAATTCCACCGGCTGCAATGTCGTGAATGTGGTGGCTGGCTTCCATACCCAGCGCCATTGCTTCAATGAATAGTGGGTCGCCGGTATTGATTGAGCCCGATTGTATGTGGCCCCACGCATCGGTCTTAGAACTCATCAGAGCGACTGCCGCTGCAGCGGCCGGACTGGTCGTGTATCCCAAGGCTGCCTCTGAAAGGCCGCCTTTGGTGACCTTGGGTGCAGCTACTTTTTCCTCCATCTGTTCTGGGGTAACACCACTTCCTTCGGCGGAAGCGGCCAAACCCAGTTCAATTGGGTTGTCTCCTTCTTCCACCTTTGCGATGAGGTCGAATTTATCTGCCATTGACAAATCGTCTCGTCCTCGAATCAATTCTTTCAATTGTCGAACATCGTGCCCCGTCGAAGTAATTGGGCCATCGGTTTCCAAGTCGTGTCCACACTGAAGGCAGAATTTTGAGACGGCATCCACACCGGCTTCGCAACTGGGGCAATACACCGGCATTGCCCCCGCCACGACTGCCTCCGCTTTCAAGCGTGTGGGTGGTTGTGATTCTGAACTACGTTCAGGGTGATAACTCATCAATCGCCATCTGAAGTAGGTTTAGCACAGATTCTCGGTCCATTTCTTCAAGAATATTGGCCAATTTCGGCCCGAAGTCTTGATTGAGTGCAATCCAATACAATGTTTGGAACGCATCTCTCAAAGAAATGTCTCGATCTTTTGCTTCATTGCAGATGATGGCATTAATCTCCTGAGACTCCCATTTGCAATCTGACAGGCCTTTGCACAAGGCCTCAAGATATCCCACATCTCGTTCGTCGATATTCTCCTTGGCTCCATCTCCAATTTCCGTTTGAATTCGCAGCCGGAAACCTTCAGGAAAGTGAGGGCTCGCAATCCATGCTCGCATCAAATCAAGCCGCCGCGGCAAATCTCCAGTGGGATCACCATCAATCAATTCGCTACGCTGCAGAGATGCCCAAACATTGGCATCCTCGCTTCGAATCTGTGCGAGCAATGCCAGATGCCGGAAGGTCACTCGCTTGGAAGCGACCTGGGGGGTGCTTGCAGGGTCGATTTGGGAATAGAGAAGTTGCGCCTTGAGTTTCTCCCAAGCCACTTGTTGACGCCTACTGAGTTCACTCCATTCCCCTGGCCCATTCTCAAGGTCTGAGAGTTTTTTCTGATATTCATCTGCAAGTTCTATCAGCGCACTTCCTGTATCGAAATCGATGTGACGATTAGGTTTGTTTCTGGTGATGAGATATCGGATAATTTCTGGTGGGACCAAATCCAGCGCCTCTAGAGGTCCGATGACGACTCCTGTGCTGCTGGACATTGCCCCAACTCCTTTGAGAGAAATCCATTCGTATGTTGTTGGATAGGGCGGTTCCTTCCCCAGTAATCGACAAATCTCCTTGCCGGTATCATACGAACCACCTGCCGCTCCGTGATCCTTGCCGAACGGCTCCATGGTCACACCGCGCCAGACCCATTTCGCAGGCCAATCAACTCTCCATGGGAGCTTCCCCTCCCCCTTTGTTACATCAGACCGACCTGCATTACCATCTGAATCAATCCAACTCACAATAGGGTCGTCCCATCCTGTGATTCGTATGCCGTCGATTGAACCCTTGGCATCGATTGGGTTCCAAGGGAACCAATCATCATCCAGTTCTCTTCCAGAAACGCGTTCGATGACCTCTCTAATCGCATCGGCTTGATTGCAGGCCGTGCGGGATGCTTCAGCGAACTTTCCGCTCTGATATGCGTCATAATTGTAGATAACTTCGTCAATTTCGACGCCGATGGCATTCAGTGCTTCGATGAATGCTTCTAGGAAATGTCTGGCATATGATATGCCCTTAGAGAAGCGATCGTGGTCGGGGGCACCATTGGCATCAGGTGGTGGAATGTTTGCCAACTGATGTCCGATGTACTGTTCATATGAATCATCCAGAAATGAATAGACCTTGCGAAGTGGATCAGCATCATCAACAAAGAAGACGAACTCTGTATCCAATTCCAATGCTTGACAAGCACGCTTGATGATGTCTGATGTGAGAATCTCTCTCAGGTGACCTATGTGGAATTCTCCCGAGGGTGTAATTCCGGATGCTATGACATGCTTGTCACCGCGATGTGATAGGGCCGTCGCTATGGAATCAGCCCAATGCATGTGGATTCCCTCAGACTTTCACAGTACGAATGAGTCCACGAAGAGGAACACCGGATACCGTATTCTCTTCCGTCTTGTTGACCATCACGACACTCAGTACAACCTCTGCACCGCCATCCTGTAGTGTTTTGATTGTCCGCTTCATGGTCTCGCCAGATGAGAGTACATCATCGACAACGACAACCTTGCGTCCGGCTACGTTGCCATACTTGTTCGAGAGATGCCCATCGCCCTCTTCGGAGACTGAGCGGAAGATGGCCACATCAACATCGAGTTGGTCAGCAATCGAATTGGCGAACAAGATTCCATTGAGGCTGATGCCGACAATGGTTTCGACTTCTTCCAATTCCTCTAGTACGACGTCGGCCATGATGGATCCGATTGCGTTAATCCGATTGGGGCGAGAACCAATGGTTCGCCATCCGATTCGAATATCATCGGGATGGTCGACCTCAGCCGCCCCAGAATTTAGCCAAATTACGGTTCGTTGAGAGATGGACAACTCGTCTGCAATCTGTTGCGTATTGAGTCCTTGTTCTGTCATATCTGCGACCATTCCTCGCAGTTCGTCAATGCTCAGTGCCATGTTAATCAAGGCTATCTGCCGGTCCATATCCTATCAAATCACCGGACCGAGTCCATAGGACTCTATCTAGAATCGACCCGTACTGCCAAATCCGCCCTCTCCTCGATCGGTTCCCTCAAGTGCCTCTCTATCGACTTCGACAAAACGAATTCGGGGGACACGTTTGAACAACAATTGGCCGATTCGTTCCCCTTTTTCGACCACAAACGAATCACTTTTCCCGATCCAGTGCGCTAGCACCATCAATTCACCCCGATAATCTGCATCAATGGTCCCAACCCCATTGGGTAGAATGAGTCCTTTTTTTCCAAGACCTGAACGACATCTAACCTGTCCCTCCCAGCCGGGTGGAATTGCCAGAACGAGGCCGGTTGGAAGCATTTCAGTGGTCCCTTTTAGCACTTCGATACGTTCGACGGAATGGAGATCAAATCCCGCCGCTAAGTCACTGCCCTGAACAGGTAACTGCGCATCGACATGAATACGTGCGATTCGCACCTCTACGGGCTCGTCCATCCCTCTATGCGCTGCGCAGGGGAACGTTGGTTCTGTCGGTGGTCTCAAGAAGGGGATGTGGGTGGGCCAGACGATGACGGACTTCGATTACGAGTCGTTGCTCGACCGTGCAAGGGACAAGATTCCAGAGGATATCTCGTCGCGCAGTCGTTGGACTCTACCAGAACCAGATGTTCTGATTGAAGGTTCACAGACTATTCTACGAAACTTCAACGATTTGGTCTCGATGATGGACCGAGATGCTGACCACGTCTACCATTTCCTACAGAACGAACTCGGCACCAGTGGAACTCGCGACAAGGGGCGCATTCTACTCAAAGGCCGAATTCCACCGCGCCGAATCAAAGAGCGAATCATCGCCTATGTGAAGACATTCATCCTCTGCCATCAGTGTAATGCTCCAGATACGTCCTTCCTCAAGGAAAACCGCACAACACTACTGAAGTGCCAAGCTTGCGGTGCAACCCGTCCCGTCAAACTGTGATTACTTCGGGCTAAAGTCGAGCAGAACCTTGCCTCGATTCCCACGGTCATGGATGTGTTTCTGGGCTTTGGCAACATCCTCGAAACGATACACGGAATCGATGATAGGGTCGATTAACCCCAATTTGAGCATCTTCGACAGCGAAACCATCTGTTCACGGATTACGTCCTCGTCCTTCCACTGGCCCATGTGTACGCCGAATACGGATTTGTTTGAATTCATCATTTTCAGAGGATTGAATTGTGGTGTTGAGCGCCACATCTTGAATGCAGTCCACATCGAGCGTTTTGGACCGTTCACCGCTGAAGATGCGCCAAATACGTAGAGTCGTCCACCATTGCGCAATGCGCGATATGAATTCATGACGTGTTTACCGCCCACAGGATCCAAGGCGTGATGTACACCACCTACCTCTTTCTTAATTCGATCGACAAAATCCTCACCCCTAGGTATGTGAATCATTCCATGACTTGCGACAAAATCGGCTTTGTTAGCCGATGCAGTCCCATACACAGCGCCAGCATCTAGGGCTTTGGCGAGTTGTGCTGTGGCTGTCCCTACGCCCCCTGCTGCGTGATGAACTAGAATCGTCTCTCCTGGCTTGAAGTTGCCTAGATGGACAAGCATATGGTGGGCTGTCAGATAGGTCACAGGCATGGCCGCGGCCGCATCGAATGAGACATCTTCAGGCAATGGCCAGACACGTTCGACATCAACCACTACCTGTTCTGCATATCCTCCAAATCCAGTGAATGCGACAACACGGTCGCCGATAGCGAGTGAAGTCACCTCTGGTCCCAATTCTCGAACAATTCCTGAAATCTCATATCCTGGTGTGAATGGAAAATCAGGTGCTCCTCCATACAGCCCTTGCCTCATCATCAAATCGGCGAAATTGATGCCGGCCCGATGAACCTCAATTAGAACTTGCCCGGTCGATGGATTGGGTACCTCGTCCTCGATGATTTCGATGGCTTCCAAACCACCTCTTCGTGCATAGATGACTCGCTTCATGTTCAATCCACCAGATTCATTCTCAGATGTTCAGCAATGGTGCCCGTGCGTAAATGCTCAATCAGTGCCGGGATGTTTTCCTCTCCAGTCAAGGTATACCATACACCCTCTGGATATACAACACAAGAGATTCCATTCTCGCAGAAATCCAAACATCCCGATTTCTGAACCCGAATGTTGGAAAGCCCTTCTTCCTTTGCTGCAATTTTCAGACGTTTCATGAGGACTAGACTGTCACGCGTGAAGCAACATGGACGCTTGGCATCTGGAGCTCTTTCGTGACCACAGATGAACATGTGTCGTTGGTAACCCGCCTCCAGTCTACCTTTCGAATCCTTAACCAAAATCTCACCTACAATTGATCGAGTTTTGACGCTAGCACGAAATCCGATTCCGTCAAACCGTCAATTTTGTGCGTCCAAATTGTCACCTTCGCTCGACCCCATCCAAAATCGAAATCCGCATGGTGGAACTGTTCCTCGCAGACCGCACCCGCCGCATTTACGAAGTCGAGTGCGGCTTGAAAATCCTCAAAGTCCCATGCCCGCTCAAGGTGGTGGCCATCGACCACTTTCCAATCACCGTCCAATTGAGTCAACAGGGGCTCTCTTTCGACATCACTCAATGGAGGGACTCCCCCTTCACACGGAATGCATTTTTGTTGGTGAAGTGCCAAAGGCTCATCCCCAGAGATGATCATCCTCGACGCCCTTGGTTTTCTTCTCAACGTCTTCGTGAATCTTGGTTCGACGTTTCTGATCTTCACGTTCAAATTGTAGTAATTCATTATCGTCGATGTAAGAGGGTCGCATATGTGCAATCAAACGCACTTCGACAATCACATCGCGTGCAATGTAACGATAACTTCCATCGGTATCCAAAACCTCGGCAGTCTTCTTGTTGATGCCAATAAGGCGGCCACGCACCCATTTATCGGCACCTTCAGGCAATGCTCTCGCATCGAGAAGAATTTCGACCAAATCATCCCGGCGCATCCCTGTACGACGGTCGAGAAGTGGGCCGGTCAGAACGTCTTCACAAACATCAGGTTTCCCGAGAGACTCCCAAATTGAAAGAGCCCAGTCGGGTAGGTCAGGGGAATAATCTACCATCGGAATCGCGTTTGCGAAGGACTGGTTGCTCTTGAACCGATGGGTTGGCTCAAGCCTCTTGTTTGAAGAAGGGTGGGCCCCGCCGCAGGAATGAGGGGAACGCATGGTTTCAGTCGTTTGGCGCAACATTCCAACAGTGTTGTCCGTGGAAGAACTTCTCGACAAGGCCTTCACCAAAGCGAAGAAGGCTGGCGATGCTGTTGTCGATAAAGATCGCATATATCGTACGCGCAAGCAGATGATTCGGATGATTGGCTCAGCCGGAGATACTCTGTCCGCGACATTACTTGATTGGGTCAGGCGTTGGCCGAGTATCGATAAGATGTCAGAATTCGATGTCGCCATGGTTGAGGCGGCCGTCGGTTGCGATGATTATCGTCAGAGTCTGGGGGCCTGCCAATGGGCGGCTGGAAAGTGCGTTGAAATTGGGCATCAGAATTCCAAGAAGATTCGACGCATGGTCAACATCCCACCAATGCATGAATCACGACGAGAAGCCTATGGCCGAATTTGTAGCATCATGGGACGCATTGAGAAGAATATCGAATTTCTTCGCGATGCCCGCGATACACTGCGAACCCTACCTATGATTGACTCCAGTGAACCCTGCCTGGTTGTTGCAGGGGCTCCAAACGTTGGGAAATCCGCCCTAATTTCTTCAATGTCAACCGGTAAGCCAGAAATTGCGGCCTATCCCTTCACGACTCGGCAGTTACACGTTGGCCACTTCATTAATCGTCGATTGAAATACCAGCTCGTCGACACACCCGGGCTATTGGATCGGCCGATGGAGGAACGCAATCAGATTGAGATGCAGGCGATTGCTGCCTTGGAACACGTCGGGGACCTATGCCTCTTCCTCATGGACATCTCAGAAACCAGTGGGGTCAGTATGGAAGCGCAGAACAACCTACTCGATGAGGTGGCAAGTCTGCTTCCTCAAACTCCAATCCTTATCATCGATGGAAAGGGTGACCTCATCGGGGATATCGATGCAGACGAATGGGATGCTGCGTGTGAAATGGAAGCCGCATTGAGTGAAAATCCCGAGGGCCCCATTCCAGAGATTCGCAATCCGACCACTGGACATCTTGTCATCAGTGCAACCGCACCTGCGGGCATTGAGAGATTGCGATTTGAGATTGTGGAGCGAATCGGGTTGATGCAGGAAACCGATCCACTCTCATTGCCAGAACATTGGCATGTCAGAGACGATTCGGTGTGAATCAAATCGTTGTGACATGACCACAGCGAACACAGAAGACCTTGCGCTCTGCAATTGCAGGTTCCAACCCGCTGACGTCAATGGATGCACCGCAGCCGCTACAGGTGAACCCAGTCATGGCCCACCCCACCCGTATTCGGTTCTTGAACGCCACGCAGGGACTCAGTCCTTGCGAGCCTTTGTGACCATTGGAAATGCCATGTGCATTCCAGATGCACACAAACCGATTCCAGTCAGTGCCAAAATCGCTTCTACCCATGTGGCAAGATGCACGGACCACTCGGTCGTAATCGTGTTGTCCTGAAGATCGACCGCCCCTTCGTCACCACCTGTCACAAATCGAACGCTTCCGGGCTCCAAATCGTGAGAAATCGTCCCTTCATGGCTCGGTCCACCGGCCATGAACGTGTAATCCGTAGATGTGCAATTTGTGAGTCCCGTATCCCCTGGGGGACAGGTTATTGCGAATTTGGAATCAACGATACCAATCCATGCCGCATCGTCTAATTCCATCGAGATATCGAGATGAACATCCAATAACAAGAATGCAGTCGGTACATCCAGATCTGATTCTGACATTCCGGTCGCACATTCTTCTTGCGGGCCAACACAAGGTAGCGCAGGAATCTCATCTCCGATTGTCCCTGAAGCGAAACCAAAGAAGGAGACCAGAACCAATAGCAAGCAGAGAGAACCGGTCGCAAAAGGCAGAAGCGACATGATTCTAACCATCAACGACATTCTAACACCCTCCTATGCGCTCGCCATTAATTGCAATACCAAAGCGCCAATCATGATTGCTGGTGCGATGTAGAGCAACATATTCCAACGTTTGCGTTGCCTTTGCCGGCTCTCGTATTCATCCAGACACTTCTCTTCCCCACAGATAGTGGGGTCTCGTTTTTGTGAGATGGGACAATTACAAATCGTACAATGTCGGTGTGGGGCGACGTATGCATTCGAACTGGCCGATTTCGGCAAACCTGTTTTGCTACCCTTGCGCTTCTTTTCACCCTCCTTTGCCATTTCGACATTTGAGCGAATTTGGTCCGCGAGTTTCTGCTTGTCTGCCATCCTCTTCACCCCACCTCGATGCGTGTCCCGTCAAAGGGCTTGCCGGCCAATGCATCTCCGATCCTTTCCATTTCGCGTCCATCGAGGACCGCCAGAGGGAGATTATTGTCAATCGCGGCTTGAACACCGATTGGATCGATGACGCTTGAGCCGCCAGCCTTTCCGTGAACAGGTGGGCCGACGATATTCTGTAATTCTGATAGTGTCATGGATTCTATAGGAAGGGCACCTGAATCCACTCTCGGGTCGGAAGAATAGACGTATGCAACGTTGGTCGCAATAAGACATCTGGCTGCCTTTACTTCGATTGCCAAGCGAATTGCGACGTTGTCTGTGGTGTGTCCAGGGCGCGTTCCACCCATGACCACTACACTGTGAGCCTCAAGACCCTGGACGGCAGATGCCACGTCAGACGGAATCCCAGCGAACACGTCTAGACCTGCATCCTGAAGAATTTGAGATACAATGCTGGCATTCACTCGAGTTGCTGCGATGCCAATCTCATCTAGAGTGTCCAGATCGTTTTCCCCCCTCCCTCTTGCCAACTCAATCGCCTCGCGGGCTGCGGCTCCACCACCAACGACGATTCCAATCGACCCTTCACACCCCAAAAGCAGGTTTGCCAGTGAGGATATCCAAGCATGTCGCTCACTCTCTTCGGGACGCAGTAGACTGCCGCCGAGCGCAAGGACCAGTGGGTATGCCATCAGTATCCTCGCAACCGTGACGATTCATGACACCTTCCCTTCCGGGCGGCTATGCCGCCGGAAGGATTGATGAGGGCCGAGCCGCCGGCACAGATGAGGAAGCGCGATGTCCGAGGAACTTGAGATGCAACAGCGCCGTCTCAAGGCCAAGAATGCTCTCGATGATTTGAGTTCGATGCGGGGCATGGGCACAGAACTGGTAACAGTCATCATTCCACCCGACCGTGCCATTCACGATGTGAGGCAACAATTGGTCCAAGAATTGGGTCAGGCTTCCAATATCAAATCCAAACTAACCAAGAAGCATGTATCGGATGCTATTGAGTCTGCAGTTTCCTCAATCAACAACATGAGAGAGACCCCACAGCATGGTCTTGCCATCTTCACAGGCCATGTCATCATTGGAAACAACAAGACCAGAATGACGACGATTATAATCGACGATCCGCCCGAGCCTTTCCGTTCCTTCCGTTATCGATGTGACAGCACATTCGAAGTATCACAATTGGAAGACATGTTGATTGACAAAACCTGTTACGGAATTTTCGTCATCGACCGGGGTGAATCTGCCTACGGTCTGGCCAGTGGAAAAACGGTCCATTGTCAAGAAGAAATTCAATCGAATATCATGGGTAAACACAGACAAGGTGGCCAGTCAGCACAGCGGTTCGAGAGATTGATTGAGGAATCCGCACATAAATTTTTCAAGAAATCTGCTGAGCATGCTAGTGATTACTGGCTTTCCATGATGGACAACATGGAAGGCATCATCATTGGTGGGCCCGGGGCGACCAAGGACCAAGTTCTCAAGGGAGAATACTTTCATCACGAAATCGCTAAACTGATCCGTAAACCGACCTTCGATGTCGGTTATTCAAACGAATCGGGATTGCGAGAATTAGTACAGAGGGCCGGTGGCCTGATGCATGAGATTGAATTGGATGCAGAGCGACAATTAGTCGATCGGTTCTTGACAGAGATTATGCAGCAACACCCCAAAGCCACCTATGGCGAAATGATGATCAGAAGTGCGCTAGAACAAGGTGCGGTTGACACGCTCCTACTCTCAGAAGGTCTGCGTAAGATTCGTCAAGGATACACCTGCCGACAATGTCAGCATGGTTGGCAGGTGACCGCCGATCGATTGACCACAATTCCACCTTGCGAATCCTGTAATGCGGCCTCCGACCAGATTCGTGAAGATCCTGACAATACGACAACCCTGATGGATGAATTGACACTGATGGCTGGTCATTCGTCAAGTAATGTCAAACTCATTTCAATGGATACTGAGGAAGGTGCAACACTGATGGAGGCCTTTGCCGGCTTGGCAGCATTGCTGCGATACCCCTGGAGTTGATTGAATGCAGGCACTGATTGATGAAGTTCTTCCTGCATTGGAATCGGCGATGGCTTCGGTCGGTATTCAAGGCGATTATTGGAGGAAAATGCTGGCTCGTTCAAAAGAAGCCAGTCAAGGCGACCTTGCTTTGCCTTGTTTCCCATTTGCCAAACAACTGGGTTGTTCACCTGATGAGGTAGCTCAGCAAATTGTCGATGTCTTGGAACTCGACATCGGCCAAGCCGTCGCAGTCGGACCTTACGTCAATATCCGTGCTTCTATGGATTGGTTGGCCAAACAACTCTCGAAAACCGTGGAATCCAAAGGATTGATTCTAATTGAACACACCTCTGCTAATCCGAACGGCCCGTTCCATGTAGGGAGGGCCCGCAATGCTGTACTCGGTGATACCTTTACGCGAATGCATCGCGCAGCTGGATACGATGTGATTGCTGAATATTATGTCGATGACATGGGTAAGCAGGTCGGCATTCTTTGTTGGGCTCTTGAGAACCTCGATGAAGCTCAAGTTCAGGCTTTGCTGGCTGAAGGCGAGATTCCGATTGAGGATTCACCTCATTCATCCAAGGAGGATCACATCCGCGTGCTATGGTATCAAGCGGCAAATCTACTGAGGGCTAAAGACCCTGCAGTGGACGATGGTGTCACAGAACTGGTTCAATTGAGCGAAGAAGCCGATGCTGATGTTCTGGCGAGGTTTGAAGCCGCCTATCAGCCGGTTCTCGATGGCATGCTCGTGACATTATCGCGCATGGGTATCGAGTTTGATTCATTTACCAAGGAATCCACATTCATTGTCGATGGTAGTGTTGAGGTCTTGATGAATCAACTGCAATCTTCTGAACTGCATTGCGTGGCAGAGAACGGCGCTCACTATCTTGAACTGGAGAGCAAGGGTATCCAAGGTAAGTCAACCAGATTCTATTACCGACGTGGAGATGGAAGCAGCCTTTACGCGACCCGTGACTTGGCTTATCATCAACAGAAGTGGACACGTTCTGGTCGTCTGCTCAATATTCTTGGCGAGGATCATAAATTGCAATCCAAGCAGGTCAGCATCGCTTTGCAAGAATTGGACACTCAACCACCCGAAGTCGTATTTTACGCCTTCACCAAGTTGGCTGACGGCAAGATGAGCACACGACGTGGGAATGTCGTCTACATGGATGATTTGTTGGATGAGGCCCAAGTGAGGGCTTATGCAGTGGTCAAAGAGATTCGTTCAGATCTGTCTCAAGAAAGATTGCAGGAGATTTCTGACGCTGTCGGCATCAGCGCCACACGCTTCAACATCGCTCGAATATCACCCGATAAAGGCATCACCTTCCGTTGGGCTGATGCATTGAGTTTGGAGGCTGACAGTGCCCCCTTCATCATGTATAGTCACGCCCGTGCCTGTTCGATTCACAGAAAGGCAGGCAAGGTTGACACCTCCGTGGGTCTTGACATCTCAGCACTTGAAGGTTCAGCGGGAGAATTGGTTCGTAGAATGGCCTATATGAATGAAGAATTACAGACGGCCATCGATTCAGCCTCCCCTCACCAATTCTGTGCATGGTTGAGCGCCTTGGCTGTGGATTACAATCGATTCTATCGTGACAACCATGTGATTGATGACGCGGGGATTGATGTACAGAATTACATCATCAGTGAATTGGCCCGGGATTATCTTCGTCGCGGATGTGAGGCCGTGGGAATTATTCCCGTCGAAGAAATGTGACATGGGGTGTAAGAATGGAATTTGACCCGTCCGAATCTCCTGAAGATGATGAGGAACATGCCGAAGAATTCTCCGATGTGCTTGAGGATTTGATGGATGATGTCCACGAGAGAATATCGACCGGGAAAAGTATCACTACCGATTTTTCAGATTCGGTCAACCCTGAGTTCGCCGACATCATCGATGAGAATATAATTGATACAAACAATCCTGGACACGTTGAAAATGAATCGGCTGAAGATGAATCCGACGGTGGCTTTTGGTACTCCCCATTGGGGAATTTAGTAACCATATTTGTAATCATAATTTGGTTCTTCTGGTAGTGAACACTTCACTCTTCTTCAAGAATCTCTTCGACTGCTTCCCCTGCTCCGAACATTGAGGCGATGATGGCAGAAATCCAGCCGACCATGTGATCACTCGGTAATGTCTTCAGTCATTGAATCGAACTTCTTCTGCTGGATGGTTCGCCTCTCTCGGTCCTTCTCATCCAACCATGCTTCTCTAGAGGGCATTCTTTCAGTCATACCTGCAGCGGCCGATTGAGCCCGCATCGCCACCAATCCCTTGAAGGCCTGTTGGTAATTCTCAGCACGCTTGTTCCAGTTGGCTGCAGGCCATCCACAATCCCAACGACTGGGGTCGTATGCATTCTGTTCAATCCAAGCGCTACAGCGCGGATAATAACAGCGAGCCTTATCTTCATCTCCCTCGACCCAAAATGTAAGTTCGTCACAAACAGGGCAGTTCGTACGATCGAACGCTGCGAGTTCCAAAGCCCCTTCTTCACCGACGTAATCAATTTCCCAAGCTACGATGCTACCACTGACCACATTGGTTGAACCAGCCCGGCTCAGGAATGCCCTCATCACATCCCAGGCATCCTGCTCAGTTGAGAATACACCCAGTTGTGTTTTTTCGCCGCCCGGTGTAGCCACGACGGCAACGAAAACTTGCTTCAGCGGCTCCTCCATACAACATCGTCCTCTATGAGGACGGATGAAGTCATCGCTGCGTCAAAGACTGGCAAGCGCTTCTGTGATGCGTTGTGATGTGGCCGCTCGAATCACAGCCTTGCCTTCACCATTGGAGAAAATCCCAGCACAAGGCAGCAAATCTATTGAGGCTGCAAAGAGGGGGAATCGAGAAAAAAATTCACCAGCATCATCCTTGTCAATCCAATGACTTGGAACTTCAAGTGGGGCATTGGAAAGGGCCGCCTCCAACTCGATACAGTGCAGACAATCCACTGCTGTGACGATGATTACACCTACATCGGCCGATACGACCTGCTGCCATCCCATGACATCGGCTATCGAGCGCATGTTCTTAGCGTGGTCGCTGTTCGCCCAAGACATGGTCAATATCGGTGATGATGCCCCAGACTTCAGTCTACTCGATCAGAACAACAACGCGGTCAGTGGTTCACAATTCAAGGGCCAGAAGGTGATTGTTGCATTCTTCCCCGCCGCCTTTACGGGTATTTGCACAACCGAGATGTGTACATTTGAGGACAAAATGTCCCGATTGAACGATGCCAATGCGGTGGTTTTGGGCATTTGTGTAGATGCAAGATTCTCCAACGCGGCCTTTGCAGAGAAGAATGGCCTCACCTTCCCCATCCTTTCGGATTACACGCGTTCCACTGTCGAAGCCTATGGCATTGCTCTGCACGACTTTGCGGGCATGCCAGGATACACAGCCAGCGAGCGGGCCGTGTTCATCGTCGATGAAGAAGGCGATGTAATGTGGAAGTGGATTGGTGAAAATCCGGGTGTCCAACCCGATTATGATGCCGTCCTTGCAGTTGTAGGCGCCTGATTAGAAGGTCAGACCTTCGGGCCAAGTTCGCTCAACTAGCGCCAACCCACCATCGTGAGGCATGGGTGCTTGAGGCTTCTCAATCCTAATCTTTACGCTAGCGACATTGAGATGCCCAGAAACGGTTTCGATAATCTGATCGCACAATGTTTCCATCATGTACACTGATTCACCTCGCGCTACGACATCGTGGATGGTGCGTTGGAGAAAGGCATAGTCCACACTGGTGGTCAAATCATCTCCACTTGCCGGCTTTTTCAGAACCACCCAGATGCTAACGATGAAATTCTGTTCCTTCTCTCGCTCGTAATCGTACACACCGTGCTTACCCTTGAGTTTGTAATTCTCAACTGCGACAATTGTACTCATCTCATCACCTAATCTTCTCTCTCGTGTACCCAAATGATGTGGTAACCAAATTCGGTTTTGACGAAACGGTCGACTTCATTCAGCGGTTGATCAAAACAGGCAGCACTGAATTCCCTCACCATCTGCCGTTCGTGGAACCATCCGAGGTCACCGCCTCGCTGTCCACTGGGGCATTTGCTGTGTTTCTTGGCGGCCTTCTCAAAGATCTTGAGCGGTTTCTTCGCCTCTTGAATTTCAGAGAGTATTCGCACCGCATCGGATTTTTGACGTAGCAGGATGTGACTGGCATGTGCTCTACGGACGGCCATTGAATCATCCCCATGCCAACCAAGCAGCGTAGGAACCGTAGATGATTCCACTGACTGCCAGTGATTCTTCGTTGAAGCGGTCCATGTCGTCATGGAAGGTGTGGTATTCCCACGAACCAGAGCCGTAACAGACAATCGCACGACCTCGTTCGTCTCCAGGTTCTCGCTGGATGTCGTAGACAAATGGTCCGTGGTCTGAATTGTATGGCATACCGTCAGATGCCCCCTTTTCTCCATCCAGAGTTTGAGTATTGATGTCATATCTGCTGGCTAGACCGTACGGATCCTCTTGCTTGAATTGGTCGACAATTTGGTTGATGTATTTCATGTCGCGCGCATCGTTACCAAACATCCACAGGCTGTTCCCGCGGGTCTCAAGATCGATATCGACATGATTCATGTCGAGGTTGATGTATAGTCGGAGATTTTCCTGTAATTGCCCAAGGTAAGCAGCAACGTAGGCCTTTGAGCCGTGCAGCCCTTCCTCTTCTCCGCCCCATGTGCAGAACTTCATCGTGTAATACGGCTCACCCTTGGTCTCAGCCATGTTAGCGAATTGGCGGGCAAGTTCGAGTACCGACGCAGACCCAGAAGTATCG
Source organism: Candidatus Poseidoniales archaeon (assembly GCA_028821675.1). GTDB lineage: Archaea > Thermoplasmatota > Poseidoniia > Poseidoniales > Thalassarchaeaceae > MGIIb-P. The sequence continues at coordinate 24,230 of JAPKFG010000006.1, forward strand.
TCGACCGCGCCGGGTCCGTTGTATACCGTATCGTGATGGGCGCCGAAGATGATCAGTTCATCGGTCTTACCTGGAAGAATTCCACAAGGGGCCTTGACATCACGCTCACCCTGATTGTCCACACTCACACCCATCGATATTCTCCCCTCGCCATTGACGACCTCATCGCGAATCTGTTCTCCGACATCGTTGCTCACCATCATGAATGGGATGCCGGGTGGCAAACTCTCGAACTGAGTTGTGTCCACCGACTTGAAGTAAGGTACACAGCGCCCTTCTTCGCCGGGAATCTTGCAGTTGTTCGGTGGATTTTCTCCACCTGTCGAATCCCAAGTAACCAAAATCAGACCGTACAAATCGTTCTGCTGTGCCTTGAGAAGGAGTTGGGTGTTGCTAGAGACTCCACCCTGACCGAAGACCATGCCGATGCTGGCCGAGGCGTTCTCCCAGGTGCCGTTATCACTGGCATTGCCGAGATCGACAACAGGAATATTATCTTGGAATTGATAATCTGATGATCCCGAGTAGCCCTGCATCACAAATTCTTCACGGTGGGTGTAATCAATTTCTTGTCGATTGATATCAGCACCGCTGCATGGTGCGATTCCACTGAGAATAGGAATCGTCCCCGGAATACAGATTGTAAGGCTCGGCTCTTCCTGAATCTCAAACATCGGAACAGCAAACGAGTTGTCCTCGATAGACAGTCCGAAATCTGAGAAATTGTCGAGATTGGATTGAGCTGCGGCGTGCTCAGAGGCTGATCCACTCATTCTTCCCTGCCATTCAGAATCTCCCAGCGCCACCAAACCTTCAGCAAAGGCACGTGCTTGAGCACTATCGAAATCGATGAGTTCTCCATCGAATTCATCTTCCGTAAACCAACCGATGATGTTGTCACCGAATAGAATCGCGGTGAGACTGCCACCAACAATCAAAATCACAACAACTGCAATTACTGGAACGCTGGCCCATGGAAAGCGATCTTGAATCCGATGAATGAATGGAGTGGAAGCATCGGCCTCAGTCAAGGCTGCAATGCGATCACCCTTGGTCTTGGGGACATCCAAGCCTCGCTCTTTCAGCATTTCACCCAGTTCTACGTGTGATTGGTCATCGTATCCCATCCTGACCTCTCCTTACAGTTTGTGATGCACACTCGTCATTCTTCAAGGCACGGGTCTATTGGACCTCTTCACCTGTCCATCTCCGTCCAAGTGAGTGTTCAATGCCCATTTGGTCGAGAATTCGGGCCACAACGAAGTCTACAAGGTCTGCAATACTCTGTGGGTTATGGTAAAATCCGGGGCTTGCTGGGAGTACGACAACCCCCCAATTTGACAATTTAGTCATATTTTCCAAATGTACGGTGGCATACGGTGATTCACGTGGTACGACAATGAGAGGCCGCCGCTCTTTGAGAGCGACAAGGGCTGAACGTGTAACCAAGTTATCTGAAATTCCTGCTGCGATTTTGCTAATCGTGGTTCCACTGGCAGGGCAGATGACATAGTAGTCAATCTTAGCTGAACCCGAAGCTGAACGTGCTGCAAGGTTGCCATTGTCTTCCAGAGAGACGCCGGGGATGTTGGCGAGGTCGGTTGGCGTCATACTCAGTTCTAGATTGAGATTAATGGCGCCCGCATCTGTTACGATAAGAAGTATATCCCAATTGGCATCCGACAATGCTCGAAGCAAGCGTTCAGCATACTGGGCACCAGAAGCGCCGGTAATGGAGACTACGACCTCGGGCATCAATACCGCCTCAATCAGTCCCTTCTTGAATGCTTGTTAGGAACCGTGACAGGACCGGCATCGCGGCTTCAAAGGCATCTGAGTCGCCCCCCCATGCAATTCTTAGATGGTTTGCAAGATCCTTGTGGAACATCCCACCAGGGGTAGCGAGCAACCCGAGAGGCGCCCCATGTTCAGCCATGGCTTGCACTGCGTCGGTACCAAGTGGAATGAGTCCAAAGATGCCTATGGGCGGCGGTGTCCATTCGATTCCATTCTCAGTGAGTACATCGATTAGTTTGGGTAGGTTCACCTCTCTTTGCGCCCTGAGAGCATCCAGGGCTACGTCAAGATGGGGAAAAGCGGCTTCAGCTATGGCCATCGAAGGAGCACTGGTCATGCCCTGCAGATTGTGGAATGCATTGCGCACATTATGAATCAGATTTTCCGGACCAATCGCCCACCCAAATCGCAGTGGACCGAGTCCGTAGCACTTCGTCAATGAATTGACTGAGATGACGTTTTCAGCACGTAAATGCATCGGTCTATAGAATTCAGTACCCATCGCAGCGTCGAGATAAACCTCATCTGATACGATGTTGACTCCCGCTTCACGTGTAGCCTCAATCAACCAGTCTTCATCCTCTATTGCAATCATCTCACCCGTGGGATTCATCACGGGAGTTAGCGCGATGACACCGACTCTAGGTAGAATCTCCGCCACCTCATCTCGATTCAATCTCCATTCACCTGCATTGGGTCCGCGATGGAAAGGAATGACCTCACATCCGAGCAATCGAGCGCATTGCGAGACCACAGCGAACGATGGCATCTCCACCCCCACGGCTCTGGGCCCATCTTTGGGCAGTGCTGCTAGAATCGCTAAGGAGATGGCTTGGCATACACCGTGTGTGACACACACTTGATCGACTTTGACTCCGTAGCGAGAGGCCACCCATTCAGCGGGATTCGCACCACTCTCCCAGAAACCGAGTAACTTGTTTTCTTCCAAGTTTAAATTCCAATCATATTCAAAACCTGATTGTGAGAGGTCATATGGCCGATTCTCTTGCAACCTCGGAACGTACCAAGACAGATAATCGACAGGCGGAATCCCATCTCCACTGACCGGTCCGCCCAGCCGTGGTTCCAACTCAATCACCTTCGGAGTTTCGCAAGCAGTCGCAGCATCTCAAGGTAAATCCAGACCAATGTGACGAGGAGTCCGAAGACTGCTCGCCACTCGAGTTTTTTCGGCGCTCCGTTTTCGACCCCACGCTCGATGAAGTCAAAGTCGGCCGCTAAGCATAGCGCTCCAAGTCCAATGACAAGTAAGGAGAATCCAATCCCGATGGGGCCACTTCCGTGAATGTAAGGAATCTCTGGGCCACCCACCAAAGCGAAAATGAGTGTAATCATGTAAACAACGAAAACCGCAGACATGGCGCTATATACAGCGATTCTGAAATTATCGTTCACATTGATGATTCCCATTCGATAGATGACTAGCATCCCTCCGAATACAGCCCCAGTCAAGAGGAACGCTTGGATTGCAATTCCAGGATATGTGGCCTCAAATAATGTGGTTATTCCACCCAGAAACAATCCTTGTAAAGCAGCGTATGTGAGTACAGCAATAGGGTTCTCGGCCAGCCCTGTGTAAAGCATCACGAAGAAGAAGATGAAACCTGCAACCCATCCGACAACGCTCAGTAAGAATGCCAATTCGGCATTGCCTGTAACGAATAGGCCGAAAACCGAAATTCCACTAATCATCATTACCAAGAAAGTAATCAATCCTTTCTCGGCGACACCTTCGATGGTCATCTTATTGTCCATCAAATCTTGAATCGTGAAAACCGAGTCACTCAGTGCCGGATTACTTGTTCGATACATACAACCGTGCAGATAACGGTAGTTCTCAAGACTTCGCATTTACTCTACTGAGAGATTCTTGCATCGAAAACAGCAACGCATCCGTTATTTCATCCCCTGAAATTTCGAAGCCAACCCTATCTAGAGAGGTGGTTGTACCTGCATCTAGTCCACACCCGTCTAGTGCCTCAACTCGCCCCTTTGGTGTTGCATAGTTGACTGTGAATCCGTGACGTGAAACCCAGCGCTTGAAGGCCAATCCCACCGAGGCCACTTTCGCGCCTTCGACCCAGACTCCCTGCATTCGCTCATCTGTGCCGGCTTGGATTCCGAGGATTGCGAGCGATGAAATTACCCACTGCTCCAATTTTGAGGTGATGAGTTTGACATTCGCTTCCCCATCAAGATCCCATTTGAAGATTGGATAGACCACCAATTGCCCTGGGCCATGCCATGTGATTCCACCTCCTCGATCCACATCTGTAGTTGGATAATCACTAGGAACGACGACCTGATCTCGCCTAGCCGCAGGGCCCATCGTCACGATTTCTGGGTGGCTACAGAATAGCAGTGTATCTGGAATTTCATCCTTCAACCGTTGTTGCTGAAGGTTTCGCATCAGCCTATCTGCTTCTGGATATTGGGTGTGGCCCAAACGGTGGACGTCCACGACCCGATGCTCCGCCATATCATCGGGTGGGGCTGGAAGGGCATGAAGTAAATGGATTCAATAACAAGATGGCGTTGTCGATGCATATGCTACCAGATACGCTGCATATGTTCGACAAGGAAGACCGTAAGGCCTACTGTCGAGTATTGGCTGCAGTCGCTCTTGCAGACGGCCGAGTTTCCACCGAGGAATTCGCCAATTACGAATCACGTATGGGCATGGCTCTACTAGCTCCAGAGGAGAGAATCATGTTGCGCCAGGAACTCAAGCGCGGCCGGAGTTTCATCAATGCAGCCGATGGAATGCATCCTGCGCATCTCAGGATTGCCCTTCGCGATGCATTGCTTATGGCAGCAGCAGACGGTCACTATGATGCACGTGAGATGGATGTTGTCAAACAACTGGCGAAGAAGGCATCCTTTTCAGATGAGGATCTAGAGAATCTCTACGATTGGATTGACGAAGGCTGGAAATGGATGAAGAACGGACGTCGGGTACTATCTCTGCCCGAAGAAGTGCACCACTGGGGCACAGTATACGAGTGATTACACGGTATGAATCGCGTGTCCCAAGGTCTTGAGCACACCTTCATGGAAGGCTTCCGACATTGTGGGATGTGCATGAATCGTGCCGGCGATGTCTTCGAGCACAGCACCCATTTCTAGTGCTAGAGTGAATTCCCCCGACAATTCACTGACGTGACTGCCGGTGGCCTGTATGCCCAGAATCACATGATCGCTCTCGCGCGCAACCACACGAACAAACCCTCCAGTCTTCTCTGCCTCCATCGTCAGCGCGCGTCCACTGGCGGCGAGCGGGAATTTTCCAATAATGATGTCTTCGCCTGCTTCTTCGGCTTCATCCGGCGTGAGTCCTACACAGACGATTTCCGGTTCGGTGAATACGATGGCTGGTATGGCCACTGGATCAAAGGTACGCTTGTGACCTGCGATGATTTCAGCAACCATTTCTCCTTGAGCGCTAGCACGATGGGCCAACATAGGTTCACCTGAGACATCGCCGATGGCATAGACACCTCGCATCGAGGTCTTGCATTGATTGTCGATACGGATGAATCGTTCATCAGTATCCATTCGCAGCCCCATCTTCTCCAACCCCCAGCCTTGAGTGTTGGGCTTGCGTCCAACCGTGACCAGAATTTTGTCGAAGGTTTCCGATTGCATCTCACCGCCTCCATCTTTCCAAGTAAGTTCTACCTTACTATTCTTAATTTCCGCACCCTGAGCCAGACAATTGACATGGGTGATCACACCATTCTTGCGCAACCAAGTTGTCAAGGGACGACGCAACTCATCATCGAAGATTGCCAGCACCTTGTCAAGCCCTTCAATCACTGTTACCTCTGACCCCAGTCGTCTCAGAGCAATTCCGAGCTCAAGTCCAATGTATCCACCACCAATGATGGCCACTTTCTCCGGTAGAGTATCCAAGTCTAGCGCACCGGTAGATGAACAGATGTATTCTTCATCGAATTTCATGAACGGCAATTCGATGGGGTTTGAACCGGTCGCGAGGATGACATTCTCTGCTTCGATGTTGACGGATCCATCCTTGGTATCCACAGTACAATGCTTGGCATCAATGAACGTGGCCCAACCTGAGATCAATTTCGCTCCAGCGTTCTTCAGAAGATGTTCGACACCTTTGTTGAGTTTGGTCACAATCTCATCCTTCCACGATACAAGTTCCTTCATGTTGAGTGAAACCGAACCATCTATTTTCATCCCCATATGGCCATCCATGTGTTGTCCCAGATTGTGCATTCGTTCGGAAGCATGAATCAGAGCCTTGGAGGGAATGCACCCTCGAATCAGACAGGTGCCGCCGGCCTTGTCGCCTTCGACGATGACAGTATCAAGTCCGAGTTGTGCAGCACGGATGGCGGCGACATAACCGCCTGGACCCGCGCCGACGACCAATACTTGACATGATATGTCATCCATCATATTCACCTCAGAGAATCGAGATTGGGTGCTCTAGAAGTTGCTTCAGAGCCTGTACGAGAGCGGCTCCATTGGCTCCATCGACAACACGATGATCCCAAGATGAGGAGAGATTCATCATCTTGCGAATGGTGATTTTACCATCGACCACTACAGGTCTGTCAATTGCCTTGTGGACACCGAGGATTCCAACCTCTGGATGGTTGATAATGGGCGTTGCACCCAACCCGCCATCTCTACCCAAACTAGTGATTGTGAAGGTCGATCCAGTCAGTTCATCTAGCGAGGCACTCCCGTCTCGTGCTGCGCTTGAGACCCGAATCAGTTCAGAACCTGCCTCCCAGATGGTTTTGCCTTCCACATGCTTGACGACTGGTACATAGAGTCCGCGATCTGTGGTAGTGGCAATGCCGATGTTTACCGCTTCATGAAGGGTCAGTACCTCTTTCTCATCATCGTAGGTGGCGTTGCAACCCTCGTGTCCCTCTTGGAACAGTTTGACCAGCGCCTGCATAATGAAGGCGAGATAGGTCAACTTCGGCTGGCCCTCGGTACGATTGGAATTCATCCATTGTCGCAAAGCCTCTAGGTCGGTCACATCGACTTCCTCAAAGTAAGAGAAGTGTGGAATGGTCGTGTAAGATTTGGTCATCTGTTCGGCAATCTTTCTTCGCAAACCGATGATTGGAACCTCGGTCACACCGGAACGTTCCACTCCGGCCTTTGGAATCGGTAGACCGCCCACAGTATCCCCTCCGCTCAGATATGAATCTAAATCGGCGTGAGTGATCCGACCCGCAGGCCCTGAACCACTCACCTGTGAGAGTGAAACTCCTTCTTCTTTCGCGCGTCGACGGACGGCGGGTGAAGCGAGTGGTCGGTTAGATGTGCTGGAACTTGGAACCGGTGTTGGTTCAGGAGTTTCGACAGGTGCCGGTTCTGGTTCAGGCTCAGGCTCAGGCTCAGGCTCAGGTTCACTTGCGGTTGCATCCCCCTCTCCTTCGACCTCAA
>JAPKFG010000142.1 GCA_028821675.1 Candidatus Poseidoniales archaeon
TTGGCGCTCGTCCACCATGAAGCGCTCATGCGGTATCATGAGACTGGAGAGATGGACGCGGCGTTGGAGCCATTCCAAACACATCTCGAATTACAGAGTGAAGAAGAAATGATGGAAATGCTGACTCAAATCGAATTGATGTCTGGGCCATACAAGGATGCGCGTCACCTGTTCATCGACTCTCTGAAGGAAGGTGTTGGCCTCATTTGCGCGGCCTTCCACCCCCGCCCTGTTCTGGTTCGACTGTCCGACTTCAAATCCAACGAATACCGAGAATTGGTCGGTGGTTCAATCTTTGAACCGGTCGAGGAGAATCCAATGATTGCATGGCGCGGAGCGTCGCGTTATGTCGACCCCATGTTCGCACCCGCATTCGAGATGGAATGCGAGGCACTACGAGGTGTGGTCCATGAATTCGGCCTAGACAATCTGCAACTCATGGTTCCATTCTGTCGCTCACCCGAGGAAGGTGCGGCTGTCAAGGAATTGCTGGCTGAGAACAAACTCGGAAAGGCCGATGGTGTCCCGTTGTTCATCATGGTAGAATTACCGAGCAACGTCATTCTGGCAGAACAGTTCATCGATGCCATGGATTTGGATGGAGGCTCGATTGGAACCAACGATTTGGTACAAACCGTCTATGCCGTCTCTCGTGACGATCTAGAAGGATATTTGCATCCAGTCGATGCGCGCTCTTCTGCGGTCAAACAGATGGTGCGCGAGGCCATTGAGAAGTTCACCAAGAAAGGATTGGAGATTGGCATCTGTGGTCAGGCACCCAGCGATCATCCGGAGTCGTTCCCGCCGTTCCTCATCGATTGCGGCATCACATCGATTTCAGTGACTCCAGACACCGCAATCAAGGTCCGCATGGCCGTTCAATCAGCCGAAATGGCTCTCGACTCCGGCTATGATGGCATGGACATCGTGATTGAAGCCGAAGAGTGATCTTTTTTGGGACACCCTTCAAGGAATATCTCCTACATGATCATCTGCTTTTAGCAACGCTGTTGTCCATTCATTTTGAAAGACGCCTTGCGGATCAAGCGAATTGCAGACAGTGCGGAAAGAATCGAATCTTGGGTAGAGGGATGTCAGTTCGCTGGCCTCCAAGGGGCAGATTTTACCCCAGTGGGGACGCGCTTGGAAGAGTTGTGACATGCTTCGTGCCATGAAGCTCGCGAACAGGGAAAAACCGGCACGCCGTTTGGGTCTTGCATAACTGATGAAACTCACCGCGTACCAGTCCTGATTTCCCCCACTGGCCATCGATATCAAGGTGTCATCAGGAATTACCCGACGCACGCAGATGGGGTAATGGTGGCAGTACTGGTCATGAAGCCCGTCCAGATCCTCTTGCATACCGAGTTCATCGATTCGTTGCTGGTTGATTGATGACAATGTTGACTCTTTTCCACCTGCAACCTTGATGATTTCGTGGGTGAATCTGAGCGCATCGGCCAACTGGTCTCGGGGCACAAACAATTCAATTTCAATGTGGCGAAAAGCCTCGTGCTTCATCACCAACATAGACGAGGAGCGATCCGTGACCTTCCACTTGCGAAT
>JAPKFG010000007.1 GCA_028821675.1 Candidatus Poseidoniales archaeon
TGATTTCATCAATGACAGGGCGGACCCGTATGATGACCAAGGGCATGGAACAGCGATGGCGGGTATTCTGGTTGCCAAGAATCTGCTGCGAGGCATTGCACCGAACGTCAATTTACACATCGCCAAGGCCATCGAAAAAACAGGGTCTGGAACTGATACTGACATCGCGGCTGCTGTTGATTGGTGTGCGGATAATGGGGTCGACATCATTTCCCTTAGCCTAGGTGGGGGACAAGGCATAGATTTTATTTTCATCGAAACCGATGAACTGGAAGGTGCAGTCAATCGTGCCATTGATCAAGGAATTTTCGTAGTCGCAGCGGCTGGAAATGATGGTGGGTCTGATGATGATGGAGATGTGGCCAGTCCAGGAAGTGAAAATGATGTCATCTGTGTGGGTGCAATCGATACGGATGGTAGTATATGGGGCAATTCATCGGTAGGAAGTAATGGTGCCAGTATCTTTCCTTTGAGACCGTTTGGCCGACTGGACCCTGATAAGAAACCTGAATTGGTAGCACCCGGTGAGAAATTGGCCATTCTGAACGCCCAGATTGATGGAACAAATTCCCTCTACGCTTGGGGTTCGGGAACCAGTGGCGCCACGGTATGGGTCAGTGGCGCAATCGCCCATCTTTTGGAGCATCGACCAGATCTTGCGCACAATGGTTCGTCCGGCGGGACACGCGATACAGTAAACAATGTCAAGGAATGGATTCAGAACAGTGTCGTGCCACAAGATGGGCAGACCGAGCACGACGATTACTACGGTTATGGACGACTGAGTGTTGATGCACTCATCGCTACGGCAGGTTAGGCCTGAATGATACCGACCAACGTGCCCCCAAACAAGGGAATGAACCCAACCGGATTCGTGGCTCCAATCTCGGTGATGAATCGGGTCCATTCATTGAATGCAACGACACGCGCTTGCTCAGGGTTTTCGGGGCCTGTGGGGGGAATTTCGCCGACATCAGCAATCGGCACCTCAGGCTCTGATGTGAGAATCAGACCACCGGGTACGAGAAGATCGAATGAGCGTTGAATTGCTTCGACCTTTCCAATTTCACCCACATCGACAATAATGATTTCATACGGAGCACGAAGAGGAGGAGAAGAGGTTGCTGCGGCTTCATCAGTGGTCGTATTAGCGGCTCTCCAACTGTCCAATTCAGCACAAAGTGATTCGAAATCATTGACGCGAACATGCGCCCAATCTTGAGCATTATGACGTCGGAGAAGGCGAGTTAGAATAACACCAAACTTCCCTCCAGCTTCGACCATGTCAAAGTGTTCAGGAGGTGTATTAGATGACCAGTAATCAAACAACCAAGCGCTCATGTGTCCGATTCCAGAACCAACTTCGCATACTCTCTTTGGTTGAACTCGGGCGATAATATCGCGGATGCGACGGAGCAAACTGGTTGGCATCGAATTCAGTTCCATATGCTCCAGTTGAGCGCCAATGGCGGTCGCAATTTCTGGTTCATCCCTCGATTGTTCAGGATCTTTGGCCAACAAAGCAGCCAGCGCGTCTTCAATGCTTAGTCCCACACTTGGGCGGGCACGCAATTGGTTTTCAAATCTCGGCGACATGGGATGTGGTGAAATACCCCGGGTGAGCCGGTCTGACCGGGGAGATGTCGTGGACGAGGAGGAAGAGGTGATTGACAACGTCACACGATGTCCGAGTTGTAATACCCGTCAAGCCCATGAAATCCTCAAAGAGAAGGCACTGAAGAGCAACGCGGGCGTCGATTATCTGCTTCGATGTGAAGGATGTGGAAATGTCCACAAGGTCATCTTTCGCTCTTCGAAACCAATCAATATTCAATTCACTCTCTCGGATGGCCCGGATTCTATTCCCTTTGAGATGGAAGTGGATGATGATGAGGTATTCACCCTCAATGATGAGTTTGATGCTCTAGATCGACTTTGGCTCATCACTCGATTGGAAACAGAAGGGGATGCGAAACCACGGCGTTTGGCGGCGAGTGATGTAAGGCGTGTGTGGGCCTGCCGCATTGACAACGCCCAAATCAAGCGTACATTCAGTGATGGAGAGATTTCATTCTCCGACTCAATTGAAGTAGAGCCGGATAAGGTATTCTCATGTGGAACCATTGTCAAACATCGCGGCGAGACATGGCGTATTCGCGCACTTCATTCAGGTACCGCTCGGACACTAACAGGCAAAATGATTGCACGAAATATCAAGAGAATATTCCTCCACAGGCCGCCTACTCCATGGGAAATTGCTGAGAGGAAGAAGATTGAACGAGGAAAATGGAAAGGACAAGATTTCCCTGGACGAGAAGAACATCAACAAAAGTGGCGAGAACAAGACGATGAAGAGTCACAACGTGGTGATCTAAATGGGTGAACAGCACGACCCGAGCGCTTGTCGACGAATATTGCGGGAAGCGCGCGATCAAGGATTGTCTCGACAATTGTTCGATTTAGCACAGGATCTACAGGATGGGGTGTATAGAGCCGAAGCTCTGTGTGGATTGTGCGCATCGGATGAAATGGAGGAAGAGGACCGTGTCGAATGGGTTCCAGTCATCGTCGAATCAATGCTAGAAGAGGATAGGGCGTGGCGATTGGCCGAGAGCATTGGAATCATCGCAAAATCCACCAGTAATTGGCCCGGCGCCAGGTCGAGAAAGGCATTGATTGAGCATCTCATTGCAATCACAGGTGGATTGCCGACCGGAGATGCTCGTGTTGATGCACTGAAATCTATTTCATCCAAGGTCCCAGAACAAAGATTGCCAGAATTATTTCTCTTGGCTATCGAAAATTACGGCATGGAAGCCAAAGCAGTTCGCCCAGTGATGAAATCTATTGTTGCAACGAAAAACCTCGATATGATTTCGGAGATTACAGCATCAATCACTGAGGCGACGCCGGATATAGCGGTGAAAATTCTGGACAATTTACATCGTTTGGCCAATGAAGCAAACCTAACTTTGGAACCAACGGCACTAGAACTCGCTTTGCCTTTACTAGATTCGGCTGATTTTGAAACCGTTCGAACATTGTGCATTCATGCATCAACGCCTGCTGAGGTACGGACTCTATCAGAAACATTGGATGGTGAAAATGAAGACGCGATTCGATATGCTGTTACGCTCGCAGGTATAGCAGATCGGGCAGGGGACGCTGAACTTGCACGTGATTTGCTAGAGAAAGCAGCCTCCCTTGTCGATTCATTAGATGAACGAACGGCGGGTCGTATCAAGAGAAATCTTGCGAAAGGTTTTGTTCGCCTTGGGGACCAAGAACGCGCAGAGGAGTTGGCCCCTATGCACGATTCCGACGTGGTAATCGCACAATCAGATGATGATGGTGAAGTGGAGGGGCGTGGACATACCATGGGATTGGTTGGAACCTATGAGGGAGCCGTGGCAACACCACACCTTCGAGCGTTGGCTAGGGCAGCTGGAATCGCATGGGGATTTGGCCTGAATATCGCCTTAATAGATTGGCCAACCGAAAATTTGGATGAATTGTGTGAACGAGCCCAGAAGGAATCCGGGACGGCTGGTGTGAATCATTTGCCTGCACTTCTTGCTTCCCGACGAATCCAATTGCTATCGATTGATGAGGCCCTGAGCGGTAGGGTTGGACATCCTATTGCGACTACACATCAACCGGTGGGTGGTTCAGTGGATTTGACGGCGTTCGATGGACGTCTCTGCATGTTCATCGGACTCGGACGACAGGGTTTGCCAAAGAGTCTGCTCGACAATTGTCCTGATCAATTTGAATTAACGGGGATTGGAGCCAGTTTAGAAACAGCGGTTGCCATGGGTGCAATCGCTCAAAGATTAGCTGATTTGTGATTAGCGTCGATTTGTCCACGGCATGAAGATTGACTTGACGATATGTATCGCCACATCGGGATTTTCATCTAAACGCCGCATGCTGTATTCGTACCAACGCTCCCCATAAGGTACGTAAATCCTAGTTCTGTGGCCGTCTTTTGCCAGACGTCGACGAATGTTGCCCCGAACTCCAAGCAACATCTGGAACTCATAACCCGGGCCCTTTCCGTTTCTATTCTTGGAACATCCCTCTCTAGTGTCGGGATTGTCTGGACTCATCCCACGTGCCTCAAGAGCAGACAAAGTGTGCTTGATGACTGGCCAATCATGCGATGCCACACCCGCGTAAGCACTTCGATCTAAGATTTGATCGATATGTGCATTCATGGCGTTGACAATGGTTGAGTATTCTGTAAGGGAAATCGATTCAGGTTCCAAGTAAACGCCTTTGCAGATTCTAAAATCAGCCGCCCCACCCAATTGATTGCAGATGGCATCGATGTCATCCGCTGTACGAAAAAGACGAGATTGCAAGACTGTACCCACATTGCGCAGACCTTTGGCATGCATTGCTAGAACAATATCGATGGTGGGTTGCGTGACTCGATGATCTTCCATATCTAATCGAACGAAGATATCGTTCTCTGCGGCATTTCGGAGAAGACGTTCGATATTCTCGTACGCCTTCTTCTCATCAATTAACAATCCAAAAGCCGTCGGTTTGATACTCATATTGGCATCGAGGTTGTTGTCGACAATCGCCTCGAGGACACGATCATACTCATTCATGAGAGATTGAGCTTCATCAAGATTCAATATATCTTCACCTAGAACATCGATGGTGAAACATGCGCCTTCTGAACTGAGTTTTCGCATCACTGTAACAGCGCTCTCAATATCCTTTCCAGCGACATAACGGCGAGCTACACTAGCGATGAAGAATCGGGGTAGGCGCTTGGTTACGCCGACCATGAATCGCCCGAGTATTCCCATAGCGCACGCCCCAGTTATTGACGACCGGAGAGGGCGCTCTTTGACGGTTGCTTATCGGCCTTCAGTCCAACCTTGCGGCGAATGGAGTCCATTGACCACGATTATCCAATACCCAATGCCCATGTCCATCTCGATTGAAGATTCGAGTGCCAATCTCGGCTCTTGGGGCGCATTGAGGTTCGGTATTACCTGCAGAAAAATGTGACTTATTCCAAACAATGTCTTCCCGCCAACCAGTAATCAACCAATTTCCGTCACTGAAAATTGCATCCTGAATAGGCCCTTGGACAATTTCCATTTGCAGAAGTTCTTCATCCAGAATCCACCAAGCCATACGATTGTGACTTAAGCCGAACAGCCATTCATTTCCATCTCCTGACCATACCTGATTGACACTGGATTTGAACTGCAAGGCCCCTCGTCGACGTATAGAACCATCAGAACCATCGATTTCGGCCCATCCCCCTGCCAAAGAGAAAGCCCAAATCGCATCTCCCTTTGAGATTAAAGAGACGATTACATCACCATCAGGCAATTCATCAAGTGATTCCCAAGTGATTGATTTGCGCCTCCATACCTCGTCTGAATCGGGTGTGACTCTGTAGAGGCCTCTATGATGCGTACAGAAGATGAGATCTTGATCGTGCACACAGATGGCCAAGGGTTCAGCGTCAAGAACATGAGACCAAACAGCACCTTCGACCTGATGATTATCGATTGTACCATGTTCCATTGCCACTCTCAACTCAGGGAGTTCGATACCATCTTGAAGTGGTTCTCTCAAATCCAACACAGCGAGCCGGGCGAGTGAAATTTCGCGTTCAACCCAGGTTGAAACAAGAAGATGCGGCGCCAATAGGGCGGCGTTTGTAATGACCCCTGGAAAAGGAAACCGAACCGGTTCTAGGGCATTGTATCTATCAGGATGAAGAAAACACAGTCCGCCTTCTGTATCGATGAGAACAACATGCTCCTGATTCTTCAGTAGAAACCGGGGCGGAGCGGGCGTGTCTGGCAATGACATTGGGTCTTGGCAGACGTCGTGATTCATGAAGGAATGGGCGGCGAATGCTGAAGGCGAGTGACCGATTCGGAGAGATGATGGTGACACTGCTCATTGTATCTGAGCCCGACATTGCATCCACCATTCAAGGTGATGCTCTACTCGCACGGGGTGGGTGGTCGAAGCGTGAAGATGTGGAAGGAGGCAGTGTTTGGCAACATGAGTGCGAAGACGTCTGGCTCTGGTGGTTAAGAGAAGGTTTTCTGATGGAAGATGAACTGGATGCGAGATTCACCAATGGAAACGAGGTCAGCGTTGATGAGGTCATCTTTCTTTCAAGGCATTTCGCAGCGAGTGGGAGGCCCAGTTTGACCATCCATGTCATCGGCGTCCCGGGGGAAATACCCCATGGAGAAAGGGCCGAACATGGTGGAATCAAAGGAGATGTCATGTTGCCAAATCCACGATTTGCGTCGTGGTATAGACTGATGTGTGAAGCGGCCCACAGACATGGGTTGGTCCCCGAATTTGAATTGACCATCGAGACAACCCATCACGGGCCTAGCCTTTCCGTCCCAACGATGTTCATTGAAATTGGCTCATCCGAGACACACTGGAATCGACGTGACGCAGCAGAAGCATGGGCTGACGTGATGGTGACTGGGCTCGGGCTAGATGGAAGCGAAGGAGTGGGGAATTGGGGGGAACTGACCCCTGAGATGCGAAAAGATGCGAAAATTATGATTGGGATAGGTGGGGGGCACTACGCACCTAGGCACACCGATGTACTGCGTAAAACTGAATGTTGGGCGGGCCACCAATTGGCTAATTATGCCCTTGAAATGCACAAACCGGATGATGACAATTGGATTCCTGAGACTGGAGTTATCCCCGAAGGAGCATGGAATCATGCAATCTGTGTCTGTGTAGAGAGTACACGTCGTGCCTTCCCAGGTGGAACGGTGATGGTGCACTTAGATAGAAAATCGTTCAAAGGATGGCAACGTAGAGTCATCAAGAGATTGCTGAATGAACTGGACGTCGGCGTAGGCCGAACCAGAGACTTTGAGTGATTACTCGTTCTTCTCTGAGTGTCCACAGCGACCACATGTTTTGCGATCTGAATGAACACCCATGAATACACCCGGTCCACACTTCGGACAGAATTCCTGCTTTCGCGTGAGTTTTCCATCTTCGATGCTGTACTTCGACCACTTTGCTGCGGCGCTGGGATTGTCACCCATCACTCCTCACCCCCAGCGATTTCGATGTCCTCATCGCCATCTGCTGCATCTTCAGCAGGTGATTCGTCAGCGGGTTCTTTGGCGGCCGGTGCAGATTCTTTCTTACCATCATGGCGCGCAAGAATGTATTTGGGTTCCTTCTCAAGATCGGCACGGTCACCATAGACAAAGGCATTGCCTGTCGTCAACGGTTGACCGAAGCGGGTATTCACAGATTTGACCAAGACACAGTCTTTTGTTGCACCCGGCTCCATCTTGACAACAGCATCAATGATTTCGGTTCGTGTTGGAGTCGCCGCTCCAACGTGACGCCATTGCCATGCAATCTCAACACGATTAAGAATTGAATTTTCCTTGCGATCAGTGATTTCCATGAATAAATTCCTCCATTTTACTACTGGTGTCTGACCTTCAGAGCATAACTGCCAGGTTCTTCAATGCCTAGAGCGCGCGCAACCTCACTTCTAGAGGGATTGAGGATGATTGTGAAGCCCTGCCAATCATTGCTGAGGTTAGTCCCGGGGTGTTCCGGGCAACTTGGCTGATCTACCTTCTCCTTCTCGATATCGTCCTTGTTTTCCTTATTCCAAGCCTTTCGTTCATCGTCAGTTGGAGCACGCCCATTTACTGTAGAAAATGCAACATTAGCTAGTTCCTTCTTATTCTTGGCCGTAATTCCATGGTTGGATTTGAGCCACCAGCCCGGCTTTTTAGGGATATCAAAGACCCGATGGCATTCAGGGCACGCTTTAGCCTTCTCTGCCATAAAAATCAATCCTCCTCATTGAGCCAATCGTGGGCACCTAGAGCAGTTTGTTTGCAAGTGAGGCCAATTTTACTCGAACGAGGATCGTGTGGATTCAGCGAAAGGGATACAATCCGCGCACGGACAGCAGTTCCTTCAGCCAGAAATTTTCCAGATTGACGGCCCTCAATTCGACGCAATCCGACGTTGATGTCGATTTGCTCATCCAATATCTGGCTCTTGTGCAAAAGGGCCTCCATGGGGCCGATTCGGACGAATGCTCCAAATTCATGAATTTCACTAACTGCGCCATCGACGATTTCGTTACCGTCCATTGTGAACAGAAGTGCCTTGAATTGGACTTTTTGGTAAATTGCGCCGTCACCGTGAATAATTCTACCGCGACCTTGCAACTCGTGATCAAATGTGAGCAGGACATAGTTCCCATCATCATCAAATTTACCTTCAAACGCATCATGTGCAAGACGGTCGACATGCTCCGAAAGGGACTTGCCCTTTTCGATATACTCCGCTGGAATTCTAATCGTATCTTCGACTATTTCGAGACTGTACATTTTTTTTGCCCCCTCTCAGATTTACTCTCAGCGGAGAAGGTAGCCAAGGACGGAAGACCCGTGAGCCTCCCGTCCCTCATTGGCTTCCGCCTCCAGAGGAGAGCTGTCCAAGACGAATCGGCCACCGAAGACCCCTCTATGAACGCTTCGCAAAATCGCAGTTTCGGAAAATTGCGTTCTGGGTTACTATGTAACCCATGAATACCCTCGACGCACGAACGTTCAAGAGGTGTTCTGTGGGCATAACCATTGATGGCGAGCGGAGCGCATATTGTATCACGTGCACCACTCCTCATTACGGTGTTGATTTTGCTCCTAATTGGGCAAAGCCTCTCCCCTCTTGCATTCTCAACCAATAATCCACCAAATGCTGTGAGTGGACGCGATGGTGAGGTTTGGATTGATGGTGGCCTTGCTTGGCCTCAATTTGGACGTACGCCAGGTCATGAATCGAGCGTTCCACCACATGCACCAACCGAACCAGCATCAGATGAATTGCTGAGTATCACTAATCCGGTCCTGAATTGGCGGCATTATTCCTCCAGTGATGTCGGTGTGGAAACTTTGGGCGTATCTGTAGGCAACTTCAGTGCGAATATCGACACCGATGGACTCGTTCTAGATTCTTGTGCCAGAGACAGTTTATCGCCAGTATTCATCCATCAACAGAGCGTCGGGGGAAATCCACATGCATTCATGCGTATTGTCGATGGAGATTCAAGTCAAACCATGTGGCAAGTCGATGTGGGGGCGATCGACCTAGAGGTCAAGACAACGCCGATTATTTTCGACGTTGACGACGATGGTGTTCTTGAGATAATCATCGTCTACGACTCAAATGGAAAAGCCACCGTTGAACTATGGTCCCCTGCGATTGAGTGTGACGTGACCGGTTGGAAGCCAGGGGGGAGTCATGAAACTGAACGATTGTGGCGATGGAGTCACAGTACATTCGAGATGGCGGCTGACAAGACATGCCAGACGTGCCATCAACCAGTGGCCCAGCCATTGCTTGCTGATTTGTTCCTAGATGGGAGCCCAGAACTCATACTAGCGATGGTGGATGACATCAATGATGAACCAAATCTAGTCGCTTTACCTCTCCCCGTGTCAGGAACCCCGGCCCCCCTATGGGAAGTGACATTGGACGATGGAACACACCCATCTGATCCAGTTTGGGTGCAAATCGATGAAGTATCTTCTGCGATTCTCTTGACCACCATTGATGAGAACAATGGAGAGATGTGGATCTGGAGGGTGAATGCGGCCACTGGACAAGTACAGTACGCAAACACCCTCAACAACCTCGATGGAGATACGGCATCCCCCCATGTCCGCCTGCCCGGGCCTGTGATTACACAGTTGGATTCGGATCCAGCCCCTGAGATGGTCGTGACCATCCCAACCGACATGGATGGAGCAAGCACTAGTGACGGGGCGACTTTTATCGGACTCGAAGTCGTTGATGCGTCAACGATTTTCTCCTTCTCTGCAGCCAATGGATATGCGGATGCACCGCCCACATTGATTGATTCTGATGCGAATGGAATTACTGATCGAATTTGTTGGAATACTTGGTATCGCGATGGAATATCATGGCATGGCATGGTTGGATGCAACCATTACAATGAACAAACGCAGAATACAATGATTGATTGGAATCAAATTGTCGAAGGGACCTCTGGGAATCCGAACGACGAGATTGCTGTATCCGCCCCTACACCGATGGATATAGATGGAACGGGATTCGATGAGATTCTGGTAACTTTCGGGCGTACAATCTATGCACATGATGGGGAAACCGGATCTCGCTCATCCATCAATTCCGAGTGGGTCTCTGGGCTTGAATTGACTCACCGTACATGGGCAGACCACGTACTCGCTGATTTTGACAATGATGGTGCACTAGACCTTTTAGTGGGAGATATGTTAATTTCCCAGGCCGGCGCTGATATTCGTCCCTTTGAAGATGGATTGGCAATCACATTCAACCCCAGCACTCCTGACCCTGATGAATTGGTCACCGTCACAGCATATTTCGAAAATGCTGGTACCGATTCAACAACAGTAGACACGTTCGCAAGAATGTATGTCGATGGAGAACTCGCCCACACACACAGAGAGGGAGTGTTGGATCCAGTCTCACCAACAGGGGATGGTAACTTTGCATCATTCTCATTTGATTGGTCGGGAGGGCTTGGTGAACACACATTCGAGTTGAATCTGGATGAACATAGCAATGTTACGCAGACGCGCACGGATAACGATGTTACCACCACCGTTCTCACAATCATAGCACCCTACAATGTCAGCATCGGGGTGCCTCCAGACCCCGTGAGGGTTCTGCCAGGGGGCCAACAGGATGTTCAACCACTCATGACATCGACTGGGCGACTCGCTGGAACTTGGTCGATGACCATCGATGATGCAGGATTGCCCATGAATTGGACAATTACCGATCTTGACCCCGCTGCCTCATCGAATGTGCAAATCGATGTTGGAGCCACATGGAGTCCGACACTACGAGTTACTGCGCCCTCGGAAGCATTGGGTACGGACGCAGGGTTCGTAGAAATTATCATGACACTGGATTCAGACGTAAACGTCACACAGACGGCTATTTTGGCAATCGAGGCAGAACGAACCCGAGGACTGTCTCTTCGAGGTGCAGATGGAACAGCGAATTCCAACGGCATGGGCATCCCTGGAGAAGCAGCTGCCGCATGGATTCTAGTCGAAAATCTAGGGAATGCACCTGAGACGGTTTCATTGCAATGGAATTCAACCCCGTGGGGCAATGATCTAACTCTCCATGACGCAGCCGGACAAGAGGTCAATCCACTCACCCTAAATCCAAGTGAGATTCGTGAATTGACGGCGCGCCTCGATGTCCCGTTTTCAGCCTCACTGGGAGACAATGTATCTACACAACTGACGATGTGCATCGGAGCGGGTGAAGAGGAGGATTGTCGTTCGGTAAGTCTCACGTTCATTTCGAATCAGGTCCAAATTTTGCCCCCTCACATCAGATCGGTGCCTGCCAATGATCGAACGTGGAATATTGAGGTGCAATTGCCATCAGGTGTTGATGAAATGGAATGGGACATGGCATCTGCAGGCATGATTATGCCAGATTGGGTGTGGGTTGCGAATGGTGCACTATCAATTGATGGCACCACACTTCGTGTCTCTGGAAACACTGGGGCACGCGTAACTGGTAGCTTAATTCTAGATATGCCCTATGCAGCACCTCCAATGTTACACACATGGACTGCAGAAGAGGCAAACAACAACGGATGCATTCTATCCTTCTCGTTGCAAGTATTGCAGATTCACCGGGCAATTGTCGTGGTGACGTCCCCCGTTGAACAACCCCATAGGATGGACGTGGGTGTTCAGGATACGCTGATGCTGCGACTGTCAAACCCCGGTAACGGTCCAGATGCTTACGACATTTCATGGACCGTTGTGGGCAATGTCAATTTCTCAGAAGATCCAGGGCTTCAGATCCAAATTCCTTCATCTCAATATGCACTCGGGGCAGGTGAACTACGCAGCGTCCCAGTCACACTAACATTGCCCGAAGAAATGGCGGCGGCGGTCGTTCTAATACTTCGATTTGAGATGCGGTCACAAGGCGACATTGGAGTGAATTCAACTGCGGATATTCTTATCGAAGCACGCCAAGACCATCGTTGGGAGATGGAATTAACGCACGATGGAATACAGATCTCAAACGGAGATACAATCAATGCGGATCCAAATGAACAATTCGACTTTGTTTTCGGAGTCACAAACGATGGGAATCTCGTTGATCAGATTGTCATTACGCCAGAGATTACCGTACAAGTAACGGGAGATGATGATGGCACGGGGTGGACCGCGTGGGGTGACGCAAGTGGCAGCATATTGGTCAATAATACGCAGAATCTCTCAATCGGTGTCAATACATCAGCCACAGCATGGAAAGATACCGTGGCTACTGTGAGTTTCAATGGACTGAGTGACGACACCACGATTGCACCATTTGTTATCCACATTAAAATAAATCACGTACCTGGATGGTGGATTCTTGCTGGAGGGGCAGACTTAGATATCGACAGAAATGGTGCCAATGTATCATTGATTGTCGAGCAGCGGGGCAATTCACCAGCAGAACCGTTCATCAGCGGCTGGGTTGATGTCGGAGGGTGGAACATCAATGTCAGTGGGAATATCTCATCTCTTTCCCCCGGTGAAAGTGCGAATTTCACCTGTGTGATCATTCCACCAGAGGGAGCTATTTCAGGCCACACTGTCGAATTGACACTTCGGGCAAAAAATGGAGATGGAGGAGGCATGGGTCAAACCACACTGCCCCTACGTGTCGCTGCGTGGCACGATTATGCGCTAACGCATGATGAAGAATGGGCCATTTCAAATACAGGAGGATTGCCATTGGCAATGCTATCCAATTTGGGCAATGCACCGACAACAATCGGCATTGAAATTCTAGGATTACCTGAGGGATGGTTACTGTCCGGGCCGAATCAAGTGAGTTTGGGCGTGGGGGAAAGTTCAGGCATTCCGATTTCAGCAATTCCCCCAAATTCCCAGACTGGTTACAATACCAGTGTCACATTGCGCACTCTCGATGAGGCGGGGACACAACGAGAAGTGACGCTCACACTCACTCAGAGCAATCGTTCGTGGGCGACCAGTCCAGTATTGTTTGGAACATCTGGAGATGTCTTAGAACTTGACTTCAATCCAGGATTTGAAGTGAATACAGTCCAACAAGGCGGGGTGGCACTGCCTCAATCAGAGGACGGGGGTTGGCTCTGGACGGTCCCTATCATGGATTCTGACGGACAACTCAGTGTCGACGGTGTAGTACTCGACTACTGGGCGCGAGTACGCGACCCCCCCACCCGCATGGGAAGTTGTACCGTGAATTCATTGGGATCAACCCCTCAGGCCACATGTACGATTCACAACGGTACAACTGAAATTCAGTGGACGGCGATTTTACGGGATGAAATAGGAGATGTCATCGATTATGTGTCTGGAAATTTGCTAGCAAATACAACCCTCAGTTCGATTAATCTCTCAGCAACATCATGGAATCCAGGGCCTGGTGAACACACTCTCAAAGCAACATTACTAGATGGGAATGGTGGAGTCATTGCTGAATCCTCAAGAACCGTGATGATTCAAGATACGAATTGGAATTTGGGGATTACCGCTGTAGAACTTCGAGAGACGTCAGGCACACAAGAAATTGTAATCTCAATCACTCGACAGAATCAATCGAAATTATCAGATGCGGTTTGTTACATACATCTCATCGCTGGAAATTGGGAATCGCTTCACCGGGTAGATATTAGCGGAGATTTGGCCCCTCAGATTACCATCGAAAGACCAAATCTACCTGTTGGCACAACCATTGCTATTGAATTGAAATGCGACCCTCCATGGAATGAAGATAATATCGACAATGATGATACAAATTTAATTGTCCTACCTGCCGGAATCGCGACGCCCAGTGATGGTTTGAACTATGCCATGCTCCTTGGGAGTCTTGTCATCGTCTTCTTCACCATGGGCTTACTCGGACTGATTCGACCAGATTCGGGACAGAGACGTGTTGAAACACGTCAGAGAATTCGAAAAAGAGCGCCGGCGAAATCGATGAAATCTAGCATGGCACCAATAGATGACGATGAAGATATTCACATCGAAGGTGAAGACGATCCCGTGGTCGAAGTACAAGCAGAACCTGGTGGGGTGGATGTCGAGCCTGAAGAGGTAACCGTTGCATTGGACGATTTTGAATCTCGTCTTCAACGACTTCGTGAGCATCGAGAACGAATTGGAGGGGATTGATTGGAATCCCTGAATTCAGGGGATATTACCCCTTTTTACACATTCGACCCCATGCAAGGTTTGGCTGCTAGAGAACTTGCAGACATATTGGACTCCGCGAGAAAAGGTGAGGATGATGGGTTTCTAACACTCACCACAACTCATCCTTTGGTCGCTAAGAAATTAGAGGATGAAGGCATTGTTCTAACGAATGGGCGTACGGGGATTGAATGGGATGATGCGACAATCTTGTTCATCGCATTGAGGGCAACTCAGCCAGATGGGAGTCCGGCTGAACCATTGGACAGAGGTGTGTCGAGGGATCGACTTGGACGATTTCCGACAAATGATGGGAATGCAATTGCCTACCTTCGTGCTAACCTCATCCCTGAGTCAGAAGATAATCCCGGCAGTCAACTCCTCACACAAATGGATGTGGGGCTGCGAAAAGAAACACGTGGCCACGATAATTTGAGTATTGGTTTTGGAGGCATGTCTCTACACGGTTGGTTGACCGCAACTGATGTTACGTTGTTGCGAACCAATCTACAGAAATCCGCTTGGAAGGTCTCCAAAAACGAATCTTTTGATGGAGGAGTTAGAGACGTTGTAAGACACCTGATAATAATTCTTAAAACAGCAGAAAAGCGTAATCTGGGAATTCTAATGCGGGCTCACGATTGATTAGAAGTTCTCGCCAGTCAATCGCTCAAACATGCTTTCGTAGAGTGCAGCTGTTTGATCGATGATGTCTTGAGGCAACGCAGGAATGGGGGGCTCTTCGGTTCCTGCCTCGCGCGCTGAATAGAGTTCAGCATGGTGATCTGTACGTAGATAATATTCACGAACGAACTCTTTGGATAAGGAAACAATGTTTCCATCCTCATAGTCAGCAGCAGCCCACCAACGATCTTCATCTAACGTACCAAATGAATCAACCAAGACGGGTTTGCGATTGACACCCAGTGCAAACTCTTTCTTTCCATCGACATGAATGAGGCCCCGTTTAGTGGCCTCTTGTTGAATGATGTCATCCACTTTCAAAACGATATCTAAGATTGCATCGAATTCATCATCCGTAATATTGGAGATTTGCAATGCCTCTTCGCGATCGAGCAGGCGGTCAAATTTCTCGAACTTGGTCGATACCTCAAGATATGGCTTCGGGAGTTTGACACCTTCGTCTAGAATCGTTCCTGGCTCAAATCCAAATTCCTCAGCACCGACATCTCCTCGCTTGTATCGGCGCCATCCTCCACCGGCCAAATAATGTCTACAAATCACTTCTAGTGGAACAAAGACATTCTCCATATCTGAAGGAATTGCCCCCGGTTCACGAATAACGGTGAAACGTTGTGCAAGAACACGGTCGGGTGCATTCATCTCGATGATGTGGGTGTCGCAAATTCCAGCCTCCTCAACCAATCTGAACCAATGACAGGAGGTACGATTGAGACTCTCACCTTTGCGAGGGATGAGTGAAGGGATGATTTGATCGAACACAGAAATCTGATTGGTGTACCTAAACTCAATCACATCTGGATCGTCAGTGCTCCATACCTGCTTCACCTTGCCCGAGTAAAGCAGTTCCCCCATGACCTGATTCCCTGCCGAATCCGTCTTTGAACATTGGCCATTGGGGCAATCCTCAGATTAATCCCAATGCGTCCTCAATTCGATTCAATTCTGGACCGGTGGTTTGCGAACCGGCCCATGCTCCATTGTCGGTTGCGACACAACCTGAACCAACGTAAGGGGAACCGAAATTTACAGTTCCAACCATTGCAGGAACATCTAGAATGGATTCGATTGTTTCGACTTCAATCTCGGTGACGTCGGGGTGGAGCAACACGCCGTGATTGTTGCAAACCGCGACGCTACCAGGTGTTTCGTTCCCTGCGATACTAATGGCGGCACAACTGACTTTGAGAGTCTCTGAGATGACGTCTAGGCCATCTTGAGGTAAGATTGGGCTCGCGACAGCACCATTTTCGTTGACGATCAACAAATTACCAGCGGCATTCACACCACTTTCCATCACGACTACATCACCAAATGAGGTTAGGCGATCAATTTCTTCTTCAGTTGCGATATCGGCCACTGCGATTCCATTGGAATTGCCAGCAATGAGGGCACCAACAAGTGAGCTACCACCAACTGACATTTGGGCAACTTCAAGACCCAGACTATCCTCAAGATTTTTCAAATCTTTCTTTGAAATCTGCATCGGTGCAAACAGAACACGACCAACCATTGCAAGGTGTACACCGACTTGACTTGTACCAAGTAAATCAGATGCTCTCAGCCCCATCACTACACCTCAGTGTGGGGGCGCCTGTGTCGGCCTCTCTTAGCCGTACCGATGGAAAACGGTGAACTAGCCCCACGGCCGTGAGTGAAAAAAGATGTGGGGGATTGTAAAAAGTAGGACCCCGGCCGACCAAAAGGACGACCGGGACCCGGTAAAGAGGAGTGAAAGAGACACAACGACACGCGTTCCCGTGGACTCTCGTACCACAGTACAAACAGTGACGCAGGAGGTCTTGACTTCCGGGTTCGATATGGGACCGGGTAGACACCTCCGCTATGGTCGTGTACAACTCCTCTTTGAATATGAATCGACGTTTTTATTGAACAGAGGCCCACACTAAATGTGGTGCGGAAAAAATTTGAAGATGCTCGAGCGATTAGTGCTGCTGGGCTACACACCTCGGCGAACCTTGGTGCTTACACCCGCAGTCTATCAAACCGATCTTTTATCGGAGCTCTGAGATACCTCGTCTTCAGGTTGACTTCGAGCTTAGATGCTTTCAGCTCTTATCCATTGGTGCGTGGCTACCCAGCATTGCCTTAGCAGACAACTGGTAGACTAGTGGCACCGAGACTCCGTTCCTCTCGTACTAAGAGCCCCTTCCCGTCAGGTATCTTACGCGCTTCAGCCACAAAGCAACAAACCTGTCTCACGACGGTCTAAACCCATCTCACGATCCCTTTTAATGGGCGAACAACCCCACCCTTGGGTCCTGCTGCAGACCCAGGATAGGAAGAGACGACATCGAAGTAGCAAGCCACCAGGTCGATGTGAGCTCTTGCTGGTGACAACTCAATTATCCCCGAGGTAACTTTTCTGTTATCTACCGCCCCCATAAATGAGGCTGGTAGGTTCGTTAGGCCCTGCTTTCGCATCGTCGATCGTTATTGTGCCGATCCACGTCAAGCCAGCTTTTACCCTTACATTTAGCGGTGGAGACTGAACCACCTAAGCTGACCTTTGGGCACGCTTGTTATCATTTCGAGCGCGTGGCGCCCCACCCAAACTGCCCACCTACCGGTGTCCTCGTTAAGAGTGAGTGTAGTTGCACTTCAAGGACGGTGTCTCTCTTGTCGACTAACCACCAGGCTGGCGCCTGGTGGATCAATGTCTCCCGTCTACGCAGCACGTGGAGTGCCACTACACAACGACAGGCTGCAGTAAAGCTCTACGGGGTCTTCGCTTGCAGGCTGAAGGTACTGGACTGTGCGCCAGTAAAGTCAATTTCGCCGGACCAACCGCGGGGACAGTAGGACTCTCGTTAGACCATTCATGCAAGTCGCCAATTAAGCGACAAGGTATTACGCTACCTTAAGAGGGTCATAGTTACCCCCGCTGTTTACCGGTCCTTCGTGAGGTTGTACCCCCATTTCAGATACCGGCACTGAGCAGGATTCACCGACTATACACATCCTTTCGGACTGGCAGTCGGCTATGTTTTTATTAAACAGTCGGAGTCCTCTAGTCACTGCGACCAGCCTTTCTCAAGGCTGGCACCCCTTCTCCCGAAGTTACGGGGCGATTTTGCCGAGTTCCCTCGCGGTTGTTTTTCCGTCACACCTTAGGCTACTCACCCAGGGGCACCTGTGTCAGTTCTCGGTACGGTCATCTGTACGGCTTTTCACGGGACCTTGGTATAATTCGGATTGCTTTCACGCCTTCTCGATCTTCTCACCATGACGGTTCTCCAATCGATTATTGAACGCTTCACGGGCCTGCTATATGACCCGCCGAACTAACCAAAGCCGTCACCATTATTGTACAGAGGCATACGAATATTAACGCATTTCCCTTTCGAATATCTCGGTTAAGAATATCCTTAGGACCGGCTAACCCTCGGCTGACGATCATTGCCGAGGAACCCTGGTCCTTTCGGTGGTGCGGATTCTCACCACACTTTGCTGCTACTCTTCCCTGGATTCTCATACATACACGGTCCACGAGACTTCACAGCCTCGCTTCTGTCCGAGCATGTCGCCGCGCTACCACATCAGCTTTCGCTGGTCTAATGTATCGGTATCCAACTTAGCCCCGTCCCTTTTCCCGGCCCGCAAGCTTGACTAGTGATCTGTTACGAACTCTTTCAAGGGTGGCTGCTTCTAAGCCCACCTTCTAGTTGTCTTCGACCACGGACACGGTTTATCTTTGACATTTAGTTGGAATTTTGGGACCTTAACACTAGGCTGGTTTGTTCACCTTTCGTCACGGTAGCTTACCCACCGTGGCTCACTCCCTGCGTCTTTGACGATTACACCTTCGGAGTTTGGCAGCGTGCCGAGAGATTGCTCTCCCTAAACACCCAATCAGTGCTCTACAGCGTAATCTGTCTCTACAGAGGTCTACCTACGAGTAGTCTCGCGCGGAACCTGCTATTGCCCAACTCGATTGGACTTTCACCCCTATACCCAGCTCGTCCGAGCGATTTGCAGATCAGCAACGGTTCGATCCTCCACCCAACTTTCGTCGGGCTTCAATCTGGCCAGGCATAGATCGTCGGGCTTCAGGTTCTCCACTATTGACTTCAGACGAGCACATCTCGTCCCTCACCCCGAAGGGCTGCGGACTTGTCGGTTTCCCTACGGCTTCGCAGATTAACTGCTTAACCTCGCCAATAATCAAGACTCCCAGGGGCATTTTTCGAAACGCACGAGTGAACGCTGCTCATATCATCGCTTTCACGCTCACTCAGCCTGTTCCTAACTGGTTTCAGGTACTTTTCACATCCCGTCAAGGATACTTTTCAGCTTTCGATCACTCTACTTGTTAACTATCGGTCTCGAGTAGTATTTAGAATTGGAAGTTTATGCCTCCCACATTCACGCGCGATATCCAACGCACGCTACTCTGGATTCGTCACTTGGCCATGTTCGTTACGTATACGGGACTTTCACCCTTTGTAGTGCGCCGTTCCAGGTCGACTTCTACTTCACGAGTTTAGGCAATAGACGATCCAAACCCCACATCTCCCCAAGGTTTCCCAAGGGGATTCGGTTTGTTCTGCTCCGTTTTCGTTCGCCACTAATCACGGAATCTCTTTGATTTCTTTTCCTCCACCTACTAAGATGCTTCAATTCGGTGGGTTCCCTTTCCCATGTATATCTGGGAATGACGACTTGCGTCAGGAGGTCCTATTAGGCGACCTACGGATCCAAGGCATTCATGCGCCTCCCCGTAGCTTATCGCAGCTTGTCACGACCTTCATCAGCTCTCGAGCCGAGCCATCCCCCAGTCAGGTTGTAGCATCAATTTGTAATTTATCCACACTCACATCTGTGTGAGTCCTCTGGTGTCCAGAAACGTCGATTCTGGTTTCTCAGACCACCCCGTCTCCCCCACGGGGCGGGACGGTCTCCACCTCTTCCCCACGATAGTCAAGGCTACCGGGGTGCACTTTTGAGCATCTCGCCGACCGACCTCCCATATATGAATGGTTCGGGAATCGCAGGGTGGTAAAAATGAGGGACTGCGTGCCGAGAAGAGGGGCGATTTCGCCCTTTCTAGCCAATATACGAATATTACGATTAAACTGTGGGTCGGAGTCGGCGTAGATTACGCAGAATTATAGGCTCTGACGGGGAGATATTTCGCGCCCGCATCAAGAGATTTGAAGCAGTATCAAATTCGTTCAATGCAATGAGAGAAACTGCCTTGCCATTCAACGATGCAGCATCATCGGGAGATAGCGATATTGTGGCATCCCATATTCGAGTTGCCACACCATGGCGTTCACAAGTAGCCAAACAGGTGGCCAAATTGTACAGGATGATTGGATTGTATTTGTCTTGTTGTGCAGCCTGTCTAAGAGCCAGAACTGCAGCCTCAAAATATGGTTCTTCTGCTGGAGTATCAGTCGGATTCTTCACGTGTACCTGAATGGCTAATTGAAGAAGAGAAAGGCCGAAATTATTCAGCGCTGCTGAATCCCCTGGCAGTGAATTACAGACGAGTCGGAAATCGTCAGCAGCATCCTTCCACCGGCCATCACCTAGGGCTTCAAATGCGGCGATTGATTGCCCGGCGATATTGGCGTCTCCACCATCATCAATGGACAGAGCTTTCGCAGGCATTAATTCGGGTTCACCTTCAGAAAGTAACTCTGGATTGAAGCGCACTGTTTGTTCTGCTGGATCCACAAGTTCATCGAAATTAACGACTATTTCGGTAACGAGATTTTCGTCGCCGAAATCGTGAATAACAACATCTTCATCGACAGCATAAACGTGTTCATGGTCGAATGCTGCGGCCTTAATCTGGTAAGCATTTTCGACTAGAACTGGTGCGTCTGACAGTTGTTCTTCCTCGGTGACGACGGCGCGTGCTTGCAACACCATCAGCGGTGGTTCACTCTGCTCCTCCACTGAACCGATTGAGGCTTGAAGAACGGGTGATGATGCTACTTCTGGCATACCCCAAGGATCCTCTTTTTCCGATTCTGAACTTAACGTTACTTCAGGAACTTTGACCTCCGGAGGAAGGTCACCCTTACTCTCGAGGATGATGCCTGCTGGAGCCCCAACTCCAAAGGGGAGAGCAGATGATATCTGACCCTTGCCCCCAACCTGAAAGGGCAGGGATGATGGAAGGCTTGAGGTGGTATCTTCTGAGATACTGAGATCCAACCCCTCGATGCCGTGAATCGCATCATCCAAAGCGGATTCTCCAGGCAGTGGACCCGTGGGGCGGCCGTGTCGACCATCCTCGATATTTTCGGGTGCTGTGTGAGATACCCGGCTCCCACATGAAGGGCAGTCCTCAGCTCCTCCGAAGAGCAAGCCACAAGCATCGCACTCCTGCATGAACCGCTTGGATACGTGGACCGTTTTGATGCTGCCGCCAAGCGGTGTAGCCTAAACCTAAACCGAACTGTAGAGTGTGCCGTGGAATAGAATCATGAAAATCGTGGCCACAATACAAGTAATCATCATCACTGGGAAACCAACTCTCATCCATTCCTTCGTCGTGATTGGATTCGGACCGCGTTCACTAATTGAGACGGTCATGACGTTGGCACTGGAACCGATTGGTGTCGCATTTCCACCGAATCCTGCACCCATCGCAAGTGCCCAGAATAGTGGGGCCATGTCGATGGTGGGGTCGGCTTCACCGATGGCCACAATTACAGGAATCATCGCAGCTGTGAAGGGGATGTTGTCAATGATGGCACTGGCGATTGCAGAGACCCAAATGATGGCGACTGCAAGCATCACATGATTGGAACCGAAATTGTCGAAAATCCAATTGGCGAGGTCGTAGAGATATCCAACATTGCCCATCGCTCCGACCAAAATAAACAGTCCAGCGAAGAAAAGTAGAGCGTGCCATTCAACCTTCTCAGTCACTGCATGCATCAGCCCGTGGCCTGGCATCTCATTGTCTTCAGGCTTTGCAGCAATCAACGCAACACCGGCACCAGCCATAGCCAGCGCATGAATCTCAACATGGAGGTGCAAAAATTCAGTTGCCGAGAACATGACAACTGTGGCACCTAGAATCCATAGTGTTGTCTTCATCAACATTGGATGCTCGATACAATCCCACTCATCTTCTTCCAAGATTGCTTCAACGTGGGCTGGCTTAGATTCGCGCCAATCCTTGTAATAGTAGCGAAGGTATCCCAATGTTGCAACCCAAGCCAAGAATGTCAGAACACCCAATCGAAGCAAGAATCCATTGAATCCGAACAAAGAGGCCAGTTCATCCATGCCGCTGGCCTGGCTTGCAATCATGACATTGGGAGGATCTCCAACCATGGAGGCCACACCGCCCGTGTCCGAAAGAATGGCTTCCGCAAGTAAGGGTGGAATAGGATTGATTTCCAATTTCTGACAAATTCTGAGCGTCACCGGTGCGATGATAATAATCGCAGTAACATTGTCGATCACCAAGGAAATTAGGGTAGTGAATGTGCCTAGATAGACGACCAACTTCCATGGATCTCCACCTGACAGTTTGGCAGCCTTCACAGATACATACTCAAAGAATCCTGAGACTTCAAGCAGGGCTGCGAAAATCATCATTCCCAACAATAGACCGATGACATCAAAATGAATCCAATGCAACATCAAGGACTCAAGTGAATGATGACAAATGTCCACGGTACCGCCGCCACCGAATCTCGCAAAAATATGACCACCAGCATCACTTGCAACGGTTTCACAGTTCTGGAA
Source organism: Candidatus Poseidoniales archaeon (assembly GCA_028821675.1). Classification (GTDB taxonomy): domain Archaea; phylum Thermoplasmatota; class Poseidoniia; order Poseidoniales; family Thalassarchaeaceae; genus MGIIb-P. Next base: position 22,713 of record JAPKFG010000007.1, read on the forward strand.
TACGCCCATGGACAAACCCAAGAATAGCATGCAAACACAGCCAAACCAAGCGGCAATTGTTCGATGAATCTTCTCTGAAAGAATCAAAGCGAACGCTGCCACGAATACGAGCAGTACCCAAACTCGAGGCTCCATGACCCCTCGACATGAAATTGGCTCTTGAATATGCCTTCTCAAAAATGTCGATTGAGGACGGTGTTCGCCTCATTCCTCTTCGGATTTTTCCTGTGATTGACCGACAATGGATTCAGTCGATTCAGGAATCAGAACTTCGGACACTTCACCTTCGACAATTATGTCAATTTCTTCTTCGGTTCGCGAGGCATCCTGAATCTCCTCTTGTATGAATTCACTTTCACCCAACGCTTTGTTCAAGCCAGCCAAGGCGGTGATGGAAACGGCCGAAGAAATGTTCCCTGAGCGTTCAGCATCATGAAGGGCTTCAATCTGCGCCATGATGAGCTCGCGACGAGCGCGCTCAACACGTGTTGCATGGACAACATTTGCTTCTGATAATTCTACGATTGTTTCCTGGCTTTCCCTCACACGCGCGCGGTAAGGCTCGGCAAATGTAGACTGATCCTCATCACTGATGAGGCCCTGTGTGTTGAGAGCGCTGAGCCGTCGCAAGGCGGCTCGACTACCGATGACCTCGGCGAGTGCGACCTCGTAACGAACCTCAGCATCTGCAGGAGAACCACTGATTCCAAGGCGCCGTAACATAGATTTCATCGTCAGGCCTTGAACGAGGAGGGAGAACAATACGACGCTGAAAGCGATGATGAGCATGTCTTCATACACAGTGATTTGGCCACCAGTGACCATTTCGCCCAGGAACTCAAACTCAGGTGGATGGTTGACAACGTGGGAGACGAGTAGCAACAAGGCGATGGGGATACTACCTCTAAGGCCACCCCACCACATTGCAACCTGCCAGCGAGTGGAGACGGGATTTGGATTCCCAATATTCGCGAGAGTCGTGAGTGGAAAGATGACCAAGCGAGCGATCAAAGCCGCACCAATACCGACACTGGCGAGATAGACTACGTGAGCATTCCATGAAAACACAGATATCAACTCGTATCCAATCAATAGGAACAGTGCGCAGTTGATCAAGAAACAGAACACTTCCCAAAAGTGATGCATGCCGATTCTGGCAGTAGGCGTCATGCCTTCCTTGATACCTTTATTTCCAACCAATAATCCTGCGACAACCACGCTGATTACACCGCTCCCCCCCATATTTTCAGCCATTAGGAAGGCACCGAAGGCAAGAGCCAGGGTGATGGAGATTTCGACCAGATGATCATCAGATTGACCCATGATCCAGCTGGCGAACAAGCCGCAGAGTGAACCTGCGACTGCGCCAACGAGGACCACCCAAAGGAACTCACTCAGGCCTGCTTTGATGAGTGAAATCACAGAGAGATCGACGCCTGAGAGAACTGCGAGGGTTGTGAACAGAAGAATGTTGAACAGAACGACAGCAGTCCCATCATTGAACAGTGATTCGCCTTCAATCAACACTGACAAGCGTTTGGGGGCACCCAGTGTCTTCACCAGAGCGAGAACACTCACGGGATCGGTGGCCGCTAGAATCGAACCCAAGAGCAGACCGTACCACATTCCATTTTCGACATCAGCCCAAACAAGTTTCCAACATATGATTCCGATTATAGTCGTGTTAATCACAACCCCTGGGATGGCCAAGAGCGATATGGGTTTCCAATTCTGTTTCAATTTATCAATATGCATCCCAGAGGCGCCTTCAAACAATAGAGGAGGTAGGAGAATGTAGAAGATCATTTCAGCGGTGAGAAGTCCTGAGAGTTCAATATCCTCAGGCATCCAGAATTCTCCGGTCCACCCTGCGAACAAACCAACAATCACGAGAGCGATGGTGTAAGGAAAAGATGTCTTTTTAGCGCCCATGGCCACCATAATAGAGAGGATGAGGACAGCCACAACACTTCCCATCCAAACCGGGGGGGGGGCTGACATTAGAGAGTGGCGGTACGAGACGACTCTTCAACACATACGTACGCGTGCGAGTGATAACGCTTGATTATGAACGCCAATAAATGGCGACATTTCCGCGGGCATCAACCAGTATTGCATTGACACGTTCGGCTATTTCTTCGAAAACTGTTCGACGGCTATCCCGTTCCTCAATCAGGCCTTTGTTCATCTTCACTTTGACGACTTTGCGAGAACTCAATTGAGCATCCAACTCCTCGTACATAGCGTCCGATAACCCAGAGCGACCAATGCGAATGGTGACTTTGAATTCTCGATCATGAGCCATTTTGCGGATGTTAGTCGGTACGTCAGTCATTCATTCACCTCTTTCGGGAAATTAGGACCTCGTCGTGAAATTTGCCCACATCGTTGGCATGTGGTGATTCGGCACCCATGTCTAATCCTAATTCGTGCAGTAATTCCAGGGCGAAGCGGGGCCTTGCAACCACGGCAAATCCAAACACGATGATTCGGGTGCAATCCAATACGATGTCGTCGCCCAATCAACCACATTTGTTTGGCCGCACCATCGACAGTTGAATCATTATGAGACCATGGCTTCTCTAGTATTTCCGATAGTCGTTTGGAAGCTTCCGTAGCGCGATTGCGTCGCAAGCCAGCAGCCCGGGGTCGCCCTCTCCTTCCACGTGCCATGCCTTCGCCTCCCTAGAGTACTGCAGAAATTGATTCGCTGACTTTGTCAATATCTTGATCGCCATCCACTGCCACGAATAGGTCACGATGACGATACCAATCTGCGAGGGGCGCGGTTTGGGTGTGATATGCGGCCAACCGCGTTCTAACCGTCTCTTCGTTATCGTCAGCACGTCTCTTCATTTCCGAGTGCCCACAATGATCACAGGTACCGGATGTTTGAGTTGGATTGAATGTGTCATGATATACTGCATCGCAGTTGGCACAAGTGTAACGACCACAGATTCGAGCAACAATTCTAATGTCGGGCACTTCAATTGCAATAACGACGCTGACATCTGCAATTTCAGAAAGAGCCTCGGCTTGGGCGATGGTCCGAGGAAATCCATCGAACAGAACACCGTCTGATGCATCGGAATGTGTCAATCTCTCCTCAATTAGGCCAATTATGACTTCATCTGGAACAAGTTGACCAGATTCCATATATCCTTTCGCCTCATACCCCAATGTCGTCCCTTCAGCCAAAGCAGCACGCAACATATCGCCGGTAGAGACTTGTGGTTTCCCGGTGATTGAGACGATATTACCGGCCTGAGTTCCTTTGCCAGCCCCAGGGGGTCCAAACAGGACGATGGATGATGCCATGCTGATGCGAACAATGAGGTCTTCTTGAACTGAACGGAGCCCTACGGGCACCGTTCACGACTGGCCGGTACGCTTCAGATATTCGTGACCGTAGTGTTTCCATTGTTCCATTGTCCACCCTGGTGGCAAGCCTCCAGAGGGTAATGGGGGACCACTCACAATCGATTCGGGGGGTTGGCCCTGCGGTACTGGTGCGGGTGGAAGGCCAGATGGGATGCCGCCTGAAAGAGGAGGCAAGGACGCTGGGCTACTCTGAGAAAGTGCAGTGGCCAGTTCAGTTGCACTTACTGACCCTGATGCCTGAACATCCGAAGAGGCACCTATGTTGAGTGCCGCTTCACGACGATTGGCTTGTGCACCCAATATTTCACCAGGAGACAGTAATTCCTCGCCCCGAGAAATAGCTGGGTCGGTTCGACGCAATCTAAGGATGATCAAACCTAGCATTGCGACGACGAGGAAGGCAAAAATGGCAATAGTCCATGGTGGCAGACCGAGAGATTCCAGAAGACCAGCAATGCCATCAGATTCGCCATCTCCTGATATCGTCACCTCAAGGGTGGCTGAATCATTACCAGAGGGTAGAGATTCACTAGTTAGGGGTGTCGCTTGTCCACTGAATGTGACACTGTGAAGTCCCCTGAGATTCTCACTGCTCAAGGTGAATGTTACCACACGAGATTCGCCAATCGCCATGGCATCCAATGCATCATTTTCCAAAATGACTTCTAGACCACTTGGGGCTTCGATTACCAAGGTGACATCGCAAGCAATATTGCCCGAATTTGTCACAGAGAGATTCCCGCTCATGGGCAGACCTTGGGAAATTTCTATTCGGGTGTCTGTATGGAATGTTAACCACAGACTTGGTTCAACAATGATTCCAAGTTCAGCGACTTTCTGGAATTGTGTATTACCGTCCAATGTCTCGGCATCGATGATAATCGATAAGGTCTCACCGGGACCGGGAGGGGTACCAGACGCTACAGAGAGGGAGACTGTGACACTCGCATCTCCACCATTTAGAAGACCGCCGGGTGCAGTAGATGCGAAACCAACCTGCCAACCATCAGGGAGTGTGCCAAATGACCAACTCAAGAGTAAGTCGACGTTGCCGATATTCTCCAAATTAATCTCGGCCAATCCATAGTCTCCTATCGAGGCCGTAATCGAACCAGAATCAGGAAGATGGATGGCAAAATCAGCAATTTCTTGTACAATCAATCGCGTTCTGTTTACTTGGAATCCAGAGTCTTCAAGTTCAGTACGGAAATCGATTTGATTGGTATCTCCATCGTTGGAATTGTTGGGAACCAGAATGACGATGTCTATGGTGAGTGAGGTGCCCGGCTGCAATGTGAATTCAAGAAATCGGTCGTCGACCAGAATACCTGCAGTCATCTCTAGATCCCACTGGGGTAGAGCAGGGGATGCGCGGACACTGAAATCAATCTCAATGTTTCCTCGATTCTCAATAACCAAAGTGTGTTCGATACGTTCCTCATTCTCAACTGAAATGTCATCGATGAAACCAGAAGGACCCAACGGGTCACCATTTTCCTCATACAAATCGGCGCTAAAAGCCCGACTGACCCATACTTCAACGCCATCTGCTGGTGATTCGGTGGTGGATTTGGTAGGGTCTGCAAGACTTGAAGTCACACACGTGACATCCTCGACGGTCCCAGCTGCAGGCAAGCCATTGACAATGTATGGCACGCGCACACGAACCGGTACCGGGATGAATTGGAGACGAGCCAGAGGTTCTAGCGCGAGAGTAGAGGAATTCCCGGTTCCCAATTCAATGGACCATCGATTGGGCGTCTCACATGAAATCTGATAGACAGTTTCGCCGTTTCCTGTATTCAGAACGGAAAGCGAAAAGGAGGCGAAATCCCCAGGTACTGCACCCAGATTGTTGGTTCCTGCGAGAATGGTTTCTAGACCTTCCACGCGGAGTACTTCGACCTCTAGGCGAATCGTGTGCGATACCGTCGGATTCATTCGATAATAGGCGATGAGGTCAACGACATACGTCCCTGGTAATGCATATCTAGCCCCGTTGAATGCATCCAAATCAGCATCTAAATCTCTCATCGTAACCGTCACTTGAGTGCTGTTGGCGACCCCTTCGGCTGATGTCAGTGAAAATGGACTCCCTGCTGAAGATACCTTTTCCCAATCATCTTCAGGAGGTTGCAACGCACCACCGTCTTCCATCATCTGAACAGGAGTGACGACAAGGACCACCTCTTCGTCGCTGGTTCCTTCATTCGCCAATGTCAGATCCCAAGAAACCTCAGTCCCAGATGATGGGTCGAGAGTCTGCTTGCGCGCAATCTCAACCTCGTCGTTATCGGCAGGAAGTGAACCATCTTGCATATGTGGAGTGATTCGAACACCGATGGCTGTGACGTTCAAATCGAGTATCGCCATATTGTTGTTGGTTCCATCAACCTCATCATTCATTTCGGTTACATTGTTGGTTGAATCCAAGGTCAAACGAATGGTATGAATGCCTGTTGTTGTGAATTGATTCTGGAACGTGAAGGAATCTGATGCACCTCCGGCAAGAGGGGAACGGGTGCCACTCCATAGAACCACATTGTCCGTGATGTCTTCAACCAAGACTTCGTAACTCGTGGTGATTGCGGGTGCTTGATTCACCCAAGCCATTCTCAGAAGGACGTAGTCATTCTCTAATGGCATCGTTTGACTAGCCCATATTGATCCCTCAAATACAGCGATATCACTGATGGGATTTTCATTCCCCACAGCGGAGAGGACCACAGCATATCCTTGGTGCGAGCCGCCAGAGTGAGCGACAGTAATTGTCCAATCTCCAGTCGGACCTGAAGACAACCTAACTCGCTCGACATTGTTTAGGGAATCCTTGGAACCACCGGTGGTTGAGAAACCATTGGCGAAATCATTGCCTTTGTACATCGTCCCGTCGGGAGCGGTTACGGTCAAATCGAGATCATTGACAAGACGGGCTGCAGACTGTGTTGCAGAAGATGATCCCTCTTGGTCATTCCAAACGAGGGTGATATCGATGCCATACGAGCCGTCCAGAGCATAATTGTAGGCATAGGAAAGACCTGGCGCGAGGGTCTGAGATGTGTCGTAGAAGATGTTCTTGGCGATGACGCCATCATACGGATACAGACTCTCTTCAAGATCAAGTTGGCCCCAACCCTCATCCATGTTCGGGATATTGGCTGTACCGAGATCTCGTGCACCGTTGATGAGAATCGCCTTGATGAGGGCACTGTCTGGATTGGAAATCGATAGTTCGGTTCTCAAAAACTGTCGGGCGAGCAATGCGGCACCGCCGACGACAGGCGCTGATGCACTAGTTCCGTCCGCTGACATGTAAAGTGGAGTTGTGGTTCCCGAATGCCGTGCACTAGAACAGGACCATCCGGCGGGATTCTGGGCCTCTTCTGCTCGTGCACTACAGATTTGAACACCGGGTGCAACGATGTCGGGTTTGATTCGACCATCAGCAGTAGGTCCGATGCTTGAGAATGATGCGACTTGACCGACCGATGCAGTTCCGGGGCGCCCAGTCGTAGATGCGCCAACGGTCAGGACGTTCTTGGCCGTGGCGGGTGGTGCAATCGATTGTGCCCCTTGGCTGCCTTCATTACCTGCTGCAAACAAGACAAGGAAATCGTCGTAGTCATGTAGGAATGAATCAGCAGAACGTGAGTCCGAAGTGTACTGACCCCACGATGATTGTGCACCCCATGAGTTTGACTGTACGTGTGCGTTCTTCTGTTGAGAATCCCTAAACATATCGTAGAGTGAACCCCAACGTGCCAGTTGACCAGATGCATCGTGTTCAAGTTGATAGAAATGGAAGGTCGCGGCAGGAGCAACACCACGTGTGGACGAATCACCAGAACCGTCTCCAAGCATTGTCCCCGATACGTGAGTACCGTGTCCTGAATTAGTGTCCGCTGCTGAATTGTCCGGCCCGTAGTTGTGATAAACGCCACGGATTCGATTCGTGAAGTCACCATGGTCTTGATCTAGGCCGGAATCAGACAAAGCTCCAACTTCCCCTGTCCCATCAAGGCCACCATTGTGGTTGTTCACCGTCGCATCAATGGTCGAGATACTGCGTGCATAATTGTTGACGATACCGATGGAATCGTGTTTCTCGATGAACAACAGACGATGATCTCGGGCAAGGGATGTTAACCATGCAGAATCCAATCCGATGACTTGGCACAGATAGGCATCACAACGAACGAAATTCGAGCCTGCCATGTACAGATGTTCCTCGATTTGAGTAGTATCTACATCCTGCGCCAAGGTCAGATCCAAATCTACCAATCCACTCGCCTGATGAATTTCTACATCAAGACGCCAAGCCGGTTGTTGAGCACCCACCCAGCGGATTTGCTCATCGTCAGCAAGTTGTATAATCGCATTACTACGACCCAATGCAGTACTGGGTAGGCGGAGAACCCATGCATCTTCGGGGAGAGTGTCAACGATAGTTGCACCCACACCTTTGGCCAGTGATTCCGCCAATACCCCATCATTCAGATACAATTGCATGATGATGAAGCCTGTGGCAAACGGGTCATCATCTGCTTCCAGATGTGATGGGACCGATGATTGTTCGTACAGGGGGTCAAATCCACCAGTTTGAACCCAGATTTTACCTGAACCAGAGGAAATGCCAACATTGGAGCCAGGGGAGCCCCCTGATTCGTACCAGTTCTCAGCCGCTTCTGCAGCCGTCCAAAGAGGAGATTCCAGTGAAGACACAGGGGTCGTTGGAACACTGGTTGCCCAAGGCATTGTGAGCATCAGAGCGACGAGGATGAACGGAAGGTAGACGCGCCGCATGGGGGGAACGAACCCCCGCCCCTTTTTGATAGTTGACGCCCGTAGGGCGTCTAACAATTCACAATAAATACGCCTCAGCAGTTGTAATACGCCGAAATTGCTGCATCTGTCTTGGCCACGGAAGTCTGCCAGTCTGGTTCAGTCCCCATCAGTGCGCGAATGCAATCCACATTCTCAGGAATTACGTCACTTTCTTGGTGGATTGCTTGGAAATAATACAATCTATCTCCAACCAATTTTACACCATCTTCCCAGACGAAAATTTCGTGTAAATCGCCCCACTTTCGACCGATGTCCCGGGCCATTTCCATGACCTCAGCTGTTGTGGTAATTCGGTTATCAGATCCGTGCATG
>JAPKFG010000001.1 GCA_028821675.1 Candidatus Poseidoniales archaeon
TATCCGGCATTGTCAATGGCCATTCGACGCTCTCCTTGAGGCGTTCCTTGATCTCATCAAGGCCACCAACATCATCCCATGAGACTTCAGGGATCTCAACATAGATTTCACGCAATGCGCTCGGTTCGATCTCTCTGATTGCAATCCGGAAGTCATTCATTCGGACTTCCATCTTCTCAAGGACTTCTGGTGGAATTTCATCTTGATCCAAATCGATTTCAGGTAGATAACGTCGAAGAGCCTTCATCGCCGCTTCACGGGTTAGGCTCATGATATCTGCACCCACAAATCCGTATGAATTTTCCAATATCCAGTCCATGTCGAAATCATCAGCGATTGGCATGCCTCTTGTGTGAATATTCACGATTTCACGACGCCCATTTTTGTCGGGAACACCAATTTCCAATTCACGGTCGAATCGACCTGGTCTTCGAAGGGCTTGGTCGATGGCATCAGGTCGGTTTGTAGCCCCGATGACAACCACATTGTCACGGCCATGCATCCCATCCATCAGTGTGAGCAATTGAGCAACGACACGACGTTCAACTTCGCCAGATACATCTTCACGCTTCGGTGCGATTGAATCCAACTCATCGATAAAAATAATGGCAGGGGTATTCGAAGCTGCGTCGTCGAATATTTCACGCAATTGCTTCTCTGATTCACCGTAATACTTCGAGATGATTTCGGGGCCATTGATACTGGTGAAATGCGCATTAGTTTCATTGGCAACTGCCTTTGCAATCATTGTCTTACCCGTCCCAGGAGGGCCGTGTAGCAAGACACCCTTTGGAGGGTCAATACCTAGACGACGGAAGAGAATCGGATGCTTAAGTGGCAATTCAATCATTTCACGTACTTTCAACAACTGATCTCCAAGGCCACCGATATCTTCGTACATGATTGAAGAAATCTCTCCAGGTTCGTCATCTTCAACCATTTCCTCTTTGATGACAATATCAGTATCTGGAAGAACTCGAACAATTCCCTTCGGTTTGGTTGAGACGATAGCGAATGGGAGTGCTTCAGCGAAGAGGGTCATGCCCGGGATGAAAATGCGGTCACCTGCAACCACAGGGCGCTTGTTGAGGCCACGACGGGCGAATCCTTCGATTCCAGAGCCGAACTTGACTTTCTGTTGCTTGGCCATGACGGGACTCAGAACAAGTCTCTCGCACTCTTTGGTTTCGACCTTCTTGATGGAAACTCGGTCACCAAGGCTAACGCCTGCGTTCTTGCGGATGATTCCATCGATTCGAATAACGCCAAGGTTGGCGTCCTCTGGGCGACATCTCCATACGATTGCGGCTGTATTTCTTTCACCACTGATTTCGATGACGTCGCCCGGTTTGAGGCCTAAATCGTTGTCAAAAGGCACACGGGCCCGACCATGACCTACGTCACTTGGTATCGCTTTTGCAACACGCAGAGAAAGTGTTTTTTCTTCATCATCAGACATAGTATCGCCCCAATAGCATTACGAGGAGAAGACGAGGACCCCTTTGAAGATGTGGTTTTCCACTCTCCTGAGAGGTGAGTCTGTCAAGTTGTGTTCAAGCGCCGGGAGGATAGCATTCATGATGGGGATGGCACTCGACCAGACATGGCGCACGTTCTATCGACTGGATTGGAATTCCTTGAACACAGCAATCCAAACGGCAACCCTTGTGTTAAGGGATACAATATCATCGATGGTGAACTCAAACAAGCCAGCGATGGTTCGACTTTCAAATCAACAAATCCGGCTTGGCTTGACGATTGTTTGGGAGAATTTCCACTATCGACAGAAGCGGATGTACACGAGGCGCTAGGTGCAGCAGGGAAAGCATTCCCAGGATGGTCTGCAACACCCGCGCCCACGCGCGGGCAAATCATCGGTAATATGGGCCGACTATTGATGGAACACAAAGATGCAATTGTCGCCATCGAAACTCGAGAGATTGGAAAGACACTCAAAGAATCGGCTGGATCTGTTCAAGAAGCGATTGACACATGTCTGTTCTTCCAATCTGAGGGTCGGCGATTGTACGGTCAGACTGTCAACAGTGAGTTGCCAGACAAGGAATTGTTTACCTATCGACGTCCACTCGGAGTCTGTGGGATAATCAATGCGTGCAACTTTCCCGCAGCTGTCCCATTCTGGAAGATGATTCCAGCGATAATGTGTGGCAATACCTGTGTGTGGAAGTCACCTCAGGATGCTCCCCTCCTATCATTCGCGCTTGCGCGTATTATGCATGAATCGGGGTTGCCAAATGGTGTCATCAATCTCGTACACGGAAAGGGCAGAGGAACCGGCCAGCATCTAGTCGATGCAGTTGACAAAGGTATGGTCAACAAGATCTCATTCACCGGCAGTACAGCGGTGGGCAAGATGATTGGAGAAATATGTGGTCGTAACTTGGTTTCTGCCAGCCTAGAACTCGGTGGAAAGAACCCACTGGTCATCATGCCGAGTGCCAACATGGACAACGCGGTAGAAGGCGCATATTGGGCTGGATTTGGTACTGCAGGACAACGTTGCACAAGCCTCGGAAACCTGATTATTCACCAAGACATCTATGATGAATTCATGTCCAAACTCATGGCCAAGGTCGAGAGTACGACCATTGGTGATTCATTACGAAATGAAGGTGTTCTCTACGGGCCAATGTTGTCTGAAAAATATGCGGTTGATTTCCTCAAAGATTTGGAGATGTGTGAAACCAGTAGTGCAACCAAACTCTATGGAAAAGGACGAATCACCAACGACAACAAACCAGCGGGCTTCCTTGGAGATGCCTCGGAAGGCGTCTACATGTGGCCGCACGTTTATGCGGATGTAACTGAAGACATGGAATGCTTCCACGAGGAAATATTTGGGCCAGTCATCACTGTCGTAAAAGCCAAGGATTTCGATCATGCACTACATCTTGCAAATGCCAGTCCATATGGACTCTCGAGCGCCATCTACACCAACGATCGTCTCGAAGCCTATCGATTCAAAACTGGAATCAAGGCTGGGATGACGGGCATCAACAACTCGACCACAGGAGCTGAGGCGCATCTGCCATTCGGCGGTGTCAAAGGTTCTGGAAACGGAACCCGTGAATCAGGTATATGGGTCATTGAGGCTTATTCGTACTGGCATGCTGTCAATGACGAACTCAGTGGTAAACTGCAATTGGCTCAGATGGATGTAGATGAGATTGAGATTGAAGAAACTGAAGTCGATTGGACAGCCCTTTCGAATGGGTGAATCGATTCATTCCCAATTGGTTTGATCTGTATCAAAATCAAAAGTACAACTGCCACCGCAGGTATCGTTGATGATTCCAGTTAGAAGGAAATCCTCGACCATCGCATTGACTTGGATGATGGGAGCAATCTCGTTGTGAGCCTTTCCACTATCCCCAATAGGTGGTGCTGCGTTTGTATCTGGCATTGCATCATAACTTCCATCCCAATAAACGATAGCAGAACCAGTGATTGGACCGTCTGCCACATCAATTCCGTAAGGCGACATCATGGACCCATTGAGCATCGGAATCCCGGCGGTTCTCGCGGCCCTGTCCGAAGAGAGACCCGGTACCTGAGCATCGTTCACAGAAATGGTGGAAAGGAAGTTGAACGGTTGAATCTGGTCACCGTAACCTGTCTCCGCAAAGCGCAGCCAAGTCTCGGAATCAGAGGCATCCCACATCTGTTGACATATTCCAATCAACAACGCTCGATCGTTGCGCTGCGGGTACGCCTGTGGAAGGATGAATCCATCTGAGAAGGTTGCATAGTTGGTGCTTCGCTCAATGAATGTGGAGAATCCTGAACCACCGACCCAAAGGGCCGCGCGGTCGATATCAGGAGAGAATCCTGTGATGCTAGCACCATAGATGCCGCCCAATGAATAGCCCATGTAATGCACATCAGAACTGTCGACCAGATTCGTTCCATTGTAATGCAAGTCTTCCAAATCGCTGCACACACCCTTGAACGTCCGCGCGAGCGCCATCTGATTGACTAGCATCTGCTGTAGACGGTCGGATTGATGCTCAAAATACTCAGGGTTCGCTAGGCCCATGAAGACGGTGTCCAAGTCAGAGCCTGACCAACCGTAGATGTCCGTAGCCACCATTGCGACCTCGTATTCTTGCATCCATCCTATGGCCCAACTCGAGACGGCTGAACGACCATCACCAAGGAATCCATGACCGAAGACGACCAGAGGTCCGCTCTCATTCTTGTCTGCCAGAACTTGTGGAATGACGAGTGTGAATGGAATCTCGGCATTCTCCACGAACTGAGGTGTTCCATTGGCATCTCTACTCAACAGACTCGGAGGATTCTGCCATTCGAGATACTGCGGTACTGTGTAGGTGCCCTTGATGAGTCGGAAGTCATTGTCAAGATCTCCCAACCAATCGGTTTCTACGCTTTCAATGGTGCAAGCAATTCCATCATCACCCAAGCGCTCCAATGCATCCGCACGCATGGAGAGAGTGGGGCCTAGAATTGAATCAATTGAAGCGGTATGGAACTGCCAAGCCTCCTTGAGGTTCTCAACATCATGGCCGGATTCATTCAAAGCCTGAATCAGCGAAGCCATCGATTCCTGTCGAGCCTCGACATCAGGGGCATCGGTTTGATGACCATCGAGAATCGCTTGGAAGGCGACCGAGGGTGTAACGCCCAACCCTGATATGCCGATTCCATAGGCTGTGTTGGGTTCCAAAGAGCGCAGTGTTCGAATGAATACGATGGTCGCCGAATCATCATCCGCTCTGGCATCAGTTTCAACCCAATGTGCAACCTTCTCTCCCGTGTCCAAATTGAGTAGTGTGGTTGCGTGTCCAACTTCCATGGAAAGTCCAATCGAATATTGATCAGCAACACCTGTGAGATTTGGTAAAGTGCTGAATGCCGTCATAATCTGGGTCGTGGCGCTCATGCCATCCAATCGATTGAGAGATTCAATCTGTACACTTTCTCCTGAATTAGAGAGCGAACCTGAGACGGGTAAGGTGTTCTCAGCATAGTTCACCCGAAGCCCAGTGACGGTCGTATTGTCCTCGATTAGGAATGCATCAGAGGGGAATGGTAGCATGCAGTGAAGCGGGTTCAGATTGTCACAGCCATCAGTTCGAGGAATATTGAGTATAATCACATCATCAGGAACAAAGATGTCCTCAGTCGTCTCCAAATCAGATGAATCCAAGCACCCGGGAAGGATAAGCATGGAGACGAGAAAAAGAGCAATCAGTTGACGATTCATGGCCTTGCGAAAGGCTCTGCCATTATCAAACACACCCGATGTAGTTCAGGTCAGAGAATTGTGTCGCCGCACTCGGGGCACTTCATTCCGGGAAAGAAAGCACCCGGCATGAAGCCGCACTTCAAGCAAATGGATAGGATATCGTCCATAATTGTGGTAGACCCTTGGGGGCTATGAACCCCTATGGGGTTCACAGCGAAGTATATGGTGGGCAGGCATTGGACGAAGAACGCGGGGCTTAGACGGATGGGCGAGAAGATTCCTCTACCCATGAAGAAGGGATTCGGCACCACTGACCGGGTCGATGCTTGGTGGAAGGGCCCCAGTGCAATGGCCTTCTATCTGGGTATCATGGTCGTCTATGCCACATGGCGAGGATTCATGGAGGCGGACTTCTGGATCTTCGCAGACTTCGGTCGCTCAGCCGGAGAACAGACCATGGCCATCGAAAGCAATGGTAGCCACGTCCTGAGTCCGTTGTTCAGCCCTCTCATCGTCCCCGATGAGCACAGTTGGATGCCGGAGGCGTTGTGGTGGTTGTCTCCAGCCATGTTCATCCTCATTTTTCCAGCGGGATTCCGTGGCACATGCTACTACTATCGAAAAGCCTACTATCGAGCCTTCTTCCAGAACCCTACCGCTTGTGCAGTCGGAAAGCCTTGGAATGAGTACAAGGGTGAGACTGGACTTCTGATTGTCCAGAACCTGCATCGCTACTTCTTGTATGCTGCAATTGCCTATCTTCCGATTCTCTCCTTTGACGTCTATTTGTCGATGCGCTTTGAAGGAGGTAATTGGGGCATTTCAGTCGGCACTCTCGTTCTTCTGTTGAACGTCATCATGTTGGCTGGTTACACGTTCGGTTGCCACGCTTTCAGGCACCTTGTTGGAGGAGGTGCGAACCATTGGACTGGCAAATCCGGTCCCACACTCCGATATCGCATGTGGAAGATGTCGACCTGGTTCAATGAACGCCACAAGGAATGGGCACTCTACTCTCTGCTCGTGGTGATGTTCGCAGATTTCTATGTCTATGCCTGTACCGATGCAATGTTCGGTTGGACGGACTACATGCTGTGGGGAGGGATCTAAAATGTCCGAAGATTACACCACCCATGAGTACGATGTCGTCATCATCGGAGCCGGCGGTGCAGGTCTGCGTGCAGCGATTGAAGCAACCCGTGCAGGAGCATCGGTTGCTGTCATCTGCAAATCGATGCTCGGCAAAGCGCACACTGTGATGGCCGAAGGTGGGGCGGCAGCAGCACTTGCTAACAAGGACCCCCGCGACTCTTGGCAGACTCATTTCCGTGACACCATGAAGGGTGGCAAATACCTGAATGACTGGCGAATGGCAGAAATTCACGCAAAAGAAAGCCCTGATCGAATTCGGGAACTTGAACAATGGGGTGCCATCTTTGATCGAACCCCGGACGGCTTGACCAATCAGCGCAATTTCGGTGGACACACCTATCCTCGTCTGGCTCACATTGGTGACGCGACAGGTCTAGAGTTGATTCGAACCCTGCAGGAACGGGGTATTCACACCGGCATGGAGGTCTTCATGGAGTACACTGTACGCCATTTGTTCAAGACCGATGGACGACTGTCGGGGTGCTTCGCCTACAATCGAGTCGACGGGTCGCTCCATGTGTTCAAGGCCAAGACGACTGTTCTCGCCACAGGTGGAATCACCCGGTGCTGGGCAGTTTGCTCTGGTTCTTGGGAATACACCGGTGAGGGGCATGCACTCGCATACTGGGTTGGAGCAGAAATGGGTGACATGGAATTCGTTCAATTCCATCCAACCGGCATGATTTGGCCACCCAGCGTTCGTGGTATCCTCGTGACCGAAGGTGTGCGAGGAGAAGGGGGGATGCTCACTAATTCCGAGGGTGAACGCTTCATGTTCAACTATGTTCCAGAGATGTATCGAGATGAATTCGCGGATACTAAGGATGAAGCCATGGATTGGGTGAATTCAATTGTCGCTGATGAGACGCCTACCGCACGACGTCCACCCGAATTGTTGACACGTGATGTTGTCGCCAAAGCCATCAATTCGGAAAAAGAAGCGGGACGGGCAAGCAAACATGGTGGTGCGTATCTGAACATCTCTTGGCGACCAGAAGAACAAGTGAAGAAGAAGTTACCAGGAATGTATCATCAATTCAAGGAATTGGCAGCTGTTGACATCACCAAGGAGCCGATGGAAGTCGGACCCACAGCACACTACGTTATGGGTGGCGTCAAGGTCAATCCAATTACCCAAGAATCCACCATCCCCGGACTCTATGCTGCTGGTGAAGTTGCTACTGGTCTGCATGGTGCCAATCGACTAGGGGGTAATTCACTCTCAGATCTCCTCACCTTTGGTAAACTGGCCGGACAATATGCTGCAGAGGCCGCAGCCGGAGTGGAAGATTTTGCGGACATTGATGCAATAGAGATTGAGCGAGTGGTGGAGGAAACCCTCGCTCCTCTATCGCGTGAAGGGGGAGAGAACCCAGCCAAGGTTGTCGAAGATTTGCGTAACATGATGCAAGAGAAGGTGGGCATCATCCGTCAAGGCCACCAACTTCTGGAAGCTTTGGATGATTTGGAAGCCTTCCGTAAACGAGAGGAGGTGACCTCCCCTGGAGGAACCCGAATCTACAACCCTGGCTGGCATCAAGCACTCGAGATTGGTGCCATGATTGACATCAGCAAGATGTGCGCCTTGGCAGCGTTGGCTCGTGAAGAGAGTCGCGGCGGTCATACTCGTCTAGATTTCCCCACTCCGAATCACAAACACTGGGGAAAAATCAACAGCGTCATTGTGCTGAACACAGCAGGTGATATGGAATTGAGTCATGTGAAATATCCCCCGATTACTGATAATCTCAAGGAATTACTAGATGCGGACGACCTGCATGAGGAGGAAGAATGAGATGACTGACGATGTGACCTTCCGAGTCTTCCGGGGCGAACCTGATGAAGAGGGTGTGCCGACAGGAGAAATGGTTGACTACACCGTCGAGATGGATGAGGGCATGGTTGTTCTCGATGTCATTCATCGAATCCAAGCAGAGCATGCACCAGATCTATCCTGCCGCTGGAATTGCAAGGCTGGAAAATGTGGTTCTTGCAGCGCAGAAGTCAATGGCAAGTCTCGGCTGATGTGCATGACGAGAATGGAAGACATCATGGAAGAGACCCCAGAGAATACTCCTGTGGTTGTCAAGCCGATGCAAGCTTTCCCACTCACCAAGGATTTGGTGAGTGATGTACAGTGGGCCTATGATCTCAACAAGACCATCCCCCCCCTCAAAGGCCCGGATGAAATGGATTGGAAATTCGACCAGATTGAAGCAGATCGAGTTCAAGAGTTCCGCTCTTGCATCGAGTGTATGCTGTGTGTCAACACATGTCACGTCATGAGAGAACACCAATTGTTTGACGAATTTGCGGGCCCTCGCTTCTTTGTGCGCTTGGCCAATCTCGAAATGCATCCGATGGACGAAGAAAATCGCTTGGAGATGATCAAGGATGATTATGGAATCGGGTATTGTAACATCACGAGATGTTGCACCGATGTTTGCCCGGCAGGAATCAACATCACAGACAATGCAATCATTCCTCTAAAGGAACGCCTCGTCACGGAATATTATGATCCAATTGCAATGATTGCAAAGAAGATTGGACTGCGTTGATTCAATGCGCCACTAATTGATTAATAATTGAATTAAAAAAAGGCCCGCCAGAGGCACCGAAGCGCCTCTGACAAGCCTGTGTGTTATCTTGTTGTTACCGAATCAGATTCTTTCGTTTCCAATCAAAGGTGATCAACGCGCTGCTTCTTGACGTTGGCTTTCTTAATCATGCCCGCCTTCTTCAGCCATGCCGGCGCTGAGGCCGGTGGTTTCACCATTGTTATCTCGCCCTTGAAGACGTGAACACGCTTGGTGCCACGCTCTCTCAGGTGTATGTCGGTTGCGCCACGAGTGGCTGCCTTCAGAGCCGCGCCTCGAGGCTGGCGGCTTGCGAAGACCTGGCTTGTGTCTTTTCCGTTCTCCATCAGAACAAAATATTTCTTATCTCCCATGAGTTTCACCTCGAATAATACGCATTCTAGACCCTCCTTAAGGGTTACCCTAGTTAAACGCTATACTGCGCCCCAAAATGGGGTATTTCTGATTTTTCGACATACTGTATAAAGTTGGTCGCAGGGTGCCGAAAATGATGAGTTTCTATGGAGAAAAGAGAAACCTAGACACCCATTCTCTTCTAGGCTTAGCAGTACAACGATTCGTTTGAAAATTGTCGATTTGAAGAATGGTTATCTTTGAAGGCGTTCTCAATCAAGGAGGGGGATTACTAAGAAATATTGTGAGAAAATCATACGGCGACTCCTAAACGTGCCCCTGTATCCGATAATGCTTGAATCGACTCTGGAATGAGTAACTGAAATTGAGGATTCACAAATCGAGTGAATGCGAGAATGAATCTAGATGCTGAGATCAGTTAGACTCAATCATGTACAATAATCAATAATTAATCGGCTCATTCTTCTTCATTAATGATTCCAAGAATCTCCACATCGGAACTCTGCGTTTCATTCTCTTCGCGATAAGCTTCTATCTGTTCTTGAGTCCAACCTACAGCAAGTAATTGTTCATCGCTCCATGCTTCCGTTTCCTGAGTTTCTAATCCAGCCATTTCAGATAGAATCTCGTCTGAGATGTCTTCATCTCTCTTGGCCCAGGCATGGTCAGGCAATTCATCATCTTCCTCAATGGGCATCTCTTCTCGGCGGCCAATCAATATCGATGTGAGTGCGATAAGCAGAATGAGTATAACAAAAATTCCGGCCACTGTGATGGTCGATGATGAACCATCCATACCTTGCTGAGTAGTGTTTTCTTCACTTGTTGTAACTGGAATAGCCTCGCGCGCGCGTAGGAGAAATGATTCCGATACTGAGAGTGATGTCTCATCGAGGCAAGCGAAGTAGAGTGTATGATTGGCTTCCGAACGTCCCGGTGGAGTCCATTCTTGAACCCACAACCCATCTGGTTCGGGGTGGTAAATTTGTGAAAACAATGTAATCTCATCTTTATCCTTCAGTAGGACAGAACACTCCATATTTTCAATTCCATCAGGGTCGCTAATTTCTACAATCAACGTCGACGTATTACCAGAAATTAATTCGATCGGCATCCGTGAGAAATCCAATTCTGGCTCGGAACCTCGTAATTCAAAAATCAATGTTTCTGAAAGTCCGGTTGTTCCATCGATATCTCTTAGATTCACGACCAATTCTACAGCCCCCAATGGCCAAGTCAAGAGATCGTCTGGATTGAGTTCCATTCGATAATATTGGGTGTGTTGTCCGGTTCCAGGCGCACAGGATGCAGGCGGAACTCCCTGTTCAAAGAAAATTGAACTAAATGCACTAGATGTGGGACCGGTAGGACCCAATCGAATACCTGCGTACTGTATGGGTCGTCCTCCTGTAATTCCAACCCAAATATCCGTACCTTCGGCACCCCGATTTATTGTATCCACCAATATGTCATTCACACACAACGTGGGTGTCGAAATTTGAGGAGGGCTCAGGAACACGGGATGAGTCCAAGACCATTCCATATCAGCCCATATTCCACTCGTGATTCGAGTCGAAATAGACGCATCGCCAGATTCAAGATCGGGTGGAGCGGTGACGACATCTCCTTCCAACATTTGGTACCCTGCCCCAGGCCATTCGATACTTGTCTCAACAGAATAGCTGGCTTGAGGGTCATCTTCGTCAATGATGTGAACCTGTATGCGATCTTGAGCCCCATCAAGATATGATTGACCACCAATCGTCAATTCTGCATTCGGTGCCAAATCGATGGGCGTCAAACTGCGATTAGACCATTCAGTTCCATCTGCATGGAGGCTGATGAAAACAGGATCGAGGGTGCCGCCTGCTTGCGGTCTCCAAGAAGTCTGGTAACAGGTTTGACTGCCGCTAGTACTGGATACTGAAGGCGTGGGCAATTCATTGCCATCGACTCGGATTGAAGGGGTCTCAGTCTCGGTATTGTGATCCAAATCAATCACACATGCAGTCATCGCGTGATCTCTTCCACGAACCCAACCAGATGTGCCGTGTATGGGTGGATCGATGCCGAGCCAAGGAGCCATGTCAGCCCCTTGGACATGAACACCATACCATGTTGCACTCGCATCCGTGATATTGAATGCGGCATCCCAGAAGGCCTCGACGCTCAACTCTTGTGCATCGTGAACGACCCAATAGAGATCCACACTGTCGAGAGGAGCGTCAGTTGGAAGGGAAATCGCCGCGGTCCAAATCACGCCATCATTCTGTGAAGTGGCCGTAATCGGGAAGTATGTAGGATTGCTAGAATTGTTGTATCGCCAAGACAAGGTCGCTCCTGCGATACCAAAATCATCGATGACGGAAATTCGACAAATGACCACACCGCCACGTGTCGCCGTCGTCGTTGAACAAGTCAATTCATCAATGGCCGGAGGTGCGTTAATTTCAATGTTCAGCAACGCGAGATTGTTGTCGACAACACGTTCGGGGTGTGCGTTCTCTGGAATCCAACGAACCAAGAATTCCACGAATCCTGTTCGAACTGGAGTGACGTTTATGGGCAAGATGAGGCGACTTCCTACATCATTTCCACCTGGAATGGTCATCGAATGATTGGCCAAGAGAAGATTGTTTTGTCGATCCCTCACTTCAAGGAAACCGGTCGCTATGCCTGGAGCGAGATTCTCTAACAAAACCTCAAGCGTTCCGTTCTCTCCAATGGACAAACGATCAGGGGCGCGGACTTCAGAGACGTTTACATCATGCAGACGGTCACCGTAGGCAGCCATCTTAGGATCTCCAATCACTGTGCCCATCCAAGAGAGAAGAACATTGGATGCCGCATAACATTCGGCCATCGTGTAACCATCTGCATAGCATGAGAACAATTGGTCTGGATTCGAAATAGCAGATAGATAGGGCTCGTAGACATAGCCTTTGACGCCAGAGACGCCGTCATCAAGCAAATCAGCGATCAAACTCTGTCCGTAACTAGAATTGAACATGAATGTCCGTCCACCTGTACTCACGGCCGTCTCCGCAATACTGCCATCTAACCAAGTGAAGTGAGGGCGAATTGGGTACAGTTTCAACGTATCAAAGAAAATCGAACCATTGTATGTTCCATCGGTGAATTCAGCAACTTGACGAACAGCAAAACTAGTGGCACTTGCATCGGGGCGATATCGAAGTTGGCGGTTCTGCCAATCATCCGAGAAGGCCCTATCCTCAGAGGTGTTGACTGATAGCGATGCGCCATTTGAATCGAAAGCTTCGACCTCTAGCCACCAATCACCTTCAACCCAACCTTCTCGCATCGAATATCCATCAAGAACCCAGGCATGTCCCTCAAAGTCGGCGTCGATGTCAAACACTTGTTCAACATAGGCAATCGAGTTGTTTGTGGTATTGAAGGTCGGACAAATCCATACGATTTCATCATGGACATCTGCAACCTCTTCTTCTGTCAGGGCAGCATCCCAAATTTGCACCTCGTCAATGACCCCGGTGAAATGTGTACTGCCAGCACGATTGACACCGAATTTGTAGATTTCAATGCTGTTCACTGTCCCGTTGAGGACAGTCTGATTGAGCACCTCCACACCATCCAGATAGAGAGTTACGGTGTCATTAACGAAGGTGGCGACAAGGTGTTGCCAAACCGTTGGGTCGACCGCTCCGAAATTGTATGAGGAGTTGTGATACAATTCCCAATCTCCGGGGCTGCCACCTCCAGTCATAATTTGGAAAGAATCGTCATCTCCAGCAACATCATTCACGGCAATCGCTGAAGAATATCGTGGCTGCCCACTGTGATTGGCCTGAACCCAGAGGCTGACTGTGAAATCTGCCATAGTATCTTCGACGTCTACTCGGGCTTCATCATCCACACCATCAAAAAAGGCACAATTGCCCAAGACACAGGTTCGCCATTGGTTGCCATTGGTACCGGTGAAATTGAGATGAGCAGAACCCACAGAATCGTTGGCAACATCGCCGCTGTTCTCATCGAATTCCCAATGATGAATCAGGTCCACTTCTCTAACGGGATAACTGCTTCCTCGTGTCAATACATTGGTTGGGACAGTTTGTTTGGACAAGCCCGGGCCTTCCCATTTGAGTTCCAATCCAGCATATCCACCATGCTCAAAGAATTCAGTTCGAAGTTCGTGTTCTCCCGCACCTAACCAGACTGTACCTGATCGCTCTTGCATGGCGTGGTGACCCTGATTGTCGACAATTTCGACATCATCAATCCATAATTTTGATCCATCATCGCTTCGTAGATAAAACGTCCAATTACCAGCGGTTGGAATGTGAATGATGCCTGTGTGTCTTGCGCTCCAGTATTCAAGGAAGCGACTATCGAGGCCCGTCCAAGCGTTTTGTGTTGATGGCCAATCGAGATTCGGTTCATGCCGAACAAAATCTGGAGTTCGGTTCGAAAGGTTGACCATCGTGCTGACGTTGTATGTGACGCCATTGTTGTCGAAGTATTCAGCCAGCAGTCCATTGGTTGTCGACGCATCATTGGCCCCACATGAGGCGTCCTCAAGACGACCCTCCATCGCTGCATTTCCATTTCGTTTAGTCTCAGTCTGGCGGGCCCACCACCATTGTTCTCCAGGTGAAAGCGCTGGACCAATACCGTCCCAATATCGAGCGCCCGTCGGCCAACTGCCGTCGGATGTGTCGTAACCGGAATTGGACAACTCATTGCTGTCCCAAGAATCATCGTTGCTGCCCCAAGCGGAATACATTGAGAGGTTCTCCATATCGGTAACATAGGTACCATTCTGATTGAAGTGAACTGGGAAGCCCATGTTCGTCAGAGTTTCATTCGTTGTGTAGAGTAGGTCATTCCACCACTTGTATCCAGATCCATTTCGATTGGTAGCCAAATCGAGGACGGTTAATCCGTGTTGTCCCAAACTGGTGTTGGCTTTGGCGATTAACCCCAAGGATGTATCGACATCATAACCGGTCAACCGAGTGACCAAATAGTACCCTTGCTCATCTCTCTGAAATGCTTTCATCTCATTGCCTGCAGCAGGCCCGTAGTTTGAATCGACATACCAATCAGCGAAGATGGATGGAGCATAGGGTCCGTCGATTAGGGCCAATTCTGAATCAAAGGAGGCACGAGAATTGGTCCCACCGTTGACACCGAGAGGTACGCCCTTCGTGGTGACTAGGACATTGATTTCAGTTAGATTACGTTCAGAAATCATCTGCAAAATAGGATTAGAGAAATAGGTCGTGAATTGATTGGAATTGATGATCTCGCTTGTTGGTGTGCTTTCATTTGTCAATAGAAGGACACGTTCCGGAGGGATATTGCGGGCCAGAGCGAAGGCGGTACCGATAGTTCGGCTCGCCTCACTTTGATTGTTGATGATGACTGCGACATCACTGTAGTCGGCAAAGGTTTGATGGGAAAATGGTTCCAGTACGGCCACATCTCTGAACGGGGCTTCCTCCCACGCGTCCGCGTCGGCCCTCGCTTCCTCTGGAAGCGATACTGCGGTCCAACTCTGTAGTGAAATCAAGAGGACGAGGACGATGGCCAAGCGAGAGCGCACGGAATGTCACCCATACCCTGAACTTTTCACCGTGTCGGCACCATGAGAACCGGCACCATAGGTGCCGTAAGGTGAAAATGAGGCGTTTTCGGCGATGGGCATAAATCCCACCGCCCCCCCCTGTCAATGTATGTCCGACGTAATCATCGCTAGGGAATGCCGTCATTCCATGTTACGAGTGATTGCAGGGGACCTAACTCGATACGAAGCTCAAGTCGCAGTCACATGTGCCAGCAATCGTCTTGCTGGACGTGAAGGTTTGGATGCCAAGATGCACACTGCAGCAGGCGAAAAATTGCGCGAGACTTGTGTCGAGATCGGAAAAATACAGCGGGCTCAAAATCTGCAGCCTTGTCCCGTGGGAACTGCTGTGACAACCGTTGCCTTTGATTTACCTCACGAACACTTGATTCATGTCGTTGGCCCAGATTGTCGTCGGCCCAGTCAAGATGAAGGACGTCGAGAACTCATTGTCAAAGCCTACGAAGCGATGTTTGAGCAAGTAGCAGCATTGGGTGGTGTGGAAACGATTGTTTGCCCACCACTTTCCATGGGCATCTATGCTTATCCTCATCGCGAAGGCGCACGGATGACAATGGAGATTCTACTCGGTTGGCTCGATGCAGAAGAACAACCTGGTGTGAATGATTTTGTGTTGCTTGTAAATGACGAAATGTTTGTCAAAAATTTGAAAACGGTCTACCGAGAATCTGAAGACCAATTTCCTGGCGTAGATTGTACACGAAAATTCCGCAAACGCCGCTTCTGATGCGCACGTGATCTAGCGGTTATGATGTATGGTTCCCAACCATGCCACCCGGATTCAAATTCCGGCGTGCGCACTTAATGTCCAAACAAGGGTTCTTCGTAATCGTCATCAGAAAGCGTTCGCCATAGCCCATCTGGAACATCATCGTAAACACCGGCATAGGGATCATCGTTGGAAAGTCGCTTCTTGGGTTTCTCAAGAGCATTCAGAGCTTCAGGCTTGAACTTCCAGTAGTGAATTCGCCATTCTCGACCATCCCATAGAGTCGTTTCTTCGGACTCAGTTGTGAGGAGATCGTAATCTTGAAACATGTAGAACAGGTTTCTGTCAGTGGGCTCTAGGGCATTGTCGATGATTCGATCGTAAAACCCGAAGAACCCAAGTGCGTGTTCAGCCATACCTTCAGCGGTCATGGTTTCCATATCGGGATCAATGTGAGTTTGAATCGCCGCTGTCAATGATGCTAGACTCATTCCCATCTCTATTGTCCCCCAAACGGCGTGTTGGTACATCGCCGGTTGATATAGGGGAGTAGCCGGTCCTATTTCAACGGTTGGCGGTTTTCGCCCCGAAGGGGCGTACATTATGCTGTTTCGTCACGATTAAACGGTTGATTCCACGCGTCCAGAATGTGACCGAGTTTGCGCAAGGGACCTTTCTCGGATTGCCCGAGAGCGAAGATGTGGCTGATGTTGCCATTCTCTCTGTTCCATACGAGTTGACAACTTCCTACGGTCAAGGGACCTGTGCTGGACCTGAAGCTGCCCTACGAGCATCCGCTCAAGTGGAATTGTATGACCCTCTTCTACCCGAGGATCTACCCTGTGGATTCACCCTACACACGGCCCAACCGTGGGATGGAGTGGGGGGTAATCTTCAGGAACAATTGGAAGGTATCACTAACTATGTTTCACAGTTTCAATCATCATTTCCAATCATCTTGGGTGGGGAACATGGGATGCTGCCAGCGATTATGAAGGCTGTTTCTCAACAAGTGGATTTGAGCGAAATTACTCTCGTCCAAATCGATGCTCACGCAGATTTACGTGACGAACTCGATGGTGAACCTGACAGTCACGCCTGTGCTGCGCGTCGCTCATTGGATCTAGGTGTCGGCAAGATTCTACAAATCGGAATTCGAGCCTTTGCTCGCGAAGAAGCGACATTTGCAGCCGAAGATGCGCGGGTGGAATCATGGCTTGCCCGGGATGTATTGAATCCGTGCGGAGGCGAGGCGATGTGGCTCAATTGGTTGAACACCCTCTCCGAGATTGAAGGCCCTGTCTGGTTGACACTGGATATAGACGGTTTGGATGTCGCCTATGTTCCAACCACGGGAACCCCAGTTCCTGGAGGCTTGGCATATTGGCAAGTTGTGGAGACCATCGAAACCATCGCATCGGCACCGGGTGCCAATTGGTTGGGGGCGGATGTCAACGAAATCGTGCCCGATTCCAATAATCATGTGACTGAATTCACAGCAGCAATGTTGGCAACCAAGATTGTGGCCGCCCATCTTGCACGTAGATTGGAGGATGAAGCATGAATGCAAAAGGTCGTCACATCACATTGGATTACACCGGATTCACGGGAGATGGGAAATGGATGCTGACAGTATTACGTGCAGCGATTTCGCGCTCCGGTGCTAGAGAAGTTCACGCCCATGTCGAAGAATTTGATGGTGTTGAGAGCCCCACTGGATTCGCAGCAGTCGTCCTCATCGACGAAAGTCATGTCAGTGCGCATTGTTATGCTGATCAGGGTATTCTGGCTGTAGACTGCTTTACTTGTGGAGGGATTGATCCGACGGGAATCGTCGATGACATTCACGAACAATTGTCCAAGGCAGTTCCTACAATCAATCTGATTCAGAGAACAGAATTGGACCGATTCGTGACGGAGGAGTAACAATGCGCGATTTCGTAGAACACCACTTTCGTCACTTCAATGCCGGAGAATTGCGTCGGTGTACAGAATCACTCCGAGATTTCATCGCAAATGATGGGCGATTGATGATTACCTTGGCCGGAGCCATGAGTACAGCGGAGATTGGGCGCAGCCTTGCGCCAGCTATTCGTGCGGGGAAAATTCACGCAATTTGCTGCACAGGTGCCAATCTTGAGGAGGATCTCTTCCATTTGATTGCGGCTTCACATTATGGGGATGTGCCTAATTGGAGAGACCTTTCACCAAATGAAGAATCCCAATTGATAAATCGAATTACCAATAGGACAATTCCAGAAGGAAAAGCAATACGAAAAGTTGAATCTCAATTGATTTCTTTGTGGAAAGACACACCTGCACGATTGCCCCATGAATTCCTGTATGATTTAGTAAAAAAGGTAGAGGCTGATGCGAATCCAGATGATTCATGGCTCCTAGCCGCAGCTGAGGCCAACCTACCACTGTTCGTACCAGGATGGGAAGATTCGACCCTAGGCAACATCTTCGCTGCACGAGTCATTGATGGCACCGTAGATGTGAATACTGTTCTCAGTGGCACACACTACATGCTGGCGTTGGCGACATGGATTCGAGAACATCCCATCAACGGCTTCCTACAGGTGGGGGGTGGAATCGCCGGTGATTTCCCCATCTGTGTGGTCCCGATGCTGCGTCAAGATCTGGGTGAAGATGTTCCCCTTTGGGCATGGTTTGCACAAATCTCCGAATCGCGCCCATCCTATGGTGGATACTCAGGGGCGCCACCAAATGAGAAGATTGGTTGGGGGAAACTTGGTGTTGAAACACCGAAGTTCGTTATCGAATCTGATGCGACAATCGTATTGCCCATTATCCTGACTTCTCTGCTCGACGAGTAAGGCATAGCCTCAAATCGGCGATACCGCACCTACGGTGCGATGCGCGTCCTCGCAGTCTTGGCGATGCTACTTGTCGCCTCGGCGACTCCGATGGCCAACGCACAGCAACCCGACATTGTTCAGGAACATTGGTACCACTCCTATGCAACACTCACAGTCGATGTCAATGCATGGGCGGACGATTATCCAGAAATTGTTGATTTAATTAGTGCTGGAAACACAGAACTAGGTCGAGAACTATGGCTTGTTCGAATCTCTGATTGGAGTGTTGAAACAAAACCAGATGGAGCAGACAAAGAGATTGTTTACATTGATGGTGGGCACCATGGAAATGAGCACTTAGGAACTGAATTGGCTTTCTTAACAGCTGAATTTTACATCGAAGGCTGGGTGGCTGGAGATCAAGAAGTAATTGATGTTCTGTCGACAACCGAACTACACATTCTCATCATGCTCAATGCAGATGGTAACGATATCGACACACGCTGGAATATCAACCAAGTAGATTTGAATCGAAATTATGATCATTATTGGAATAACTGCCCTCCCAACAACCCCACTCAGCCTGGCAGTGGTCCGTTCAGCGAGTCTGAAACACTTGCAAATTCAATTTACATGAACACAGTAGTTCAGGATGCAGATCTGTATGTTACCATGCATACAGGAGTGTGGATTATGTTGTATCCATGGGGAAGATGGCCAGAACAACCCTCAGATTGGGAACTATTTCATTTCATCAGAGATGATGTTCATGCAAATGTCTCAGACATCCCTATTCAAAATGCAAATCAAGGATTATACCCAAATTGTGGAACCAGTCGAGATTACGGTTATGGAGTGATGGGGTTCCCTACATTCACATTCGAAACGGATGATGAACAATGGGCACTAGGCACTACAGAACCACTCTCAAGTCGCCTCGGTGAAGAAATGGATGTCATGCGATATCTGATTACCAACATCTGGTATTGGAGGGCCCGATTATCGGTTACATCGTTTGAGTACAATGGAGATTCTATTGAGTTGAATGTTGACAATTTGGGACGAGCAAGCACGACGAATGCCACTGTTCAGTACATCGATAGCGACGAGGTGACTTGGACCTCGGATTTGTTTAGTGTCAATGCAACCAACAGCTCGCATATTCATCTGGATACAACGAATCTGAGCCTCACGGCCGATGGTCATTTCGAATTGTTCTATCAGAAGCGCGTTATTGATGCGAGCCTCTGGGTCAATGAATCAATTCCTGAAGAGTTAATCAAAATATCTGATGGTGAAGACAAGGGATGGTTGCCCTTCACATCACCAATATGGGCCATTCTGGCGATTGGATTGGCGGGAATTCGGAGAAATGAACGTTTTCACGACGGTTTCTGACCTTTTGTTTGCATAAATATATGCTGAAAAAGGGATTATTGAACACAATGCTTTGTATATCGGTACGGAATCGGCACGTTCAGTGATTCCATGGATGCAAGCGTAACCGAATTCAACGATGTCGGAGATATACTGATTTTACCACTCTTCAAAGGTGTTGATAAGGCCCCAAACAATGCGCTTGCTGGCTTATCACGAACCCAACGCAGCCTCGTGAATGAAGCACTAGCAAGTGAAAGTTTCACAGGCAAGGCAGGCAAGCGCCTCAGCGTTTGGACTGCGGGTTGTCAAGTTGTATTGGTTGGTATGGGTGATGCACCAAGCGACAAAACCTGTCGTGACGAAGGTGCCAAGACGTTAGGGGGCCTTTCCAAGGATCACGGCACTGCATTGACTGTTCGATTCACGACTGGATGGAATAATACAAAGATGGCGTTGTTTGTTGAAGGAATGATTCTACGCGACTATGCTTTTGACAAGTATATGCAGAAGGATGAAGACGAGATTCTAACCGATTGGACACTTGTCTGCCAGGCCAGTGCACGACACCAGAATAAACTCGCTACTGCAGTCACCAAATCCTCAGCGATTGCCGCAGGTGTCCATCTCGCACGAGACTTAGCCAATGAACCGGCGAATGTGATGTACCCCGAGGAATTTGCCCGTCGAGCCACCGAGTGGGCTGAAGGGAAGGCGAATGTCGAAGTCGAGGTTTGGGATTACTCTCGTCTAAAGAAGGAAGGGATGCACGCGGTTATTGCCGTTGGAAAGGGCAGTGATCGAAAGCCCTGCATGGTCTTCTTCCGCCTCAACCCAAATGCGCAGAAGGGTGAGCAGGTACCCTGTATTGTGGGCAAGGGGATTACCTTTGATACCGGTGGAATATCCATCAAACCTTCAGCCGGAATGGAGGACATGAAATTCGATATGCACGGCTCCGCAACTGTATTCGGTCTCTTCGTTGCTCTTCATGCGAGTGGGTACAAAGGGCGTGTCAATGGCATTACTTGCATGGCAGAAAACATGCCAAGCTCTGGTGCGTATCGTCCAGGGGATATTATCGACACATATTCTGGAAAGACGATTGAAGTTCTCAACACCGATGCCGAAGGACGCAACGTTCTCGCCGATGGTCTTTGGAAGTCAGCAGAACTCAATCCATCTTACATCGTCGATTTGGCCACGCTCACAGGTGCATGTGTTGTCGCATTAGGCCATGAAGCCAGTGGACTGTGGTCGAATGATTACGACCTCTCACAGCGAATCCATAAGGCGGGTACTGCTGAGGATGAAATCGCTTGGCCAATGCCTCTACTTCCTGCCTTTGCAAAGGAAATGACTGGCTCCAAAGTGGCGGATGTTCAGAACCTAGGCAAGGGGCGATGGGGTGGTGCTTGCACAGCCGCTGCTTTCCTGTGGCAATTTATCCAAGAGCGGGACGGGGAGAATATCTCATGGGCTCACCTAGACATTGCGGGTACCGCATGGGGAGCTTCGACAAATGCAATGGTTGCCAATGGTGCAACAGGTATTCACGTTCGGACACTGCATCGTTTGGTTACAGAGTAATCAATCGTCGCCGTCATCATCGACAACTTCGAAATCGGCATCAACCACATCGTCTGCACCATCGATGCCGGTGTGATCTCCGCCTTCTTCATCGGCCACGTTAGCGGCTGCAGCCTCGTACAACTTCGCTGAGATGGCATGCATTGCTTCCTCTAATTCCTGGACCTTGGCCTGAATGGCATCCTCATCAAGATCTTCATCAGATACGGGGCCATCATCTGTACGAATCAAGGCTTCAAGTTCTGTGAGTTTGTCCTCAACGGGTGATGTGTCTTCATCCTCAAGTTTGTCACCAGCATCCTTCAACGTGCGTCGAGTCTGATACACGATATTGTCAGCAGTGTTGCGCAATTCCACCTTCTTCTGTCGCTCTTCATCCTCAGAAGCAAATTGCTCAGCTTCTGAAATCTTCAGTTGAATCTCATCCTCTGAAAGGCTGGTTGCACTCTCGATTCTAATCGATTGCTCCTTACCAGTACCCATATCCTTAGCAGAGACACTGACGATGCCGTTCGCATCTATATCGAAGGTGACTTCGATCTTCGGAATACCACGGGGTGCCTGTGGAATCCCTTCAAGGAAGAACTTGCCCAGTGTGACATTGTCCTTGGCGAACTTACGCTCACCTTGGAGGACATGGACCTCAACTGCTGGTTGGTTGTCAGCTGCGGTGCTAAATACTTCAGAACGGCGGGTTGGAATGGTGGTATTTCGCTCAATCATCGGTGTCGATACACCGCCCAATGTCTCGATTCCAAGGCTGAGGGGTGTCACGTCGAGGAGGAGGACATCGGTAACGCCCTCATCGCCAACGATGATGCCGGCCTGAAGGGCAGCACCCATGGCAACTGCTTCATCGGGGTTGATACCCTTGAATGGAGACTTGCCAGTTTCCTTCTCAATCGCCGCTTGAACGGCAGGAGTTCGAGTGCTACCACCCACAAGGAGAATCTTGTCGATGTCGCCAGCCTTCACACCAGAATCCTTCATTGCACGTCGAGTAGGACCCATGGTCGCCTCGACTAGGTCTGCGGTCAAATCGTCAAATTGAGCGCGAGACAAATTCAGATCCAAGTGCTCGGGGTTGCCATCCTTCATGGTGATGAATGGTAGATTGATGTGGCTAGTCTGAGTGCCTGACAATTCAATTTTGGCCTTTTCAGCCGCTTCTTTGAGGCGACTCATCGCCTGGCCATCACCAGAGAGGTCTATGCCACTGTTCTTTTTGAATTCAGAGACGCACCAGTGAATCACACGCTCGTCAAAATCATCTCCTCCGAGACGATTGTTACCTGCGGTTGCCTTCACCTCAATCTGTGGCTGACCATCGACCTGATAGATCTCCAAAACGGATACATCGAAGGTTCCACCACCCAAATCGAATACGAGAATGGTTTGGTCGTCTTCCTTGTCGACACCGTAGGCCAAAGCGGCAGCTGTCGGTTCGTTGATGATTCGTAGAACATCAAGTCCAGCGATTCGACCTGCATCCTTGGTGGCCTTGCGCTGTGCATCGGTAAAGTATGCTGGACAGGTGACGACCGCTTGCTTGACCTCCTGGCCAAGATATGCTTCAGCATCTGCCTTCAACTTCTGTAGAATGAATGCGGAAATCTCTTGGGGCGTGTATTCGTTTTCATCGACCCCTTCTTTCCAATCGGTGCCCATCTCACGCTTCACAGAGAGAAAGGTACGCTCGTTATTGGTGACGGCCTGTCGCTTTGCGGTTACACCAACTAAGCGCTCGCCATCTTTGGAGAATGCGACAACACTCGGTGTCGTGCGCGCGCCTTCAGCGTTCGCAATGACAACGGCTTCACCACCTTCGATGGTTGCCACACAACTGTTTGTCGTTCCTAGATCAATTCCAATTACGGGTGTCTTTGCCATTTCATTGTCCTCCTTCAGGGGTTGCAGATTCGGTTTCATCACGCAAGGTGAGAGTGATGTCTAGAATACCATTGTTCAACTCCCATGTATCGACGCTCTCAGCGGCTTTGGGCAACTCATAACTCTGCAATGGGCTCATCTGAGTTGTACGCATCAACTGTAGAGTAGAGCCACCTCCGGAGAGATTCAATTCAAGTTCGGAATCATCCAACTCATCATGACGAGATACATCGATTATGATGTTCATTGAATCACCATCGACATAGATGTCAGCGATGGGAACCTGCATGACTTCGTCAACCTCTTCGTCCTCTGTGACTTTGACCTCAGCGGGCTCAGGGGTCTTTTCTTTGCCCATCTTGACATCGACGCCCATCTTTGAGAAAATTTCGCTGAAATCTGGGGTCCCACCCTTGCTGAGTGCCTCGCCAAGACCGCCGAAATCACCTTGAAGATTGAATTTGAAATCTCCAGAACGTAGTTTTTCTGGATCGAGTCCCATGTCCTCAAATTGAGATTGGATTTGATTCATCATTCGGGCTAAATCGTCTTCATCGACGTCCATTCCCATCTGGCGGAACATCTCCACCATTTGCTTCAGAAGTTGTTCTTCCCACTCATCTCGCTCCATCAACTCACCCACTACTTAACTCTCGGTTGTATAGTGGGAGTATCTTGTCCTATATGAAGGATTGGAAGGCGGCGGATTCAAGGGAGAGACATGGGTGGGCCATTCGATGGTACAGGGTGATCAAGATCGGGTACTTGAGGGTACAGAGCGGATTGCGGGCCGTACTGCATTGCGAAAAAATGTAGCAGGAGCCGTGTCTCTGGCCAATGCTGTTCGCAGTACTTTGGGTCCAAAAGGACTTGACAAGTTACTGGTTTCGGACGATGGAACCTATCTTGTGACCAATGATGGTGTAACCGTCTTAGAAGCTGCAAAAGTCGAGCAGCCAACAGCAAGAATGCTGATTTCAACCTCACGCGCACAAGATGATGAAGTTCGAGATGGAACTACATCCACGGTGGTCCTAACAGCAGAATTATTGGTCAATGCACTGGAATTGGTCGATCGAGGTGTACATCCAACAATAATTGCCAGTGGCTATCGCATGTGTGGACCGGTGGTAGAACAGGCTCTGGGTGAAATTGCAAAACCCGCGGATAAGAATACTTCACTCGATTCCGTGAAAACGAGTTTGGCCGGTAAAGGAGACGAGGGTCTTCAATCCAGACTCGCTGAATTGGCCCATGCTGCAGCTCAAACCACTGGTTCTGGAGAGGTCGAACATACCCGCGTATTGACGGAGCGCAGTGGTTCAATCAAGGACAGTGAATTAATCCAGGGAATTGTCCTCGTCAAAGCTCGCGTTCATCGTGAAATGGAACTCAAACCAGAGGCAGGAAGGATCCTCATTCTGGATGGAGGAATCGAGAAGCGCAGACTCGAGATTGAGGCCAGTCTGAAGATTACGAATACGGGGGCTATCGAAGCCTTCCACGCGCGCGAGCGCGAGGGCCTACAGGCGCGTGTTGATTCACTGACATCAGCAAACATCGATTGTTTGGTCACTCGCGATGGCATCGAAGAAGAGGCACACGCGATGCTCGCCGCAGCGGGAATCTTGGCCTATCGTCGTGTTGAACGACCCGAGATTGAACACCTGTGTAGAGCCACAGGGGCGAGGCCTGTCTTTGATGTTGATGATATTCAAAATGAAGATGTGGGACAATTCGCTTCGATTCGCGAAGAGAAATGGCATGGAGTTGAGCACGCCATCTTTGAAGGATCACAATCCCAAGGTGTGACCGTGGTTCTTCGTGGCTCCACCGATATGAGATTGGAGGAGGCCGAGCGTGCCTTCAACGATGCACTTGGTGTGGCCTGTCAACTGATTCGTGAACCTCAACTTCTACCGGGTGGTGGTGCAACACACATTGCTCTGGCTCGTCGCCTGCGCCGACATGCAGAGACCATTCCGGGCCGTGAACAGATGGCCATCGAGGGATTTGCAGCCGCCCTAGAATCCATTCCACGAATTCTTGCGGAAAATGCTGGCATGAATCCGATTGATGAACTTCTTCGGGCAACAGCAGCACAGGCAGATTCGAATTCAGCATGGCAAGGCCTCGATATCAATACGGGTCAAACGACGGACATGGGCAAGGCCTCGATTGTGGAGCCGCTCAGCGTCACTCGACACGCTATTGCTGGTGCCACGGAAGCGGCAATCTCAATTCTCAGAATCGATGATGTGCTGTGGTCAAAACAGGATGCGCAGACCCCCGATTGGCAAACTGAGGATTGAAGATGAGCCGAAAGGAGCCAATCCTTCCGCTCTATTGGCCTTGGACTGATGGCGAACGACTTGTTTTGGGTCCGCGAGAATTTCTACGCTCGCGAAGTTTCAGTCTAGTATACATTACATCCATCATCTTGATTCCACATTTCTTCGGTTTCAGTTATTGGGGTGCGATTACTCCTAGCAAGTTGTTTTCGGCTCCACATGAGTACTTACTCTCGTTCATCACCGTGCCATTCGTTCATTATGGAACCG
Organism: Candidatus Poseidoniales archaeon; assembly: GCA_028821675.1. Taxonomy (GTDB): domain Archaea; phylum Thermoplasmatota; class Poseidoniia; order Poseidoniales; family Thalassarchaeaceae; genus MGIIb-P. The sequence goes on from JAPKFG010000001.1 coordinate 25,912, forward strand.
AACACATCACTCAAGTCGCGATTACATTCCTCGTCTTCTGTCAGTCTTTTGAGAGCAGGGCTGGATCCAAAGAAACTGCAATCCTGTTCTTTTCCACAATCGCATTCACTGGATTGGCTATGGGTTTGTTCATCAATGTAGGTAGTTCGTTGTCGTCGGAGACCGAATTATTCTCGCAAGCCATGAGCCGAAGTTGGATGGGGGGTTCGATTGGCTTTTTCGGAATTCTAGGTGCAATGTCGCATTACTCTAGAGAAAAGTGGTTGATTCCCATAATCCTTGTCTCGTTCGAAACATGGAATCGCTATGAGAACGGCATGAACGAATACATAACCATTGGACATCTTTGTAGTGCGCTGTTCGGATTCGTGATATGGGGACTTTATCTCAAGCGTCAGACATCGATAGATGTCAACGAAAAGAACAAACCGACTGTGCCCGAGGGATGACCATGGTGGAACCATTCGTCAACGTCGCGGGGTATCGATTCGTCGATTTACCCGACCGAGATGAATTGCGTGAACCATTCCGTGAGATTTGTGAGAAAAACAGGCTACTGGGGACCATTCTTCTGAGTACTGAGGGCATCAATTTCTTCGTTTGTGGTGACCAGAAAGGGGTCGATGGATTCGTTGACTACCTAGAGAAGGATGAACGGTTCGCCGGAATTAAACTCAAGGTTTCTTACAGTGAAAAACTCGCTTTTCGCCGCATGAATGTCCGCCTCAAGAATGAGATTATTTCGATGGGTATGGATGAAGTCAAGCCGGGTAAATTCACTGGAGAGGCAATTGCACCCTCTGAGTTCAAACAATGGCTGGACGAGGGACGAGACATCACGGTGCTGGACGCGCGCAACGATTACGAGATTCGGATTGGAACGTTTGACAATGCTGTAGATCTCAATCTCAGCACCTTCAGAGAATTCCCGAATGCGGTGAAGAATTCAACTCTTGAAAAAGACAAGACAGTGGTGATGTTCTGTACGGGTGGGATTCGTTGTGAGAAGGCGAGTGCGTTGATGCTCAAGGAAGGCTTCCAGGATGTACGACAGTTGCAAGGTGGCGTGCTCGGTTACTTTGAGGAAATGGGTGGAGCGCATTGGAATGGTGACTGCTTCGTGTTCGATCGCCGTGTGGCTGTGGATTCTGAACTGAATGTGACGGGGGCTGAGGTCTGCTTTGCGTGCAGAGAACCGTTGACACAGGATGAGTTGGATTCCCCTCTGTATGTCCCTGCAATCTCTTGCCCGTATTGCATTGAGTGAATGCAGTACATCTATGGAGAGCATTTGACTAAGAGTGGTGATGGAGCCACTTGCAGCATTCTTTATGGTTGCCGATTTTTCTCTGGCCGCCTTTTTCGTAGGCTTGTTTCACTGGTTGTATCGTACAGAGAAAATTTCACTGGCCTATCTGTATGCGTTCTGGTTGGGCACATTCATTGGATCAACGTGGGAATTCACATTCCTATTCCTAGGTCCGGAATTCCTGCATGGTGCTGTGGAATGGCCATGGGGTTTGGATGGATGGCCACGCAAGATTTCGCATTCGATTTGGGATGGAGCCATCTTCATGTTCGGGATATACCTCTGTCATCGATGGTTGGGGGGTGAACTTTTCCAACGCTTTGATTCCAAGGAACTCGGGATTATGTTCGGTTGGGGAATATTTCAGGAATTATTGGTTGAGTATCTGTTTAACGGCCGCGTTTGGATTTACGAACCGTTGTCATGGAATCCAGTCATCTTTCCAACCTTACCCGGATCTGCATCGATGTCACCGGGATACACATTGATTCCACAAGCTGTATGGGTAGTTGCGCCTGTCGTATTCTATGTCGGCTTCCTGTGGCTGGTCAAACGGTATCCAAATTCCGAACCATAGGGTAGGGGCTGCGCAGCGCCTCAGTAACTCACTCGCTGAAGTTGCCTATCAATCGCTTCTTCCATGGAGAGCCTACCAACAGCAACAGCTTGGGCAAGGCCCTGGGAGATTGTCAACTGGCCTCCAGAAACCCGACGGCTCAACCGCTGCACTTCCTTGACCTCGCCAGGGGTGGGAACCACCGGTTGCTTGTGCGTGATGGGTGCGCCATCCATCTGGGCAATCTTGGTCGCTGAAGCATGATGCTGATTTCTCGGAAGGCCTCTCGAAGTACGTCGCTCATCTACACGCTCTACGCGCAACCCGCGCGCAAGGCAAACGTTGACCAAGCGATTGGAGATGGTGCGAGAACCATCGCCGATTCGAACGACCAAGGAGTTGTGACCAATCTCGTCAGACAGCACACAAATCCGATCCACAGCCGCATCAACGGATTCGAACTGAGCTGTACCGAGAACCCGACCGTCTCCCATCCACGCAAGGCCCGGACGTGGACCCGGGTCAATACCGAACGTCAAATCTCTGACAATACCACCCTTGGCAACGAATCTCAGCGCGCGATCAATGTCCGATTCGAGTGATTCGAGCGTTGCTCCGATTCCAAACGGGTCGGCAGCTGCTTCTACCTCTTCATGAGAGGCCAACCACACAGCCGTCGATGGAGGGAGGTCAGTTCCTTGCTCTAGATGAGCACATCGAACTTGACGTGCTTTCAGGCTAGCCAACAAGCGATAGGCCAAACGGAAATCCGCTGTTCGAACAATGACCCTGCTCACGCTCATGGGTACCTCTGTAGATAGTCAAACCTTCGCATCACCCGGGACGAAATTCTCATTTTGTCGGGCAAATCGATTGTGAACGCGGGGGTTTAGCGAACACTGTAATAGCCGCGGAAGGGCCGGCTTCGTCGATGGCCTCGTCTTACGAGCGCGAATTAAGGGCGGTATTAGCCGGTTCTCCAGCCGGTGTCCGGGCGGTTACACGTTCATGCACAGAATTAGAACGAGCTCGCGCCATGCAAGTCATTCAGAGACCATTCTTGGTGGTTCGAGTGGCCGGCAGTGGGATGGATGGAAGTGGGGATATCATCGCCTTGCGAGGTGACCTCTGCTTTCCGATTGAAGTCAAAACTCGCGCCGATAAGAAGTTGTATTTCTCTGGACAGACGCAAGATCAACTTGCTTCGATGAAAGAAATCGGAGAGAAATGTGGCCTCATGCCATTGTATGCACATCGACTCAAAGGCGTACGTGGAGATTCTTGGCGGATATTTCGAATCGATACCTCAACCCTGACGGGGCGATTGGCCACACTTTCAAAGCGAATTCCAACATTACCCTTGACCCGCACAGGCAAACCGCATCTGGATTGGGACCAAGGGCTCCCATTGCATCAATTTCTAGGGGTAGTCTGCCGAACCTCAGAAGAAAATGGACTGTCAAAACTCGTGGAAGATGCGCTATCCATCAAGATGGAGACGGAAACGGTCATCGAACCTGAACGTGAACCATTGCCGGCATGGATGGACAGATTTCGAGCCTAAACTTTCTCACCAGAAAGAAGCGCCTCAAGTCGGTCGATGGCCACACTTTGTCGACCCACATCGCGGCCCAGTCGCTCATAATCCGCCTGCTCAATCATGCGACGAATGGCATCTCTGTCACGTAGCAACGTGTTGACGCGGCGCTGAATTCGTCGGGCCTCGTCAATGTCGACCATGCTGCTGAGAGGGGGGTTGTCGTCTTGAGTTCTCTCCCGATGCTTCAAGAAGAAGCGGGGATAGGCCCGGTCGTGAGCGATACACGGCGTGGGCGCGACAAGCGCGCACTCATCCTGATTTTCATCAGTGCGTTTCTAGCTGTGCAAGTGCATTGGGGATTTGCTGCACTGTGTATATGGATTCTCATTCTTGGACAACTCGAGCGGCGAGGGGTCCTTGATCGATGGAATGCATCTCGCGTGATGGGTGGTCTGTTGATGCTGCGAACCAAGCGCGGCCAAGATACCATTGAGAAAGTGGCAACACCGCGCAAATTCTGGCGCTGGTATGGTGAGATTTCATTGTGGACCTGTTCCATTGTCATGGTCTTCATCGTCCTGTTCCTGTTGTTATCGTTCTCCTTGGCCTTGTTCAAAGGCGTTCCCAACAATGATGCACCAGCAAGTCAACTAATTCCCTTTCCTGGGCTCAGTCCAATCATTCCATTCTGGTGGCCAGCCATCGCTTTCGTCGGGGCACTGGTGATTCACGAATTCGCGCACGCGCTACAAGCCCGCGCACACGGGATGCGCGTACGTTCAGTTGGCCTTCTTCTATTGGGTCCATTTCCAGCCGGAGCTTTTGTCGAACCTGAATACGACGAATTGACCAAGGCACCACGCAGAGAACGAGCACGACTGTTCGCTGCTGCACCTGCAACCAATCTCTATGCTGGATTCTTCACTTGGCTACTAATCTGTCTGCTAGCGACTCAATTTGCGGTCGTCGATCCCGGTGTTCACGCCAGTGGAATTGTGGAAGATTCTGCGGCAGCGGAGGCAGGGCTTGAGCCATGGGAAATAATCACCCATTTCAACGGCACTCAGGTGACTACGGCCACCGAAATGTCGGACCAATTGGATGTACATTCTGCGGGTGAAACGGTGAATCTCATCGTTCTCAGTCATCCTGATGCGGACGGAGTGCGAGGCGAACGTGTCATCAGTGTAACTCTCACGAGCAAATTGGCTTATCTGGAATCACAAGGTTTGACAGAAGAAGAGATTGAATTGTTCGATGTCGATGAAAAGAGTGCCTTTCTCGGCGTCTCGGGAATGGATGATGGATTGAGTGGCATCGATCGATTGGCCGGGCCGATGGCGTGGGAACAGGATGTACCGTTCTACGTTGATGCATTGGGTGTCGTCATACAGCCCATCGTCATTATTGACACACCCATTCAACACGAAGGTCAGATTATGGATCCCCACGAGATGGATTACATCGAAGCAGATGGTTGGTTGGGAAATCTCCTGGGAACCACCATTCTGATAGCGCTCATCACGCTTCTCTTCTGGTTCATTTGGTGGAATGTCGGGTTGGGACTGGCGAATCTAATTCCAATCATTCCATTTGACGGGGGGCATCTGATGAAGGATTTCCTCGGAGTTGTTGTCGGTGGGATTCATAGGTTTTCCAAGAATTCACATCCGCTCAAAACTGAAGCGATGGTTTCGAAGATTTCTTCGTTCAGCAGCCTGTTCCTGTTCATGGGACTGCTGATGATTATCATCGCCCAGCGCATCTGAGTTACTCTTCCTCAGAAAGTGCCTGCTCAACCTCTGGCGCAGTTTCCATTGTGTGGTTCGCTACACGTTCCCAAATTGCAGGAATCGCGAGTAGAATGAAGGCTGAAATAACCAATTTCGTCCATGTTGAACCCGGGACGAAATCACTGTTATCCGACAATCCCAGTTTGATTGAACCCACCCAAGGAATCTCGCCTCCAGCTACACCTACTAGCCAATCATCGCGAACTGCACCAACCGCCTCCCCGTTTTCATCGGTCAATCCTCTCCAAGTGTGAGTGGTTTCTCCGACTGCAGCGTACTGATCGACGTTGCATCCGTTGGTGGCAATATTATCGCCTGAAGTCAGGTAACCAGCATGACCGGGGTCCCAGTTGCTGACTGTCAAATTCTGCCCATTGTTGCACTGATAATCCAATTCAAGACTAATTGAAGTTGCATTGTTCACATTGGTGCCGGGCACACTCCATGTGAGTATGCAGGTTCCAGCCTGCCCATCGGCATCGATTGATATGGGGTCCCAACTTCCGTCATTCCCAATGCAAGGATCTTCCGCACCACGCTCAGGTGTTGCAGTTTCATCGGCCACCGCACGCATGATCGCACGGTGGATGACAGGTGTCATCGTGCCGCCATTCTTTCGGTAAATGATGACGTCACCGGGCATGCCGTGATTCTCGTAGCCTTCGTAGGGACCACCATCCTCAATCGCCTCAGCATAGGTGATGATGTTCTTGCGATCTTCTGACATGACGAGGACGAGATCGCCAGGGTCGATCGCGCCAACGTTTCCCTCATCCTCATGCATCATCGAACCAGATTCGATGACGACCATGGGTGGCCATGAACCTGTCATCAGGACAAGGACGGCGATGAGGGTGGCAATGAGGCCACTGGCAAGCAAGGCTTCCCTCACCCAGGCCCAAGCCTCACCCATCGGCCTCACTCCTCTTCCATTCGAGTTTCCGTAGTTTCAGGTTCTGGACGTTCGCCCGGTGCAGGGAAGGACACCCAGAGTAGGAACATGGAAACTAGAAGCACAATCCAACCGGAAATGTCATCAAAATACGGTGCTGGGACTGAGTCGATTCGCTCGCCATTCAACCAATCCCAAATGACTAGAGTGTTGACGCGCTCCTCGGCCGCATTGCGAACAATTCCAAACGACATGTTGCAAAGTTGGAGAATTGTCATTAAAAATCCAACAAAACCAAGCGAACGATTCAACCAAGGTTCACGAAGAAATTCTACATCAAGCATTCGTGAAAAACGTGAATCTTCGGTTCGCCACCAATTGATGAGAATATCTTCGGGCGCGCTCTCTAGATCTTCAATCAGTGTAACGCGACCTTTGGTGAGACCATGTTCGATGAAATGCGCTTTCAAGCGAGCGCTCCAAACGGATCCTAGTAGGGTTGCGGCCTCTTCGGCTTCCTTACGTTGCCGACCCAATTCTGGGCGTGAAGAAGAATTCATAACTTCCATCAAGAAACTCCATTTTCCCTGATAATGAAGGAATTCAGGTCCTACAAAAATAAGAACGGTGAATCCGATGAATAAGCCAGCCCATGTTCCATCTGTGAGATGTGCCAAATCCGGATCTTGTGTACCCCCTAGGAAGAAGAAGTAGATGATTGCCCACATGACCATGCTGAATGAAAAAAATGAAACTGTTCCTAAGATAAACAAATGGCGATCTCTTTTGCTTTCCCACCAACGCTTGAGTGGGGTGAAAATTCCGTTCATTCTGATTCAACATCCTGCCTGATACTACTTCAGGCCGAAATCTGCGAAACTATTGGCACTGTTGAGTGTTCGCCTCCAACGGGCCCTAACGGGCCCGGAATAGATTGAAAGCCGAAGGTGCCGAGTGTCGGCATAGCCGACAGGGCGACGGGAGCGAGGAATGTATGCGAAAGGTGGCTATTTTTATCATCGCAGTATTGCTTTTTTCCTCTGCACTGCCATTTGCATCTGCGGTGACTGAGACTCAATATTCCGATGGAAGTTCGACTTTTACGCATGTCTTCAGCCAAACTGGAGATGCCGACACACCCGGTGTGACGTTGCCATACGGAGCCAATGTAGAAAATGTGGAGTTCGAAGTCGAAGGTTCGGCCTCCACGGTAACCTGGATGAATCGAACAACAGATGCTGATTTCGGGGGGCAAGGACAAACTGGTTCAGGCCAACAGAGTTGGTACATCAATCAAAACGGCTGGTACTACGGATATAAGCAGAATGTGAAAGTTGACAATAATCAAGTCGAACTTCGGCCAACGGACGATACCACATATTGGTCGATGAGCAATCAGAACGATATGGCATCATCTACCGGTGGTAGCCTGAATACAACCGGGCAGTATTTCTCATCCGCCGAGGCGGGATTCAACGGAATCACCAATACTAGCACAATGAGCACGAGCGGGGGGATCTGGGGCTACATGGGACCTGTCGTCAAGCAGGGCGATGAACTCCACGTGGTTCGCTACTTGAGTGTGTCATCGTATGGTGGTTATCAACTGGGTTCAATCAACCGGTACAATGCAACCACAGGAGCCTCTCTTGGAACTGCAACTATCTCGTACAACAACTGTTCGAATCTCAATGTATACTACCTCACAGACGCGACTAGTGATGGCGAGGGCACGGTTTGGATGACTTCTTTCTATCAAAGTTTGAGCACCTATGCTGGGATTACGAAATGGTCGGTGTCTTCCACCGCCAATGGTGTAACCTACACCTGTGATAGTTACTGGGCTACCTTGGAAGTTGGAGGCATATCCATCGACCCTGAAACCAATGATATGTACGTAGTACAGCGTACTCGAGCCAGCAACCAATACGACATGGATCTATGGAGAGTGAGTCGCAGCCAACCAAATGTCGCATTGCAGACTTGGAGCCTAGGTACAATTTCGCCTTCAGGCAGTATGGGTATGGCTTCTTCTTACGTCAAACCCGCTGGACTGTCTGTACAAATGCCGCGAATCGCGGTCAATGTCTATTGCTACTACTACACATACACTTACTCTTACTGTGATGAAAATCGCTTGTCATGGGTAAACGTCTATCACCAGCGTTCCAATTGGCCTGAGTTGCAAGGTGAGATTCCCAGTCCCTACGCCATATTAGGCATGGAGAATATTGAGGGTCAATTGGCAGCCACTTGTTTCTACGGCTCAAGCACGGCCTACTGCCCAAGTCCAACCAGTCGAAAGATCTTGATGACAGGAGGCAGTGCTGCGGATTGGATGGGGACTCCTTCATCCAGCACCGCTACAATCACGTCAAGCATAGAAACACTGAATCGTCCACTCAGTGAATTGAGATTGGGATTGACGGCAACATGGGAACCGGCAGGGACCTCCATAGATTTTGAAATCACCAACGATGGGGGGACCACTTGGAAGCGTGCCAACAGTGCGGGGCAGACAATCACATTCGCGAATGCGGGCACCCAATTGGCGTGGCGAGCGTGGCTGAATGGAACGGCCTCAGCGGCGCCACTGATTGATACGGTGGGGCTTACCTATACTGCAACATACGCGTCCACTGGTCAGTTCAGAATGTACAGTTCATCCACCGCTGCACATCCAGTTGCTGCTACCGTCTATTGGAATGCATCAACTCCAGGTGGAAGTTCAGTGGATGTCTACTTCAGAGACAGTTCATCTACCTGTACGAGTGGAACCAGAGTCAATGTTCCAAGTTCAGGATCGACCGTTTCGTTCACCTCAACGTCCGGATATCTTTCAATTTGTTTTGATTTGGATGCGGGCACGAACAATCAGTATTCTCCTATTCTCTACGATGTAAATATTGCAACCTATTCCAATGCGCCACGCGACGTCAAGATTGACATCGGGGGCGATGGATCATACGAGTGGGACTATGATGGCGTTTTGATTGGGACAACGACCGCACAGTCGTCGTCTAGCAGCGGTCAAAATATGGAGAATGCCTTCAACAATATCGTTCCACAAACTGGTTCAGGAACTATTGTTGTGCCTGTCAAGGTCCATTCGGCCTCTGCAGGTAAAGTCAAGATTACATCAATGAGCATAGAATACACGATGGTGACGGTCAATCTCGATATCAACTTTGATGAGAATATGGTTCTCCACGAACGAGGAGACCCCTATGAAATCGTCACAAGACACGTGATTGGTGACGAGGCGTTGAGTATCACCGATGCTGAACTGACGTTCCTCGCTTCGCCGAATTCAGATGCGCCCAAATTATCGTGGGCTCAAGATGGAACGCTGGTCGATGATGATCCCGAAGATTGGATTATCCCAGATCAGAGTGCGACGTGGACGAATCTATCCAACGGTATCTTTGAGATTCATTGGATGTTCCGAGTGACTGACGATTTCCCCGAGCAAAACAATGTCGGATGGCGGGTTTCATGCACCGATGACAACGGATTCGCCCCTGCAACCCTTTCCACAGGTGCCACTGGCATTGTGGTCAACCAGTCGTATGGCCTGGGTTGGTTCACCATCCATGATGTAGAAGGGGAAGTAATCAACGATAATGTGCAGAATGGTGATTGGGTCGTCGGTGGTGAAACCATTCACTTCCAAGGCCAAGTCTGGTTCGAGGGAACACAAGATGCACCCCTGAACTCAGTATTCGACATCAGAATCGCCCGCAAGGACAGTCAAGGTGATTTCATCTCTTCCACTTGGAAGGACAATTCAAATCCAAATGGAACATTCTTCATCTCAGTCGCTGTTCCAGACATGGATATTCCCGAAGGTGTGACATTCGAAGTACAGGCTTACAATGTTCGTGACCCGACCAAGGTCATGCCAACGGACGATTCATGGAGGCGAACGTTGCGAATCGATGATTCAACCCCCGAAATCATCGATTCTTGGCCTGCTGATGGTGACTATGAAGCCAGTTCAGTCGACAAACAGGTCGTTGTAACCATCGAAGATACAGTTGGACATCCAGAAGAACTCACGCTCAATTATTGGGTCGAAGCTGATCATGACACCAACCGAAATGGGGAGGCGGATGCTGATGAATATGTCATGCAAACGATGACCAATTTAACAGAGGAAGAAGAGAAGAACTTCTTCGGATATATCGATGATTCACGCAACCCGAACATGGCTAGAGTGTCCTATTTCGTCACTGGTAATGACCCCGCCGGAAATCTGCTATTAGGAAATGATGGGGCTGGATTTGCTTACGATTTATCCACCTATCTGACACGACAAGACATGGCTTCAGTGTTCACTGGCTTGATTTGGCATGATCATGCCGATGGAACCGATGTGTTCAGCGGAACGGATCAATCAATATCCATCGGTCTTGTCGATGCGAACGGCATCATCGATTTCGAATACATCTCAATCATCTACGACTTTGAGGGACCGGATCCCGAAAGAGACCAACAAAAGATTTCCTACAATGGGCGAACCGACGCCTGGACTTCGGAAAGTGACTTCATCACCTTGCAGCCGAGCAGCTCTGCTGAAGTGACGACAAACGACACAGGTCTTCCATGGGTTCAGGTTACATTTGATTTCCAATTCTCTTGGGATTGGCCGGACGAGGACATTTCTGACCTCGCGCTTGAGTACAAAGAACTGGGTTCACCAACACCCACTCGAATAGAGTTCATTGAACACACATTCAGTGTAGAAAATGATCTGGTACTCGACGCAGCGACCTACGTTGTCGAAGACGTGGCTGAACCTCGAACCGGGCCTCTTGATGATGCAACACCAGTTAGACCGGACGACCGTCTTCGATGGTCGGGCCGAGTCGTGTATGAGAGCAGTAGTGTTCCAGCTCCAAATGATCTGGGCATCACCGTCGAGGTCTTCGATGGGGTTCAGTATTGGTCCGATGGAAGTCTAACCGATGATGGCGCCTTCAGCATTGAAGTTCCACTCTCAGCAGCCACAACATTGCAGAGTGCAGAAACTCGTACTTTCCTTACCGGTGTGCGCAATGTGCCTGGACGAGGTGAAGACATGACCCGCGATACTGTGGCAACAACATTGCAACTACAGGTCGATCACACGCCACCTCGAGTGCACTATCGCCTTACACCTGTCGATGTCATCGACATCTCGGCCGCATCTGATTTGACATCGGTTCCGGTTCGATTCTCAGGATGGGAGGAATGTGTATTGCTTGAGGGTGATGACCGATGTGCCGCATTCAGCCAATCACCACAATGGGTGAATTGGGTTATGCGTGACGACGCACGAACGATTGCTGCTGGACAATCTCAACTGGCGATGCAATTGAACGGCACGACCCTAGAATGGATTGGTGAAGTGGACTTGACCAGTGATGGCTTGGTGACCCCTAGAAGTGGATACAAAGTTGGATTCTGGGTGACTGGTCATGATGCAGCGGGGAATGAATTTCCGATGGCGGCAAACACTGAAAGTGACCCTGTTCGGGAACATGAAGACCTAGATGGTGATCAAAATCTCGCATGGGTTCTACTTGGAGCGACGGTGGCAGAACTCATCGTCAAGAGTGTTACACTGGACCAAGACACCGTCAGCGAAGGGACAGATATTGAAGTCGTTACCATCATTGCAAATACTGGTGGGGTGACTGAATCCTCATTCTCTGTGCATTTCGTTACCGATGAGGGTGTGATTGACACCGTTCGAATCACCGGTCTACCCAGTGGCGGTGAACATCGAATTACCACTACGTGGACCGCAAAAGAGGGGGTCGATCGCATCACTGTGATTGTCGATGCTGAAAATGAGGTCGTCGAGGTTGACGAAGAAGGCAATTCTATGTCCGCAGGAGTTTCTGTAGAGTATTCATGGGGCCTTGGATGGGTCGATAGTTGGAGGCAAAATCCGCTCACTGTCATCGGCATACTCTTCACATTGATTCTATTGCCAATCATTGCCAGAATTACGTGGAAAACCTCACTCTCAGGTTCAACCAGTCTCTATGATGAAGAACTCATGTATGAAGACGAAGATGATGATGAATGGGAAGATGATGACGATGATGATGATGACGGTTGGGAGTAATCCGCATCATCATTCGGCGGTTTTACTTGACGCTTCTTGAGTTAGGAAGCCTCATGGACGGCGAGGGCAGACCTTGCTCTGATGTGGTTCGGGCTGACTGGGCGGAATGCATCGGGCAAAACTACTGTTGTTGATTGGTTGGTAGAGAATGGATATGATGCAGCCTCTTGCTCAGATTCAATTCGAACACACCTCAGAAACCAAGGAATGGATATCAATCGGGATAATCTCATTGCTGGTGGACGTGAGTTGCGAGCCGCACATGGACCTGGAATTCTTGCAGAGATGTTGCGTGATACCCATCAAGATGCTCCGAATCTTGTCATCGATTCGATTCGGACACCAGCAGAAGTCGAAGCGTTGCGTCAAAGACCTGATTTTCGATTGATTGAAATCCACGCATCTCGAGAAGTTCGGTGGGCGAGACTTCAATCTCGAGGTCGTGACGGGGACCCACTCGATTGGGAGACATTTGTAGCCCAAGAAGAAGCAGAACTCGTGGCCGCTGACGACAGTGGACAAGCGTTGGAAGCAACGGCGGAACTTGCGGATATCGTCATCATCAACGATGATGATTCTGAGTCCCTGAGGGATGCACTAGAATTGCTGCTCAGGCCTGCCGAATCGTGAGGCCTGCCTCCGTCAACATATCAGTTGACATCTCAAAATCAGACATCCAGCGTTCGGGGACTTCACTGTTGGCTGGATAGACAACTTCGATGACACCGGCTTGTATGAGAGAACGAGCACAGCGTGTACATGGTGGCCATGTCACATAGGCCGTGCAGCCCTTCAACGATAATCCAATCCGAGCTGCATGCATGATTGCATTTTCTTCGGCGTGACAAATGAGTGGGTATTTCTTCTCACGATCTGAAAGGCGTTCAAAATCATCAGCGATGCCACGAGGAAAACCGTTGAATCCTGTGCTGCGAATTTCGCGATCTTCACCAACAACCACGCACCCGACCTTCGTCGAGGGATCTTTGGACCAGCCAGAAATGTGATCAGCAAGGTTGAGGAATCTCTGGTCCCACTTAGCGCTCATACGTTCACCCATCCAACCCTGTCGGCCTCAGTGTTTGAGACTTCTCACGCAATCGGGTCGACCCCATCGACTCCTTTCGGTGGAATGAAAGTGTTCTGAAAATTCTTTTCTGCATCGACATCGATGATGGGTAGCACCTCACCTATGAGGTAGATGCTGCCGATACAAAGAATTGGTTGAGGAATATCAGAATCCAACTCAATCGCTTTCCCCTTGGCTGCTGAAATGGCATCTGAAATAGAACGAACGGCAGAAATCGATGCAGCGGTTCCTTGCTCTTCAAGCATGCTTGCGAGTTCTTCACAATCGACGGTAATTTTTCGCCCATCGGGAGGTTGGGTCACAATGACGTGACCAATCTGTCCTTCGACAATGAGTTCAACTAGGGGCTGTAGGAATATTCCAAGATCATTCTGAGTCGTACATCCAAGTACAATCACACCCGGCATCGGTGACATATCGCGTGTCTTCTGGAAACGAATTTGATCACAGGCTCTGGCCATGCCGCTTGGATTGTGCGCACAATCGAGAAGGAAGGGTATGCCATCGACATCAAGCCACTGCATACGACCTGGCCAATTTGTATGCCTCACCGCTTGTTCAATCTCGTCGTACGCATAGAAACTGCGCATGGCACCTAAAGCCGATTTGGCCAACATCGCCGCTTCCTCTTGATAGGGCATCCAGCCATCGTACCAAGTCTTACTAGACAACGGCCTGAATGCTTTGACCGCTTCTGAGAATGGAAAGGCATCACGACGGTCGCCGCGCCACCACCAAGCTTTGTCGTGATCTCGAACCGCGCGTTCAATCACCTTGCGCGCCGAACTGTCGTATGGCCAAACAGCTACAAAGGGGCGACCTTGACGAACGATGGCGACTTTCTCTTCAGCAATCTCTGCGAGCGTTTCTCCAAGGAATTCAGTATGTTCAAGTGAGATTTCGGTCAAAATACAGCAATCGGCATCGACCAATCGGGTTGCATCCAATCGACCACCCAAACCTGTCTCAATCACAGCCCTCTCCACACCTTGGTCGCGGAAGGCAAGCATTGCAACCAAAAATGTCGCCTCATAGAATGTAGGAGAAATCTCTGGTACGATTTCGGACGCTTCTTGTATCTGCTTCAAGCAGTCCTCAAACAGAACGTCGGCGATTGGAGAACCATCGATGCGAATACGCTCGTTAACCGAAATCAGATGGGGAGATGTGAATAGACCCGTGCACTTGCCTGAAAGGGTGAATGCATTGGCCATAATGGCACAACATGTACCCTTCCCATTGCTGCCAGCAACATGTACGGCAGGGAAGGCTTGCTGGGGCATATCGAGGCGGTTGAGAAGAGTGGCAGCATTGTCAAGCGAAGGATTGTATCCCGATGCTTTTAGCGATTCCAGCCACGACCAAACATCATCGTTCATCCAACCACCCCGCACCCTCGGTTAACGGTCGCCTTGAAATGGCCTTTGTGAGTCGCCTGAGACATGTCGGGGGATGGATTCGCTGCACAGCGGCGTTCTGATGAGGTCGCAGATGCCCCCACTAAACAAAATCAAAGGTCTTTGCTACAGGAACTGAAAGGCCAGGCTGGTTCCATGACTGGAATGGCAGGGATGTTCATCGTCACCATATTGTTGGCGATGAAAATCCAACCATTCTATGATCATGATGAATTGCGGGCCTTTGGTGCAGATGGGGCGACCAAAGCTGGATTTATCCTGCTTGAACTTGTGTTCATTCTAATCTTCACGGCCCTCATCATCTATCTAGCCAGGAAGAATATGCAACAATTCATCCGCTGGGGTGTCCTTGGAGTTCTTTGGATTGCCATGATGTATACATTATTCCCGTTGGTTGCGATGGTGCTTGTACCAGAAGCCCCACCTTTCACTGAAGGTTCGATGGAAACCTCAGAGGCATACATCATCGCTGTAGAGGAAGGAGGTGCGAATTTCTTCTACATGGATGACCCATTGTCAGACAATGGAACACTTCGATATGGTGCTAACTCGGGAGAAATTGAGTATTGGAATCATACCGTAACACCCGAATTCGAAGGGAATCCTCAAAAAACGGTTCAACTAACACAGACGGCGGGTGGCGTCATCATCTGCGAAGGAACACAATGGATTCTCCTCGATGCTGAAGATGGCAGTGTTCTCGATGAGCATGGCATCAACTGTGATTTGGGATTGAGATATGAATACACAAATTCCATGGATGAGACTTGTGATGGAGTCGACGATGAACCTCAGGATTGGAGAATTTTTGGAGACAAGCTTGAACCCATTGGATACTACAACGACGGCGATGGTGATCCAACCGAATGTGTTGATTGGATACGAGACTTTCCAGAACCATTCAATGGAATGAAAATTCTGTTTGTTCAAGAGATTGGAACAGAACACTTCCTGATTGTTTCAGAACAATGGGCGGGCATGGTGGAATATCCTACAGAGCCGACTGGTCAGGCATTTGGACAAGCAGATGTGACAACGACATGGAATATGTCCCTCTCTGGAGGAGAGAAGTTTACGAGTGCCACATTTGGTGCCGTTCCCGGATTGAATATCACTGGACAGGATTCGTTGATTCTTGGAACTACGGCGGGACATATCACAGGTTGGGAAATCAGTGATGATGGAACTGTTCAAGAGGGGATTTCAATGGATCTCTCCGAACCTGTTCGCGGATTATTGCTGGCGGATTGTTGCTCTGGTGGGAGCAATGATCTCTGGGTGATTGAAGGAGACAATCTACGCGTCTTCATGGGCAGCAGTTTGGTAGAGATGCCACGTAGCCTTGAGATTGGAGGGGATGATTCACAAATCCCAATGGCGCTCCATAATGTCGAGAACAATGAAACCGTTCTGGATGATGGAATCCTAATGATGGAGCAAGATGGAGTATGGTCATCTATGCGCTACACTGTCTATCAAGCGGACTATTCCATGACGACCATTGTTGCTCTAGTCCTCTCAATTGCTCTAATAATCATCTTGATTGTGCAACCGGAATGGTATGTCATCAACACAGTTGGCATCCTTGTGGGTGCGGGTACGATTACGATGCTGGGTGTCTCATTTGTTCCGTGGATTATCATTCTCTTCATGGTACTCGCGGCAGCATATGATGCCTGGGCGGTGTACAAGTCCAAACACATGCTTGAATTGGCGGATACAATGGTCAACTTGGAACTGCCAGTGATGCTTGTCGCTCCACAGAGGCCAATGAGAGGAAAACTACGACCTGTTGATCCAAATGATCCAAGGCCAAAGAAAGGCTTCAATGATACCATGCTGATGGGTTTGGGCGATGTCATCTTCCCGGGTCTATTGTGCATCTCAGCGATGTCGTGGTTACCTGATGTTGAAGGTCCAATGGGATGGTCGGCGCCTGTATTGGTGGCCATTGGAACGATGATTGGCAGTTTGGTTGGTTATTGTGTACTAATGACGTACGTCGCACGAGGCAAGCCACAAGCAGGGCTTCCATTACTCAATGGTGGAGCCATACTTGGATACTTCATCTCTGCAGCCATCTTCATTGGCAGTTCTGCCTTTGTTTTCGACGTCAGCCTGTTCTGATTATCCGTCGATTTCAAGCATGAAGGGCGGTTCCGTAGGAACCGGAGAAGCCCATGCTGGACATTCGGATGTTCCGTGAACACGCTGATGTGATTCGCGCAGATCACGACAGACGTGGCCTTTCTCACGATGAGATTGATGAGGTTATTCGACTGGATGAGGCGTGGCGAAAAGCCCGATATGATGCCGACCAGCATCGCAAAAAACGCAACGAGGCGGCGCGTGGAATTGCGGCTGCCAAGAAGGCGGGGGATGATGCTGAATTCCAGAGAATTCGAGCGGAAGTCGACAGCATTGCTGAAGAGATTGAAGCATTGAGTGAAGTTGCTGACGGACACGAGGCTGAACGCGATAGAATTCGCATGTCGATTCCAAACGTGCTCCATGCCGATGTACCCGTCGGTGAGGATGAAGGAGGCAATACCCAACACAGCGTTCATGGAGAAAAACCAGCCTTCGATTTCGAACCGAAAACACACAACGATCTGATTGAGATGAATCGTTGGGTGGACTTACCAAGAGCAGCGAAGATTGCTGGAAGTCGCTTCTACTTCCTCAAGGGTGATCTCGCACGAATGGAGTTGGCATTGCAGCAGTACACCGTTGATTTCATCGCAGCTAGAGGATATACATTCGTTCAACCTCCAATTATGATGAATCGAGAAGCCTATGAGGGAGTTACCGATCTTGCAGACTTTGAATCCGTGATGTACAACATCCAACCCGATGGATATTACACAATCGCGACCAGTGAACATCCACTGACAGCGATGTTCATGGATGAGGTGATTGAACCGAGTTTACTTCCCATTAGGATAGTGGGTGTATCTCCCTGCTTCCGACGTGAAGTCGGGGCGCATGGCCAAGGCGACAAAGGAATATGGCGCGTTCATCAGTTCACCAAAATTGAACAGATTATCATCTCACATCCAGACCATTCTTGGGATGCACACGAAGAATTGCTGACCAACTGTGTCGATCTGTGGGATGATCTTGGACTCCATTACGAGGTGGTCAACATCTGTACGGGTGACATGGGTACTGTAGCAGCGAAGAAGTATGATCTCGAAGCATGGTTGCCGGGGCGTGGAGAATACAAGGAAATCGTCTCCTGTTCGAATTGTACAGACTATCAAGCCAATCGATTGAGGATGCGATACAGAACCACGGAGGGCAATGCTGCAGTACACACACTCAACTCAACGGCTGTAGCCACAACTCGAGCGTTGGTGGCCATAATGGAGCAAAACCAACTAGCAGATGGGCGAGTTCGAATTCCCGATGTCCTACAACCCTACATGAGTGGGCAGGAAATGTTGGAATCCTGCAATTGGTAAATTGATTTTTCAATTGGATTATTCGATTTCTTCTATATCGATTAAGGTAGTGCCAGCATCGACTTGTTCCCCTACTTCATGGTGAATCGCCACAATAGTACCGGGGCCATTTGCAGCAATTCGGTGTTCCATCTTCATGGCTTCCATGACGATGAGAGTCTGACCCTCTTCGACTTCCTCACCAATGCTACAGAGGATCTCGAGAACCTTGCCCGGCATAGGTGCGGTCATTCCCCCTGCATCTGCAGAACCGCCAGCCCCTTGCTCATCAATGGTCAGAACATGAATTCGGCCGTCGAGATGAACCCACCAATCATCACCTACTTTCACAGTATGAGCCAACTGTCCGTCCACCCACAATCGATTGGGGCGTGCATCGATCTCAAACGAATGCTCGTTGGGAACAACCTCGTCGTCGCAGATGGCATCCGCTGAACCGATAGTGATCTGCCAATGACGGCCACTCGAATCTCTCAGGTCAACCATACACGCACCTCACGGGAAAGACCTCCTAAGAGATAGAAATGGATTGAATGGACTGCCTCGACCCTCATCAGATTCAACGGCCATCGTCATTCGAGATAGACCGTAGTGTTCAGCCGCAGCAGCGACAAATGGAGTCACATCAGATGAATGTACAGACCATCCCTCTGGCCAATTAACCTCGATGAAATCAGTAGTTGTCTCCCCTGAATGATATGCAGGGTGACCCATTATGTCGGCAAGGAAACCCAGATTGGTCGTCACACCTAGCAATATGAAATCTTCACACGCCCGTTTCATACGCCGGATTGCGGACTCGCGCTCGGGTGCATGCACAACCAATTTGGCCAACATGGGATCAAAATCAATGCTTACTTCATCACCTTCACGAACACCCGTATCGAATCGTATGCCTGGACCCGTTGGTGGACGGAACATGGCCATGGGTCCAATGGCTGGAAGGAAATTATTGGCTGGATCTTCAGCATAGATTCGAACTTCAATCGCGTGACCTCGGATTGAAAGGTCCGATTGGGCAAAAGGCAGGGGCAATCCAGCCGCAACTCGTATTTGTTCAACAACCAAATCTACACCACTGATACATTCCGTTATCGGATGCTCAACTTGGAGACGTGTGTTCATTTCCAAAAAATGAAAATCTCCGTCTTCAGAAAGAAGGAATTCGACAGTACCTGCGCCTTCATAATCAACAGCTCTGGCAGCATTCACAGCTGCTTCACCCATCCGGCTTCGGGTGGATTCATCGAGTACAGGAGAAGGAGCCTCCTCGACAACCTTCTGATGTCGGCGCTGGATACTGCATTCACGCTCAAACAGATGAACAGCATTTCCAAGCGTGTCAGTTAGAATTTGAATCTCTACGTGCCGGGATTTCTCAAGAAGGCGCTCTACATAGACGGTGCCATCTCCGAATGAGGCGGTGGCTTCACGACTTGCAGCGGCGTACTCTCTCTGAAGGTTTCGAGGCTCACGAACCACACGCATGCCCTTGCCCCCTCCACCTGCGCTGGCCTTCAGCAACAATGGATATCCCACTCGAGTTGCAGCTCGAACGAGTTCATCCACTATTTCATCAGGATTCTCAAGGGCCAATTCTTCACCAGGGATGACTGGCACCCCAGCAGCAACCATGGCACGTCGAGCACTGATTTTATCTCCCATTTCATCGATAGCATGGCCCGAAGGTCCAATCCAAACGAGGCCCGCGGCTTTGACCGCATTGGCAAAGGAACTGCGCTCAGAAAGAAAGCCATATCCTGGATGAATTGCATCTGCACCTGTCTCTTCGGCCGCGGCCAATATTGCTTCGATATTGAGGTAGGTTTCTGCAAGATCATCTCCTGGCAGGAATACGGATTCATCGGCTGTTTGTTGATGCAATGAACCTCGATCCGCTTCTGAATAAATAGCAACCGAGCCCAAACCTAATTCAGCGCATGAACGAAAGATACGACAAGCAATTTCACCGCGATTAGCGACCAGAATCTTGGACAACGGACTGGGTGCGCCCTCCATCCAGTCTGGTCCACCCATGTGGAGTTCACTCCTCTTTCCAATTCGGGGTACGCTTCTCAAGGAATGAGGACAATCCCTCTTGCCCTTCTTCAGAACCTCGCATCGCACTGGTTTTGTCGAGTGTCCACGTTCGTAGTTCTTCGTCAGTTCCCGTCCAGCGATCAAAGGTGAGGGTGAGTTTCTTTGCTTCTGCAACCGCCATTGGACCTGTCGTGAGAACCTCATCAATTACAGAGTTTTCAGCGCCTTCAAGGGATTTCGATATCTGGTTCACAAGTCCAATGCGAAGTGCTTCTTCGGATCCGATTCGTCCAGCCAACATAGCGAGCCTTCGAAACTGTGCACTGCCAACCTTGCGATACACGTAGGGGCCGATGACAGCTGGGAGAATACCCAATTTCCCTTCCGACAGAGCGATTTGAGCGTTGGGCTCGAGGATGACATGGTCTAGGCAGGCGATGAGACCAGCTCCACCTCCGAGGGCGACACCCTGAATCTTGCCAATAGTGAAACAAGGATGGGACCAGAGACTGTTGAACAAACGATTGAGGCGTTCGGAATCCTGTCTATTCTCCTCAGCACTTTTCGCACCTGCATCCCGCATCATGTTGATGTCGGCGCCAGCACAGAAGTGCTTACCAGCACCAGATAGGACTAGCACCCTAAGGTAAGGCGCTCCTGTAGAATCCTCAAGAGTACCTCGCTCACCGATTGAACGATCACGCGTCCAATCGAGTACTGAGATGATTTCACTGATGAGTTCGATGTTCAGCGCATTGTACACATCCTCTCGAGTCAAGGTCAGATGGATGACCGAACCCTCGATATTGAGGGAGCATAGGTTAGTTTCTGGCTTTAAATCTCCAATTGCATAATTTGACATTCCAATTGCTCCTTTCACATTCTAAATATTCCAAAATTCGTATCTGGCATCGGCGCGTTGAGACTGGCACTAATCGCCAGACCTAGAACATCGCGAGTATCTCGAGGATCGATGATGCCGTCGTCCCACAATCGCGCTGTCGAATAGTATGGTGAACCCTCAACCTCATATTTCTCTAGTATTGGGGATTGGAAATCGTTCCATTCCTCATCCGTCATTGGGTCAAGGCCCTCTCGGGCCCGCTGGTCCTGCTTCACGGTGGCAAGAACGTCAGCTGCTTGTGGCCCACCCATGACTGAGATCCGGCTGTTGGGCCACATGAATAGGAAACGAGGGTCAAATGCCCGACCACACATCCCGTAATTGCCTGCACCATGGCTACCACCGATGATAACTGTGAACTTTGGCACGGGGACACAAGATACAGCTGTCACGAGTTTTGCACCATCCTTGGCGATGCCACCGGCCTCGTAGTCCCGACCGACCATGAAGCCCGTAATGTTCTGCAAAAAGACAAGAGGTGTTCCACGCTGCCCGCAGAGTTCAACGAAGTGCGCTCCCTTGAGAGATGATTCTGAGAACAGGATACCATTGTTCGCAATAATGCCAACAGGATATCCATGAATCCGGGCAAAACCACAAACCAACGTTGGCCCATATCTTGCCTTGAATTCATGGAAGCGACTCCCATCGACGATTCGTGCAATCACTTCTCGAACATCAAACGGTGTTCTATTGTCTTCAGGGATGATTCCGAGGATTTCATCGGCAGAGTAGGCTGGATCCTCGGGTGCTTGAACCTCCAACTTCGTCTTCGGCCCAGTGTTGAGATTCTCAACGATATTGCGAACCATGCGCAGTGCAATTGGTTCATCCTCGGCGTAATGGTCCGCCACACCAGATTGTGCGGTATGGACATCGGCCCCACCCAAATCTTCGGCGGAGACCTCTTCCCCCGTTGCGGCCTTCACCAACGGTGGGCCTGCGAGGAAGATTGTACCGTTGCCTTTGACGATAATGGATTCATCAGACATCGCTGGAACATACGCCCCCCCAGCAGTGCAGGATCCACACACTGCAGCAATCTGCGGGATCCCCTTTCCACTCATGATGGCTTGATTACGGAAGATTCTACCGAAGTGCCCTTTGTCTGGAAAGACCTCGTCTTGCATCGGTAGAAAGGCACCACCAGAATCGACCAGATAGATACAGGGTAGATGATTAGCATTAGCAACTTCTTGAGCCCGAATATGTTTCTTGACGGTAATCGGATAGTACGAGCCGCCTTTGACGGTGGCATCATTGGCCACGAATAGGCATTCCTTTCCATGAACAACACCGATTCCGGTAATCATGCCGGCACTGGCGGCTTTGCCGTCATAGAGATCGTATGCGGCAAGTGGTGATAATTCGAGGAAGGGGGTACCTGGGTCACAGATTGCAGAAATTCGTTCACGTGGCATTGCCTTGCCTCGACTGCGATGCTTCTCGACATATTTGCCTCCCCCTCCTTGTTGAACTCCGTCAAGTCGTTCCCGGAGTGTAGCGAGAAGAGTACTATTGTGTTCATGATTCGACTTGAATGACGCATCCGAGGAATTGACTCGGGTTTGAAGTCGATCCATGCGCACCCCTTAGGGGGTGCGAATACGGGCTTGGCCTTGAACACTCGCCCGTTTCAAACGCCTAGAGTCATTCGTAGAACATCTCTCAATCCGGGTGCTAAACCGACCACGAGAAGACAAAGTATGACCAATAAACGCAAGTGACGGTGACGGTGTTCAAATCGAGCCGATGCGAAAAGCCACCAGATTAATCCTGCAAGTCCAAACTTCAGAGCCCCGAAGCCCCAAGCGGTTTCAGCGAATTCGATAACTTTCTGTGAGAGAACGTGCTTTTCGCCATATCCATAATACTCCAATCCAACACTGGTAGCAAGGCCATCAATCATCTGGCCATACATTGCAAGGAGAATGATTGGCAACCCAAGTATGGCACGGGGCGTTAGTTCTTCCATGCGTTCCCAAGTGGACGAATGCTGGCGGTCCCAATCATCCAATGAAATCCCAACTGGAACGATACCTGGTTCCAAACCCATGTGATGTAATTCTGAACGTGCCTTCTGTCCCGTAAACCAAAGCAAGGTACAGAGCAGAAGTGGACCACAGACAATGAGGGCTGAGGGGATTATTGAGATGGGCATTCGTCCGTTCAATGGATCGGTGTAAAGCATTAGCCAACCCGCGAGATGCATGAAACAGCCACCGATGCCCACTTGGATGAGGCCTTGCTCAATGGCTGTGCAACACTCAAGAAATGGATGAAGGAGAATAATCAACAGAAGTCCACCAAATGGCATTAGAAATAGGGGGGAAATGAGGTATGATATCGCATCTTGTTCCCAATGTTGACCAATCTGTGGAATGAAGAGTACAATCTGAAAAAGAGTCAGAATGACGGCCAATTGGGTGATGGCAACGCGATTCTCTGAGCCCACCCTTCGAGATACGTTGTGACACATCCAACCGGTTAAAATCACCCACGCAGCGACATGAAAATGAATCAGCGGTGAAACGAATAATCCACCCATACCCTCTGTGTCAAAGAGTTGACCATCTTCATTCACCTCTCCGAGAGCCGCCCAAATAACCCATGGAACAAGGGCGAGAATGGAACTGTCTCTGGCGGGAATACCGATTCTACGGAGCCAAGCTGATATGACGATGACAAAAGATACCAACAGGAGTGAGTAAACCACAGTATCCACTGGATTGTACCCCGCATCTCCTGTGGTTGAATCCAGTGAATGAGGTTCGATGAAATAGGACTCGTACCCTTCTGAAAGTATGTTTCCCGGTGCAACATCTTGTCCGACAATTGCACCCAACACTAGAATGACGATTGTGACAATAAATGTCGCTGCACTTCGTTCCATCAGAGAGAATTGATGGTCGGGCAATGGTACCTCAGAGAGGACCGAACTCTCGTCTGCCATGAGAACCGCTCAGGGTCATCGCTTCAAAGCGATTGCTTCACTCTTCTTCGCTGACTTCGGGCGCTTCGTCGACTTGACGGGCTTCGTGAACTTCGCGGAACACAATTGTCTGTACACCGACGTGATCTCGCAACGTTCGAATGAGGCTGAACTTGGTAAAGGCCCAGTTCTGATTGTATCCAACGGACTCAGGGAGTGTGATGGTCACATCATCGCCATCGAAAGTAACCTCAAATCCATCCAGACCCGTGTTGGTTTCTAAGAGGGTGGAGACTTTCTCGGCACGATCTTCGACGACCTTGACGATGCGATAATTGTAACGCAGCGTGCGGCCAGCGAGTGGGTGGTTGAAGTCGATTCGAGCACGACCAGCACGGACCATTCGAAGAATTCCTTGCTTTCCATTGATTTCTACCGGGCCACCAATGGCAAGACTGTCAGGATCACGCACGGAGCGTGCAAGAACATCTTGTCCCATCGTTTCAACCGCATTGGGGTCACGCTCGCCATATCCATCCTCTGGCGCAATGTCGAATTCATAATCGGTGTCGGCATCAGCTTCGGTCAAATGTGCCTCAAATCCAGCAATCAAACGACCGTCGCCAATGACAGTGATGAGGGGAGTGTATTTTCGATTCTCATCGAACTGATCTGCTTCCTTTGCAACTTCCTCTCGAGTGGTCTCAATGAGAGTGTCATCATCCACATTGTATAGGTCGTAATCGATATGGATGATAGAACCGTTCTCCATTTTGCACACCTGCCTAGCATTGTAGGCGGCCCGGCGACCGACTTCCCCTTTATGAGCGTGCGTATGGCTAAGCCGAGCCCGTAGGGCTCATTCTTCCTCTTCTTTTGGAATCGGAGGTGTCATAATCCAATTCAATGCAGTTCCAATCAAAATGAGGGACCAACCCATCCAGACCAGATGACTGCCAGTCAAATCATAGATGACAACACGAATCCGGTCAACAGAATCGCCTTGCTGCATGAATGATGTTAGATAGAGTTCATTCGCTTGACTTTGATCGAAAATCATCACCAAATCACCATGAGGGCGGTGCCAAATATCTGTTTCTGGACGCGCGGGAATTCCCCCTTCATCAAATCGAAGCATTCCTGGTGTCATCGTTGCAATGATTTCGCCATCTGCCTCTTTCCGAATTTCCACCGTCACGACTATTTTGCCATCGCCAACATCCTCGTCCCATACATCATCATCAGAACTGGTCGCTGTCAATTCAGTAAATGTGTACCAATAATCCCCATGCTCGATAGGAGTATCTTTTGCGAGCATGACGATGTGACTGGGATCACCACGCTGAACTAGCGTCGTGGTGAACACGTGACCAATGAGCAGCAACAAAATGCCCAGATGAGCCACATGAATAGCCATCCGGCGAAGCTGCAATGGCTTCCGACGAAGTTGGAATTCACCATATCGGATCCAGATCAATCTGGCAATCGGCGGGACTGAGAATAGAAGAAGAGGGAGGGCAAAGCCAGCAATCATCCCTCGCGTGATTCCTTCCGATAAGAGATGGTCCGCATCGCCAGGTAATGCATCGCCCACGTAGGCAGCGAACAAGATACTGAATGCAATCATACCGCCCAATAGCCGTGGAATCAAATGTGGTTCGACGACCTTACGCCAACTGTAAACCATGAGTCCTAGAGCGGCCATACATAGAAGAGGCAATCCGAAGATTTCGTGCCATGCAAGATTGGTCCCATCGACCTCAGCGAGCAACAACAACCAGGTGAGCAAGAGGAAGGGGGCACCGATGGCTAATGGAACCCAGACGACTACTCGTTGCTGCCAACGTCCATCGGTCCAATCCAATGGTGGATCTTCCTGATCACCTAACAAAAACATTGGCGATAGAAAACCAAGCATTCCAATCACTGCAGGTATCATTTCTAGGAGGAAGGCCCAGTAACTGAAAAGCATCAGCATCACGCCAGCAATCATCCAGATTACGCGTTCTTTTGCGGCTCTTTGATTCCACAACAGGAATGCGAATACCCCAGCCAGAATTCCAACCTCCAATGTGCCCATCCAGGATCCTATAAGGGCACCTACAAGGATGGCTAAAGGTGCCCATTCCTGTTCCTCAGTATTTGCAAAATGCCGTGTTCCCAGCCACATCAAACCTGCAATAATGAGTAGATAGAGATGGACTTCGAGGCCCGCCGGGTCATCAAAACCAAGTTCCAAAATCCGTTGAATTGGACCCATTGATGGATCGATTTCACCTTCGGCAACAAATGCATGGACACTATCCCAGACTCCATTTGCGCGTGTGACCAGTGTTGCGTGGATTGCGAAGAACGCAGGCACAATTCCTAATCCCACAAACCATTGATCTTCATTGGCCATACCCTTGGGCAATCTGAGATGAAGAAGAAGGATGAGGGAAATCCATGGCAACAGAGAACCTGTCTCTACCGGATCCCATGCCCAATATCCACCCCAATCCAATACGGTGTAAGCCCACAACCCTCCAAGGCCAACGCCAAGTGTCCCTACCAACAATGCGGGTCTTGCAAGGTGAAGGATTCGGTCTCTCGCGGGCGCGCCCGCTAAGAGCATGGCTGAGATGGCATGTACACCGACCCCCACACAGAGTGTGTAGAATGCAAAGATGAGCGGAGGATGAATGACCATTAAATCGGTCTGGAGCAGAGCGTTTAGACCTGGACGAGTGATCGCATCACTGGGAGTTGCACGGAATGGATTTAACATCAGCGCGATGAGGAGAAGTAGAGTTGAGAATCCAATCAACAAACGAAGGCGGAACTGATGTTGAGAATCGGTTTCAGTGGGATGTTGTTCGCCATCAATTAGGATTAGGGCACCCAGCATGGCCACCCATAGCAACAAGGGACCTTCACGACCTGCCCATATTGCGCTGATTCGATAGAAGAAAGGAAGATCAAAACCACCATTGTTCCATACATACTCTATGCTTGAAGCATCGATGAGAAACAAGAACAACAGAATCGTAAACGGCAGCATCAGCAGAATACCGAGGAGCCTTCTCATCGGATCACCATCCGTAGTACTTGGCACGACTGTAACCAAATGCGAGCATCGCGGGAATAATCCGGCGGAAATACAAACTAGGTTTTCGAACCAACAAACGAAGTCCGACCATCGCTTTCCCGTGTGGTCCCATGGCAGACATTTCTTGGGGGAAACAACGACCCATCAATGACATCTCATCATCACTAAGAGCATAGAGAGCAGATTTGCCCTTGAGAATTTTTTCATACGGTGGGAATTCTCGTTTCCATGCTGCCTGATAGGATGCAAGATTTGAATCGGATAGGTCTCCTGAATCAATGGCCTCCGCGGCAGTTTTCGCTGCTAAAACAGCTGACTTGAGAGCCAAGTGTGAGCCGCCCTCGAAGAGAGGAGATGTGAATCCCGCGGCATCGCCGACCAGCATCAATCCATCAGAATATGTCCATTCATGTGGACCTGAAATAGGAATTGTTCCACCAAATCCACGAACCGAAACAGAACCATCACGCCATGGAGGATTGGTGATTTCAAGATTTGAGAAATGAGTGATGTCGATAAAGGCATCCAAGTCTTTCACAAGGCCTTTCTTATCCTCACTAACCAGACCCACGTTTGCACGTCCATCGCACTTTGGAATCATCCAAAGATATCCTTTCTTTGCATATTCTGGCCAGATGTAAAAATCAAGATACCCATCGTTAGGAACATCGTGCATTTCGTATTGAATGCCGGCAATCACTTTAGGGCGTTCGTTGAGTTTAGTTAGTTTTGAGCAGATCCCCGCAACACCAGATGCATCGATGAGAATTTTGGCAGTAATTGGGAAGGTGTCCCCTTTGCCTTCACACAACCAACCTTCGAATTTACCATCGGATTCTATACGAGTCATTCCAGTCAATTTGTGACCTAGATTGAGGCTCGCTCCCTCTCCGACCGCTTCATCGGCAATCCACTGTTCAAACAAGTGCTTTTCAAGGACATAACCTGGCTCAGAAAGTAGCTTCTTAGTGCCGTCTGGAAAGATGACGCGAATGCCTTCAACGCGCAAGCTAATCACAGAATCAGGAAGATCTAGTTCAAGATTGGCAACGGCGATATCTGACAAACATTCCCCACAATGGACAGGGGTGCCAATCTCAGAGTGATCTTCGATGAGAATTACTGACAATCCGGCCCTCGCAGCATGCAGGGCTGCAGCGCCCCCACCGGGGCCTGCTCCGATGACGAGGACATCACATTCGGCTGCCATTGAAAGGGTTTGCAGTGAATACGGGCCTTGAATCAGTCGGTGCCGTAGGCACCGGCGCACTTCCGCTGGATTTGATAGGAAGAACGTTTCCGGCGACCATGGGATGGCGCCGACTCGGTCGTTACCTCCGCTCATTGGAGGATAAAGGAGATTTGATTCGAGTCAAGCATCCTGTCGATTGTTATCTTGAGGCTGGGTGTATCGCCGACAAGCTCGTGAAGAACGGTGGTCCTGCGGTCATTTTTGAGCAACCAAGACTCGCAGATGGAACCATTTCAAAATTTCCATTAGCGATGAATCTCTATGGGACTCGGAGGCGTACCAATCAAGCATTACGGGTTGGAATGCCCAGTGAGATTGGAGAGAGATTGACGGACCTGATGAAACCTGATATTGGTGCCTTTGCCAAACGACCGTGGAAGGCATGGCCTCTGGCCAAGAAAGCACTCTCCCTTCCACCAAGGAAGGTTCGAAAGGGGGCGTGCCAACAGGTTCGAATGGTTGAACCCGATGTGACAAAATTACCAATTCCAACCACATGGCCAATGGATGCCGGGCCGTTCATCACGTTACCTTTGGTTGTCACCAAAGATCCAGCCAGCGATGAATACAATCTGGGTATGTATCGAGGGCAAGTGTACGGGCCAAAGGAGGTAGGACTTCATTGGCAGATGCACAAGCATGGCGCTGAACATGCAGACGCAAACGATGGGAAAATGCCCGTCGCAATTTGTCTTGGAGGACCCCCCGAAGTGATGTTCAGTGCGATTGCACCACTACCTGACAATCTCGAAGAATATATGTTCGCTGGATTGTTGGCAA
Source organism: Candidatus Poseidoniales archaeon (assembly GCA_028821675.1). Taxonomy (GTDB): domain Archaea; phylum Thermoplasmatota; class Poseidoniia; order Poseidoniales; family Thalassarchaeaceae; genus MGIIb-P. Next base: position 55,085 of record JAPKFG010000001.1, read on the forward strand.
AAGAGCGACTGCGAATTACAAAATGTCTAACCCAGGATTTGTGGGTTCCTGCCGAAGCAGATGTTGTCATCGAAGGATACACCATCCCAGGAGAAACCCGAAAGGAGGGACCATTTGGAGATCACTTTGGTCATTATTCTCTAGAAGGTGAATTCCCGGTTCTACATGTGACTGCAATAACACACCGAAAGGATGCGATGGTGCCAATGACCATTGTCGGCAAACCACCCATGGAAGATGGGTATCTGGGCGAAGCAATCAGTGATGCCTTCATGCCCGTGCTACGATTCCAGCATCGTGATGTTCGCGATGTATTCTTACCATTGGAAACCGGCTTCCACAATCTCGCAATCTTATCATCCAAACAGCGGTATCCTGCACAAACTCGGAAAACTGCACTTGGACTGTGGGGTGCTGGCCAAATGATGTTCCTCAAGACCATTGTCGCGACCGGACCAGAACATGAAGTGAAGAATCTTGACGCGTTACTCGATGTGTTAGATCAAAATGTCTCAATCCCTGATGATCTGGTGATTCTAGATGGAATGGTTGCTGATCAATTGGCACATGCAGCACCATACGAAGGGATTCATTCCAAACTTCTCATCGATGCCTCGACCCAGCGAGAACAAAGTGCCCCTGACATTTCAATGGATGGAATCGATGGTATCACTCAATATCGCTGGATTCGACCCTCCATGTTGGTGATTACCACTCGAATCGAGGGAGGGCCATCCGAATCTGAAAATACTGAAGTGATCGACGAAGAGGCGGGCCACAAACAAAGAGAACAAATTTCTCAATTGATGAATTCAATATGGCAATTAGATAAATCAGAAAATATACGCTGGTTATTCATCACAGATGACAGTGTCAATCTAGATGCAGATGATGCGATGAGGACCCTGTTATGGCAACTGTTTTGCAGATTCGAAGTGAGCCGAGATCTACACTACTCACCCGATGGTGGGCGAATCTGCTGGGATGCAACTGCACCCATTCCATCTGAAGAAGGAAAAATGCCGGTGCGAAGATGGCCAGCTGTTTGTCTACACGATCCTGATATTCAGCAGAAGGTTGACGAATGGTATGAGCAAGAGGTGCGAACATGGGCGTGATAGATATTCTTGATTTTGTCAAGGTAGAACACACTCTCTTCTCCCTACCCTTTGTTTTCATCGGGGCATGGATTGCGGGCAATCCTACTACACTTCAATTGACTTGGATTCTCATTGCAGCTGTTGGAGCAAGGGGGTTGGCGATGAGTCTGAATCGCATCATCGATCGCGATGTTGATGCAGATAATCCTCGAACTTCTGGTCGGCATCTGGTCGAAGGAACCATGTCATTGAACACAGCCTGGGGATTGTGTGCAATCTTCCTGTTAATGTTGCTCATCGGAGCGTGGCAATTGAATACAGTGGCTCTTGCAATGAGTTGGTTACCAGTGCTTGCGTTCATCGTTTATCCCTACACGAAGCGTGTTACTTGGACATGTCATCTTTGGCTTGGCCTGTGTTTGGCTCTCGCACCTGCCGGAGCATGGCTCGGGATTGTTGGAGGAGATTTGGGGTGGGCTGCCATTACAGAAATGCATTGGTATCCCACCATTTTCTGGATTTGTCTTGGTGTCATGTTCTGGATTGCAGCATTCGATCTGAACTATGCATTGATGGATGTCGAAAGTGATCGTCAACAAGGAATCCAATCATTTCCAGCAAGATTCGGTGAACATCACACTCTTCGAACCAGTGTCCAATTAACTCTCTTGTGGTTTGCCTGCTTTGCAATCTCAAATCCTATCGATGAGATTACATTTCTAGGGGTGGCCCTCTTGATGTGTGTCATCAATGCGGGCGTAATAATTGCTCAGAATAAATTGGTTGATTTTCAGAAAACCTTCTATTACACCAGTGTCGCCACCGGTTGGGTTCTACTGGGAGGATTGATGGCGGCATGAGTGAAGATGTGGATCCATTCGATCTCTCAAAGGCACTGGAAGGAGCGGCGAAGACCCATCTCGACCCATCCATCGCAAAATTTCGGCTACAGGCCGAATACGAACGAGCGGGGGACCAAGAATCAGCAATTGAAAAAACGCTTTCTCAATTGAGAAATTCTCAATCAAGATGTGTAATGCTGGGCGTGACTGGGTCCGGCAAGACGTTTGCTATGGCCAACATCATCGAAGCTCTGAACATCCCTACACTAATCCTCTCCCACAACAAGACATTGTCACGCCAACTCTGGCAAGAAATGTCTGGATTATTCCCCGATAATGCTGTCGAATATTTCGTTTCACACTATGATTACTACCAACCCGAAGCTTACCTGCCAAAGAGAGATCTATACATCGAAAAAGAACTCTCGATGAATGAACGAATCGAACAAGAGCGGTTCTCAACAATCGCTTCATTGGTTTCTCGACCGGATGTATTGGCCGTGGCTACAGTTTCAGCAATATACGGCCTCAATCCACCTGAGACATTTCTGCAACAACATGTCAGATTACACGTGGGACAACAAGTCGAGCCACATGATGTTGTCAAGGAATTGGTTGGATTACAATACCGTAGAGTCACAGGGGAGATTACGCGTGGAGAATTGCGCCTGAGAGGCGAAGTTCTAGATTTGTGGATGCCAAGTAGAGACGATCCGTTGCGCATTCGATTCGATTTAGACGGAATCATAAGAATCCAAGTTTGTGAGGCAGTGTCATGGGAATCAATCGATGAAATCGAGGAAGTGTGGGTTCACCCAAAGGAATTCTTCATGACTGATCCAGATAGATTTGAAAGCGCCCTTGATGATATTGAATTTGAACTGCAACAGCGAATCGATTTCTTCGAAAAAGCGGGAAAAGAATTGGAAGCGCATCGACTTGAATCCAAGACCCGATACGATTTGGATTTACTGAGAGAAATTGGTCATTGCCGTAGTATCGAGAATTATTCCATGCACTTTGATGGGCGCACATTTGGAGAACGCCCATACTGTCTCCTCGACTTCTTTGCTGCCTGTGCACAAACCTTCCATGGTTCCAAGGATAAGTTCCTCGTGATAATGGATGAGAGTCATGTTACATTACCACAATTGGGAGGCATGTATCACGGAGATAAGGCGAGGAAAGAGAATCTGATAGAACATGGATTCAGATTGCCATCGGCCGCGGATAACCGACCTTTAATGGGGCATGAATTCCAATCTTTAGTTCCTCAGATACTCTATGTGAGTGCGACGCCAGGTGAACGTGAATTGCGACAACTGTGTGAAATCACTGGACAGTCTGTACCAAAAGCAGATCCTAAGGAAAAAAGGAAACCGCTGATGAAAGATGCGCTGGGTGAAATTCAAGGAATCTCTCGAATGGAAATTCGGCCCACAGGATTATTGGATCCATCCATTGAAGTACGTCCTACGGAAGGTCAAGTGCAAGATCTACTCGATGAGATTACATCATGCGCACAGAAGAATGAACGAGTCTTAGTCACTGTCATGACAATCAAATTCGCTGAGGAAGTGGCCGATTATCTTCAGCGTATGGGTGTGAAGGCACACTACCTCCATTCTGAAATTGACACATTGGAACGAAGTGAAATCATCAAAGCACTAAGGATTGGTCACATTGATGTAATCGTTGGAATCAATCTCTTGCGAGAAGGCCTTGATCTTCCCGAAGTCAGTCTTGTGGCAATCTTCGATGCTGACAAGGAAGGATTCCTTCGCAATGAACGAAGTCTATTACAAACCATTGGACGGGCTTCGCGAAATCAAAATGGTCGAGTCATCCTATACGCCAACACCATGGGCAGAGCGATGGAATCTGCAATTTCACAAACGATTGAACGACGGCAGAAACAAATTGAGCATAATGAACTACATGGAATCACACCGAAAACCATCGAAAAGCCGCTTCCGGTGATGGGCATTGAGGCCGAAGAACTGCTGGCAGGAACAGCAGGCAAAGGGATGACCGGGGGCAAGAGATTCGTCGGCGGGTTTACCGGAAAAACTGGGAAGAAAGGAGATGAGGGTTTGGTCAAGAAATTCGATCTCGGCGCAGGCTCTTGGGGAGATGATATCGTAACCAATCTATCTCAACCAACATCCGACAATATACCAGATGATTTAGGCGATTCTGAATCCCGATTAATAGACCGTCTGGGGAAGGAGATGAATCAAGCCGCAGCACGACTTGACTTTGAGAAAGCAGCCAAATTAAGGGATAGGATATTCCAATTAGAAAACTCAAATTCCAATTGATTATTTTGACCCGCCAGTTCAAGTGAAGGTGGCGGGTCGCCAAGCCGTTCCCATGCCGATTGACCGCGATGATTTCGATGTCCCTGTCGAAGACTATGATTTCAGTCAAATTAGTGATGTGACCTCATTAATTGACCAAATGGCCAATGCAGGGGGGTTTACTGCAACCAAACTCGCCCATGCCAGAGATATTTTGAGGGCTTCAATCGATAAAACGCAGAACGAGGGAGTTCTGAATTGGCTTTCATTTCCAGCATGTCTTTGTGCGACAGGGTCTCGAGGATTTTTCGTCGAGGCAATCAAACGCAAGGCATTCAATGTCATCATCACCACTTGTGGAACACTGGATCATGATATTGCGCGAACCTACCAAGATTACTATCATGGGGCCTTTGAGTTAGATGATACCGAACTCGGTGAACAAGGATTGAACCGTCTAGGCAACGTCATCGTACCGAACGAATGTTATGGAGAGATTATAGAAAAATCTGTACTTCCTTGGATTCAAGAAATAGAAGATGAACGGCGAAAGATGAATCCAGAAAATCCTTGGAGAGGGTTTGGAAGTATCGAATTGTGCTGGGCGTTCGGAGATCGTATTGATGACGAAAGCAGTTTGCTGCATTGGGCGGCAAAGCACAGAATTCCCATCGTAGTCCCAGGCCTATCGGATGGCTCTGTAGGTGCGCAGTTATTCATGCACCGACAGCGAAGTCCTGATTTCATGATTGATTTCCTTGCCGATGAACAAGTCCTCTCTGATCTCACATGGACATGTGAAGAAAGTCATGCGTTAATGGTGGGAGGAGGCATCTCAAAACATCATGTCATCTGGTGGAATCAATATAGAGATGGATTGGATTCTGCCGTTGCAATAACCACAGCCCCTGAGCATGATGGAAGCCTATCGGGTGCTCGATTACGAGAAGCGATTTCATGGGGAAAGATTCGACCAGAAGCACCTCAGGTGACAGTGGAAGGTGATGCGAGCGTTCTACTTCCGTTGCTCGGTTCAGATCTGTTCAGATGAGTGGGCAATGCATTCCATCAGCCCCACCCGCATGGCCGTCATTGGCCTCCAACCATCCGTCCCACATTCAACCAAAGTATCGTGCAAAGGGCCTAAGTTCGGGCGGCGACGTTCGCCACTATACCTTACCGCAGCTGGCGATGGGACATCGCTGAGAGATTGTGATGTATGAGAGTGTTTGACGGCGTTCTGAAATCTAGACCATAGCCCCTTTATTTCATCCACAACCATCTGTTGTGTCCATGCCCTGCGGCCACATAACTCAAAGGTTCCAGTCACTTCATGTTCAGTGAGAATTCGTTTTGCAATCTCTGCATCACGAAGATGAACCCAATGATAGATTGTATCATCATTTTGAGGTTCATTTCCTGCTAATATTGTAGAGACCCAGTGATTAATCGGGCCATCTCCATCTGGAGAATAGACATCTATGAAATGAATATTGAGGGATTCGGACATCCGGCACACTTCCACTAATCGTCACGGTTTGCGTCGTGGAGGACGAGGGCTTTTCGAATTATATCGATAATCAAATCAATCTCTTCGGAAGTGATGGCAAAGTGCGGGGTGAAACGCAAGGCGTTAATTCCACCATGGATAATTCCAAGGCCAATTTTCCGGCATGTTTCTTCGATTTGACCGAAACCGACAACTGGGTGTGTCTCTGGATTTAATTCGGCACAACACAGCAAACCAGTACCCTGGACCTTGATAATTACCTCTGGAAACTCTGCAGCCAATTGTTCGAGTTTTTCAACCAACTCTACCCCTCGGTCACGGATATTTTGCCTCAGTTCAGGGGTGATTTGATCAAGAACCGCGATGGCCGTCTCAAGCGCTCTAGGGTTCGTCGTCATCGTGTTACCATAAATTCCAACCACGTAGAGTTCCGCGGCTCTCTGAGTCAATCCCAGTACTGAAAGTGGATATTGGCCAGCATTCAGTGCCTTTGACCATGTTTCCAAATCCGGGGCTTCACATGTCTCAAATCCAGGGTAATCTATGATTGAAAGAGCCCCCTGACCACGCAACCCTGCTTGAATCGAGTCAACTATGAACATACTGCCATGTTCAAGCGTCAATCGACGAGCCTCATCATAGAATTCACGTGTAACACACTGTCCAGGATTACCCTCCCCCTGAACTGGTTCAATCGCCATTAACTCGATGAAAAATTGTTCAGTTTCTGCACGTGAAAATACAGCCTGTAGGGCTTCAACATCGTTCAAAGGAACCAACAACAAATTGTCTCTGTCTCTGAAAGAGGCGAGGTTGCGGTCGTATCCCTCTTTACAGGAGTGCGAAATCTGAGCCGGTCGATCTGTACGCCCATGAAATGCATGTTCAACAGCAAGAAGTTTGATGGGTTTACCTTCGTGTCTGCCACCAGCACTGGTGTGTTGATTTGCATTCACATCAGCGATCCTCAAACCAACCGTGACAGATTCTGAGCCACTATTCATACAGATGAATTTGGTAAATGGACAATTACCACGAGTGTGACCCAATTCGATTTGAAGTCGATCTGAAAGACGTTTTTGGCTGAACGATGGTGTCATTACATTAGCCATAACCCAATTATTTGACATCGAATCGATGACTGCATCGGGGCCATGTCCACCACCCAACATACCATAGGAACCATTGTCATGAAGCACAGCTCCTTTTGAGGTGATAATCCAAGGTCCACGCGCAGCAATCGCAACATATGGATTGATGGTTGCTGCGGAATAGAAATTGATGTAATTGGATTGAACCGAAGAGACAAGGGTGGCTTCATCTTGAGCTAAATATTCCAGACCGACTTCTTCAACCAAGCCTGCAAAAGCAATTGATGCTTCATCAATGGCTCGAATCAATTGTGGATTGATGGTGCAAAATCTCTCGATGACGTCATCAGGAAGGCCTTGGGTTTGAGCAGCAGAACCGTCGGCAAGGCGACGAATCTCCATCAGACGCTCGAGCATATTCGAATCGAATCGGAGGGCACCCATCAATGTTCTCTGTAAGAATGGTCAATCTATTGGCAATCTTAACAGTATAACACCATATAATTTTCAATTATGAAAACAATTTCGTATGTCTGACGGAGTCAATTTTTATATTGGCTGATAATGTATTGTTATCCGCCTTTTTCAATTAAAAATTAACAAATTAACATTTGGGCGTAATATCGAATATCCAATTGGAAACTATAGGATTATCAGCCTTTTTCAATTGGACAACTGATTGTATTTGTCAATGGTATGGTTTAATAGCCCAATGGACCCGTGGGTCGACAAGGCAGAATGGGATGCTACAACAGGAGATGAAAATTATGGGAGACGACAATTACAGAATACAGGAACTTCTTCAACGAGAAGTGTACGTTGGAAACAACCTCGTTGGAACAATTGTAGGGGAACGATATCACCCTAACGAAGATCGCGTACGCTCGATGCGACTATTGGTTCAACCAAACGTGGCGGAAACGTATATGCGAAAACCAGCGGAATACGGACCACTATCGAAAGAATTGATTCATTCAATTCAGGATGATGGGTCTGTCAAACTTTCAAAATCAATGAGAGAGTTGCAAAGACGTTGGCGAGATACAGTTCGAATCGAAGAACAACTTTACGCCCCCGATGAACTTCTGGATCGAGCTGTGCTAGATGATGATGGGCTAGAACTAGGCGTCGTCATTGCCCTCGTGAAGGTCAAGCGAACATATCGAGGGATTACCGTGAAACTACGTTCACCGGTCCGTCGACGATACGCTCTAGGCGAGACCATCGACATTCCAGTTACGGCCCTGGCACGAACGCGTGCTCGTTTGGATGAGATTGTACTCTCTCGTACATACGAAAAACTGCGCTCTCTGCCCAGTTACATCCAGATTAACGAGGGCTTTCTAGAGGATTGAATGGAACCGTCATCGTTAATTCGGTGACGTCAGTCGCCGGGTTGTTCTGGACGGGTAGCTTAGGTTGGCTGGAGCACCCGGCTGATAACCGGGAGGTCGCAGGTTCAAATCCTGCCTCGTCCACTTTTCCTTCTACCAGAGTAATCCCTAGACGCGTCTAGATGGGAAACAACATGAACAACCGGCTCTAGCGAGAGAACATGGCAGTCGTGTCCGGGAGCAACGCTGCAGAATTGGCAGCTTCTCTCGCCAATGAATTGGGTTGGGAACATCATCCTCTCGAAGTAAGGCGGTTTCCCGACTCTGAAGGTTACGTTCGGGTACCCCATGAAAGTATAGAGGCAATACGTCGTGAACCGGTGGTACTGGTTGCGACAACATTTCCCGACTCTGGTATTGTCGAAGCCTTACTGATGCTAGAATCAATTCATGATGTACGTAGTGGAAACATGAGCAATCTAAAAGGTGAGGGTGACGATAATTTAGGAGATGTAGGACCCGGGATTTTTCTGGCGGTACCATACTTTGGTTACTCAAGACAGGACAAACGATTCCAACGTGGTGAAGTTGTCTCAGCCAAACTTCTAGCCCGCCTCTTGACCAGACGTTGTGACGGAATGGTGGTGTTGGATCTTCATGCACCCGCCGTCTTGGAAGATCTTGAGGTTCCAGTCTCATTCGTCTCCTCAATGCCTGAAATTGCAATTCATCTACAGGAGAACGTAAAACCCGATTTCGTACTCAGTCCCGATAAAGGGGCTATTGAACGAGCAAGTCATGTAGCCAATGCAATTGGATGTAATTTCTCTTATCTTGAAAAAACGAGAATCGATGCACATACAATCGAACACAAAGCAAAGGATTTGGAAGTTGATGGAGCCATTGTCGCGATTGTTGACGACATGATTTCAACCGGCGGCACCATTTGCAAGGCCAGTGATGCCTTGCGTCGCCAAGGTGCTGTTGCAATCCATGCTGCGTGTACTCACGGTCTCTTCACTGGGAGTGCTATCACACGCTTGGCAGAACATGTTGATGGGGTGCATGCAACCGATTCTCTACCCAATCCTCGTTCCGTTGTGAGTGGGGCTCCAGCCATCGCCCGAGGGATTCGAGACTTGATTAAACGCGTCCTCTGATACCCGGAAGGCCCCTAGGGGCTTCCGCTGCGTTTATACGAGGCACGCCGTCCGGCGGCTTACCGACATGAGGAGATAATCCAATGACTGTACACATCGCATTTGAAACACCGAAAGACGTCAAAGACCAAGTTTCAGAACTAGTCAAAGTTGTTGCCAATGGCAATGGACGCCTAAAGAAAGGAAGCAACGAGGTCACCAAAGCAGCAGAGCGGGGAACCGCGAAGATGATTGTTATGGCTGAGAACGTGAACCCCTCTGAGTTACTAGCACACATCCCTCTTATTTGCAAGGAGAAGAAAATCCCCTTCATCTATGTCGAAGATCAAGGATTTTTGGCAGGCGATGCAGGCATGGGCGATAACGCAAAGACCGCAGCAATTGCTTTGATGGAATATACCAAGGCCGCAGAAGAAGCCTTCAATGCCGTCAAGGCTCAATGTGACGCACTGAACTGAAACTGAGGCTGCTTAAACGGAGGAATCTGAATGACTCAGGAAGGTTGGCCAGCGGAGGTTGTCGAAGTCGTCGGACGTACAGGCATGACCGGTGAAGCCACCCAGGTTAAGGTCCGAGTCAATGACGCCCCCAATCCTCGTGACGTTGGGCGAATCATTACACGCAACGTCCTCGGTCCAATTCGAATTGGTGATATTCTGATGCTAAGAGATACGGGCCGTGAAGCTCGAAAACTCAATTTCCGCTGAGGCGATGATATGGCTGAACGTCGGATTTGCAACTTCTCTGGAGAAGAGATTGAACCGGGAACCGGGGTCATGTATGTCAAGCGTGACGGAACAGTTCTCTGGTTCAAGGATTCAAAGGCCCGCAAGAACATGAAACTGGGCCGTAATCCACGCAAGGTCAAGTGGACCCGTCGCTATGTCAAAGGCGGAGCCCAGTAATCGTCGAACTTGATTCTTCTATAATCACCGTCTACGACGGCGGCGGCGTGCTGAAATAGGGGAGGCGGGTCGGCCGCCCCATGGTAAACATTCAAACTACATTCATCATGATTAAGCCAGACGGTGTCGAACGTGGCCTTGCTGACGAGATTATCGGGCGATTTGAGAGGATTGGTCTGCGTATGCTGGGCAGGCGAGATCTAACTCCACCTCTAGAGTTAGCTGAGACACATTACGCAGTGCACAAGGAACGCCCGTTCTATTCTGAATTGATTGAATTCATCACATCAGGCCCTGTAGTGGCCATGGCTTGGAAAGGAGAGGGGGCAATAGCAGCCTCTCGCAAACTGATTGGTGCTACAAATTGGGAAGACGCTGAGCCAGGCACAATACGAGCGGACTTTGCCCGTAGCATCGACCAAAATATCATTCACGGATCAGACGGTGAAGATACTGCAGCCTTCGAATTGGGGCTTTGGTTCCCCAATGGACTTGAGGACTGAAAATAGTGAGGTTATTTTCAATTGAGAAATTGAAACTTCCAATTGAAAAATAGAGGTGCTATTATGGCTGAAAATAACCGTCGTCAACCCATTGTGGCTGTTCTAGGGCATGTCGACCATGGAAAAACATCTGTCTTGGACTACATCCGTAGTCTAGGTCAAGATCGACAATCAAGCGTCATGGCTAGAGAAGCCGGGGGAATTACACAACACATAGGTGCGACAGAGGTACCTGCAAGGCTGTTGAATGAATTCTGTAGCCCACTCATGGGTGGGAAGGAATTCTTGTCACCGGGTCTACTCTTCATTGACACACCAGGTCACCATTCGTTCTCGACCTTGCGCACACGAGGTGGTTCCCTAGCAGATATCGCGATTCTAGTCATTGATCTGATGGAAGGATGCCAACCACAGACATTAGAATCGATTCGAATCTTGAAGAATGCAAAGACTCCTTTCGTTGTTTGTGCCAACAAAGTAGATCGAATCCATGGATGGAGGTCTGTAAACGGACGCTCTGCTGCTGAAGCAATGAATGATCAAGATTCGTATGCTATTGGCTTGTTTGAGCAGAAATTCTGGCACCTTGTAGGCCAATTTGGTGAGCAAGGGTTCAATCTTGATATGTACAACAAAATTTCTGATTTTACTCAAAATATACCCTTGGTACCTTGTTCTGCAAAAGAGGGTGAAGGGATGCAGGATCTGCTCGCAACCACCATTGGTCTGGCTGAAAAATTCCTCGATGAACAACTCTCTGACGTCGATGGGGCTTCAGAGGGAACTGTACTCGAGATGAAAGAAGAACGTGGGCTTGGAAAAACGCTGGATGTAATATTGTATCGTGGTCAAATTTCCAAAGGCGATGAAATTGTAGTCGCAACTAATCAGGGCCCGGTGGTCACCAGAGTGCGAGGACTGTTCAGGCCTCGAGGCATGGCAGAAATGCGTGATGCTGGAGATCGCTGGGATGCGATTGAAACCGTTGAGGCTGCTGCAGGATTGAAATTGGCGGCTCCAGATCTAGAAGGTGTTCTCGCAGGTACGACACTCCGAATTCTACCAGAAGATGCTGGACTACGACAACAAGCTATTGATGCGACCGAGGATGAATCTGAGATTAGCATCAAATTGGATGAAGAAGAAGGCATTGTCATCAAAGCCGATACGCTTGGAGGGCTTGAGGCGCTAGCATTCGAATTACACAACCTCGATAATCCAATCCCAATCCGAAGCGCAGGGATAGGACCCGTCAATAAACGCGATTTGCGCGGGGCAGAAAACGCAGCAGATCCGCTGCAGCGAGTCATTCTTGCATTTAGTACAAGTGTACAAACCGAAACTGCTGAAGAACTTGAGAAAGAAGATTGTGAAGTAGAGTATATTGGTTCAGACATCATCTATCATATTCTAGAACAATTTGAGACTTGGACTGAAAATCGGAAGATTGAGTTGGAAGAGGAAAAAAGAGAAAAAATTGTTTACCCTGGAAAAATCAAAATCCTCGCTGATCACATCTTTCGACGATCAGGACCTGCGGTTGTTGGTGTTCGAATCCTAGGGGGACGACTCCACATCGGACAACGCCTTCTAACAATAGATGGAAATAATGTTGGCCAGATTAAATCCATTCGAACTGGAGATACTTCGCACAAGGAGGCGAAGCAAGGAGAGGAGGTTGCGATTGCGATCAAAGGGGCAACAGTCGGACGCGGAATCGATGAAGAGGATATTCTGCTCGTAGATGTACCCGCAAGTCATGCCCGAAGACTTCGAAAACTAGAGCTCACTTCTTCCGAACAAGAGATTCTAGATGAACTCACGGCACTGCATCGTTCAGAGAACCATTTTTGGGGACGTTAAAGGGGTGCAGTATTGCATTCCACTGTTAGAATTAACCATTGATTTGTTCGATGATTCGGTGACCCCAAGACCCCCAACGTTGAAGTACGAATTGGAATGGTCCTGTAGTGGGTTAGTACCCGAGATGATACCATGTCGGCGGGGATGGCACAAGCAGCAGGCACTGGCCGAACGAAGGACCTAATCTCAACCGTCAGTCAAATTTCTCACACACTGATGGGAGAGGTCGCAAAAGTCATTATCGGGAAAGAGGAAAACTTGCTGCGTGTAACCGTAGGCATTTTGTCCAATGGAAATATGCTCTTGGAAGACTTCCCCGGTCTGGCAAAGACCTTGCTTGCTAATACATTCGCTAAGGCACTTGGCTGCAAATTCAAGCGTGTACAATTCACACCTGATTTACTCCCATCTGATATTATGGGGACTTACATGTATGACCAACAAGCTAGTGAATTCAAACTCCGACCTGGCCCTCTGTTCACAAACCTACTGCTCGGTGATGAAATCAACCGAGCTCCACCCAAGACTCAAGCCGCACTTCTAGAAGCAATGGAAGAGAAACAGGTGACCATTGAGGGTATTACACACAAATTGCCTGCTCCTTTCGTTACAATGGCAACCCAGAACCCAATCGAACAAGAAGGGACATACCCGTTGCCAGAAGCACAGATGGACCGATTCCTGATGAAGATGTCAATGGGGTATCCAGATCGTGCTGAAGAGAAAGCCATTCTTGCTCGACGTAAGTTGAGAGGAAAGGATGGTCACGATGTCGAACAGATTACGTCTCCAAAGAAGGTCGTTGCTATGCAAAAGGCGCTGGAAACCGTACACGTGGACCCCGCAATCCTCTCTTACATCGTTGAAGTTGTTCAGCGATCTCGCGAGGACCACCGAGTGATTACGGGTGCATCGCCTCGAGCCAGTCAATCACTCTTCAAGACCGGGCGCGCATCCGCCGCCATTGATGGGCGTGACTATGTAATTCCTGACGATATCAAGCGCGTTGCGCTACAAGTTTGCAGTCACCGTGTATTGCTCAAGCCTGAAGCAAAGATCCGGGGGATTACTGGCATGCACATCATGCGCAAGATCCTCTCTGAAGTCCCTGTTCCGGTCATTCAGTAATCTTCAGCAAACGATTGACGACCACTCGATTGTGCGAGTGTTTGAAAGAGGGGCTTGTCTGACGACGTTGTGTTCTCCCGGAGGTTGTTGATTTGAATCCTTACAAGATGGTTATCGCAGTCACCAATCAAAAAGGTGGTTGTGCAAAGACGACCACGGCGGTCAATATTGCCACGGCCTTGGCCAAAGGGGACCAAAACAATGGTTTCCCGCCTGCGAAAGTCTTGCTTGTAGACCTAGATCCTCAAGGAAACATATCTACATCTTTTGGAATTGATAAGAGCAAGTTGGATAGAACTGTGTACGATCTTCTCATGAATGATCTAGGAGAAGAATTGCCAATCCTTGAGGACTATCTTATCGCACCAGAAATGATTACTGACTGGATGCATCAAGCATGGAGAAGAAGTCATCCTGATAAGAAAAATCCACCGAAAACGGTGGGTGTGAGGAATCTGTGGATTCTTCCAAGCAATATCCAGTTATCTGGTGCAGAAATAGAGTTGGCGACAAGAATTGGTCGAGAAACACGCCTGAAAGAAGGGTTAGGTCCAGCCTACGATGAGTTCGATTACATCATCATCGATACGCCCCCCAGCCTTGGCCTCCTCACAATCAATGCATTGGCAGCAGCGAACTGGGTATTGATTCCTGTTCAAACAGAATACTACGCCCTAGAAGGCATGAGTCAATTGATGAATTCGATTAAATTGGTTCAGCGGCGAATAAATCCCAATCTGAAATTATTTGGAATCGCCCTAACTATGTATCAAAAAAGCAAACTCTGCAACACGGTGGAAACCGAAGTTCGCCGATATTTTCCGACCCACGTTTTCAAAACCGTAATTCCCAGAAACATCGATGTCGCAGCAGCTGCACTTGATGGAGCACCCATCACGCTTCTCAAGAAACCGACAAATGCAAGGGGGGCAAACAAAGGCAGTCATGCGTACTGGGCACTTGCAAAGGAAGCACATCGTCGCGTGCTTAAGATTCGACAAAAATACGGGATTAACGAACCGAGTCGACTTCAGCAACATCGACTCCGAACCTCTGATTAACCTCACAAAAGACCGACACGCTCAAATTACTTCGGGCAGGTCTTCGCATCGGTGACAACATGGGTTCTCCGAACATGACATCTGTGAGTGTCTCCTTTGATGTAAGGAGACAACTGAATTCAATGCGAGCAATGAGCAACCACGACAGTGTGGATGAACTCCTAGCGCAGGTGCTACAAGAATATCGAATGGCGCAACTTCGGGCTGAGGCAGATAAACTACGAAGTCGGCTCCGAGATATTGGCCAAACAGATGTCGAAGCACTGGTTGAACGATTAGGTCATTCTCCTTACGGTGGTTGAATTGAAGGGACAACCTCCAACTTATTCTGTCGATGCGCCCACACTTTTTCGTGGTTTGATGGATGGAGGAAGCAATGCTAGAATCCTTCTTGATTTGGCTGCGGCAAATGAAATCGAACTGCACGCTGAGGCAGGGGACTGGAATGATCTTTTGTGGCTCATTTCCACTGCACTAAAAGAAACTGGTGGGGCTTACTCTGGGGAAGATTATGCTTCACTACGGAACAATATGCCAGTGGTATTCCACTGATCAGTCCGTGTTTTGTTCGAGCCATTGATGCCCATACCATCGCCACTGTTCCATGGTCCAACCCTCTGGCAGGCCACCTGAGGGCAATGGAGGGGCTTCGGCTGGCTGTTCTTGAGTTGATGACTGAGGGCTGGGCTCAGAAGTGGTTCCTGAGGCTGGTTCGTCCTCTTCAACCTCAGCGATCTCGTCTGTCGATGAATCTGGAACTGTCATCTCTTCTGCGATATAATCTGGTTCGGATTCAGATTCATCGTCAGTCTTCAAATCATCATCATCCGTTGAGGAGGATTCTTCTTCGGCAGCAAGAGACTCATCACCCCAAGCTTTCTGTTCATCAATGCCGCCCCGAGTTTCAAATTCACCGCCGGTTTCCCAAGCATCCAATTCACGAGTTGCATCTTGGTGTGTGTATTGGGCATCTGGTTTGCGCTTATCTCGAGCACGGCCAATAACCCTCGTAGCACCAACAATAGCCACCATGGCAAGTGCCATTGCGCCGATAAGGTATGCCGCAATCACAGCAAATTCCTTGACCGATTCCATCATATCAACGCTTTCTTCTTCCAAGTACGTGAGATTGTCCTGATCAAAGTCATCATCCAATCCTATACATGCTGAATCATTGATGTGTTTAGCACAGTGATTCTCTAGAGTTTGAATTTCAGGATCAGTGTCGTTGTAATCGCTGTTGCTTCCTGCACAATCTCGATCATGATCTAGCCATTCAGTGTGATTGCCAACCATCGTGCAGCCATCGGGGACTGATGATTCCGTATTGTCATCATAGCCATCGCTATCTTCGTCAACACATCCATAACGATTAATCGAGGTGTAAGCGTTGATGTCGGGGTCATACAAGATGGCTCGGGTACTCGTGCCTGCAAGTGTCGGACAGGCGTCGCCTCGGAATCCGGTCAGATTGTCCCCATAGCCGTCTCCATCCGAATCACGCCATTGGTTTTTCTCCATGAGATATGCATCAGCATTTCCAGAGGGGTGAGCTTCCTCACCATTGCCTGGGTCCGACCACCCATCCCCATCCGTATCTTGACAACCCAGTCGATCCATCGTCGAACCGCCAGATTGATTGACACAAGCATCTGGTTCTGTGGCTCCAGCTTCTTGATTATCTCCATAACCATCGCCATCTGAATCAGCCCACTGAGTGGAATCGCTAGGGAATTTGTCACCGTCTTGGCCATATTCATAGTCACCATAGCCATCGCCATCAGAATCTGTTTGCTGTGCCGAATTATTGGGGAACACATCGGCATTGTCTCCCACATTGTCTCCGTCCGAATCTGCGATTTCAGTTCCATCGAAAGGGAAAACATCTGCGTTATCTCCAACACCGTCGAAATCTGAATCTATCGACTCTGTCGGATCATCAGGGAAAACGTCTACGCCATCGACAACACCATCATCGTCACGATCAGCATCGAGAAGATGGACCTCCGAACTGCTGCCGAACGATGTGAGAACATACACTCCCTCACCAGTTGCTGCACGGAATCCAACCACTTCTCCCTGAATAGAGAATTCCTGTTCTTTTGAAAAGGTAGTAAGATCAACTGAGAATGTTTTGCCATTTGACATTCCGACCATAAAGCGTTCACCCAATTCGTTCATTGAGCGCCCTTGGCCGTTTGAACATAGATTCAGGGAATGTTCTCGAGCCCAACTTGATGTGTTGTGGATATCCATTTTGCAAGTGTCTGTCAGACTGAACAACAGAGATTCATCGGCACTGGCAGTAAGTTTCAGTAATGGCGCAGTTGAATTCGCCAGTACTTGGAGGAATGTGCCATTTTCATCATGGATTCGAATCTGCTTATCACGGCCTGATGTCAGAATCTTTCCATCGGAAAGTGTAATCACATCGGTAATACCGTTGGTGTGAGTGCTCGTTGAAATTCCTGATGGGGTATTGAACTCACTATCCCACTCTATCGCCTGTTTTGATGTACGCATGGTAACCCAAAGATCACCATCGCGGTCCCAAGCCAAAGCATCCACAGATTGACCGACACTGAATCGATAGAGTTCATCCATGTATTCTATCGATACTACTACAACCCCTGATGAGGTGCCAACAGCCAGTAATTTATCCACTGAATTGTATGCCCCTCCAAACAGTGTCGTGTTTGCGTCTACAGTCCAAACTTCGGCATAACTTCCGTTTGTTTGAACAGAATATGCTGTTACGTATCCATTAGATGTTGCAACGAGGATGTTGCCATTGTCAAGAGTCCACCAACCGATGGAGGGGTCATTCAATTCTGCTACCTTGCCAGCAGTTCCGAGGTCCTCAAGTGAGGCAGAAGTCGTGGGTACGAACGGTATCACCAATGAACCGAGAAGTACGAAGAATAACGCCATCGCCCGTCCGCGCATAGAGTGGACGAATACTCGTTCCCCTTTGAAAGAGCGCATGATTGGTTCAGGGGTAAATCGCACCCCTAAGGGGGGTGCGGTCGAATCACTCTTCTTCTGAAGAGGCGGAAGGGGCCGGCTTCAATACGGCACGGGCAACCGGTTTCAGAATCGTGACCTTGTCCTCTTCAGGTTCTTCAGATTGACCGACCTCCACGGGAGTGAGTACCTTTCTCGGCGTCGGTTGGAGAACCGGACGTAGCACGGGTGCGAGAGTAGGGAGATCTTCCTCTTCTTCCTCAGATGGTGCCTCACTATCCAATTCAGGAGGCCCTCGGGTTGGTGGGCCCTTGGCGGGTTTATCAGGAGCACCTTCGCGAACAAAGCGACCTCCACCGGGTGGTCCACGAGAGGAGGGGGTGGCCTCTGCAAAGTCTGGTGTCTCAGATTCAGAAGATGGTAAATCTACCTCAAGGGTCGACTCATCGTCTGAAATCGCATTGAGAATTGTCTGAGTGAGAGATGGCTTCTCTTCGACAAGTGGTTCCGGCTCCTTATCAAATTCTTCTTCTGTCATTGATTCTGATTCGGAGGGGGTTTCCTCAGGAATTGGTGATTGAATAGGCTGACGGACGGGCTTCAATGAGCCCAATCCTCCTGTTGTAACTGCACCAGCAGCAGGAGGTTCTCCTCCAAGACCACCTGGACGTTGAACTGGAGCTCGTACTGGAGCGGCGAGTGTTCGAGATGATTCGTCATCCGCTGGTTTCGGTGCTGAACCTAAGCCGCCAGAGCGGGCCAAACTACCCAAACCACCGCGAACTTGACCTAGAGCAGGCGCGGCGCCTGCAGCTGTACCAGGCATCTGTCCTTTGGCACCGTCTAGAGCCTCCATCCAAGCCTGTCGACGGCCCATACGACCGTCCTGTCCTTCAAGTTCAGCTTCTTCTTCAGCGCGCTTGAGTTCGATCTCCGACTCTAGATCCTCTTCAGTGATGAGACCTTTTTCTAGTTCGACTCGGAGTTTCTCTTCAGCCGCAGTACGGAATTCCTCAGCACGTGATTCAAGTTGATTCAAGCGATCACGAATCTCTGCACGCTTGATAGCGAGTTGTGCTTCAATTTCAGCGCGAATCTCGCTCTCCTTTCGTCTTACTTCAATGAGAGCTTTGTTGCGCATGATTTCTTCGCGCTTGGCGACTTGGCGTTCAAGTTGTTCTGCAACTTCTTGTTCCTTTTGAGCACGGAAGGCAGCCAACTCAGCCTCCATTTCCACTTCAAGGTCGAGACTGGTCTCTTGTTTGATGAGGTCGAGATTGGTTTCCTGAGCAATTCGCTCATTTCGAATTCTTGAATCTATTTCTGCCATTACTTGACGCTCGGCTGTTTGCTGTCGAGCTGCATATTCTGACTCAATTTGTGAAATCCAATCACTCTTCTTTTCATCGTACTGAATATCCAATTGATCGCGGAGGTCGAGTTCTCGATCGTGTCTGAATTGACTCAAATGTTGAGTGATCTCAGCGTCACGATCAGTCTGATACTGCTCGAATTCTGCATCGATTCTTTCACTCACTGTATCTTCAAGTTCTAGATGCAAAGCACGATCAATCTCATCGATTGCGTGGGAAAAGGAGACATCGAATCGCTCCTTGAGGCGCTGCTTGCGTAGAGATAGGCGTTCTCCATATTCAGAATCTAGACTCTTGAGAATCGATGCTTGAAGTTCCTCACGTCTTCGTGCAACTGCAAGTTCGAGATCTTCTTGCATTCTGCCCTCGAGGCGTTCTGTCTCTTGCGTGAGTCGTGTCTCAAGTTCTGTTGCAAGTTCCTGTGCTATTTGCTCTTCAAGTCGATGTGCACGTCGCTCGTATTCCGCGCGAAGGCGTGCCTCGCGCTCGCGAAGACGTTGACGAAGTTGCTGTTCAAGACGGCGACGGATTCCATCGCGAAGTTGAATTTCACGCTCTGCGAGTCGGGCCTGCTGCGCATCTTCTATACGGCGGGCCTGAACACTTTCTTCTTCATCAAGGCGATTGGACATCTCTCCTTTGAGTTGATCCTCAATGTCACTAATCTGTCGCTGCATTTCCTGGCCTGCTTCAATCTCAAGGCGTTCCTCAAGGAAGGCTCGACGGCGCTCAAATTCAGTATCCATTTCATCCTTCAATTGAGTTCGGAGTTGATCTCGACGAGCTTCTAATCGACGAGTTGATTCAAGTTCAAGGCGAGATTGTATGGATTCTTCCTCTCGAGTTAATCTTAGTTTCATTTCCTCACGGAGGGCAGCTTCTTCACGCTCTAATACATCTCTTTCAAGACGCTCAAGTTCGTTTTCCATGTCTGAACGCAGTTCCGCTTCAATCTCAGCAAGGGCTCCTTCTGCTTGCATTCCAGCTGTTTTTGCAAGGGCACTCTTCATTCCAGAAAGGCGCTCGGCCTGTTCTTGCAATCGAAGTCGACGTTCCCTTTTCAGTGATGTTCGCATCCTTCGCTCTTCATCGAGACGGTGGTCGAGAGACTGGACATCATCAAGTGAAGAAGCGCGAATTTCAGATGAACCAGATTTGCCGGCAGTATGCCGTGCTCTCAGTTCTGCTAAGTTATCCCTGCTAACACTCAAGGGTCCCATCCCCATTCCGCATTCGAATTCTTCTGATACTTAACGGCCACAGGTTTGAACAATCTTCGCAGGTGGATTATCAGACCCTCTGGGGTGCCCCCGAAATTCCCCAATATTAACTTAGAAAGTGACATGAAAAGATTCCGAACATGCTGGGCAATCTAAGCGGCGGCGACCTGGGCGTGGACGAATACGAAGTTGACGCTCACATGAAGGACAAGAGACTTCCACTTTGACAATACTCGGTGTAATTTTGAATACTTTATCACAGCCTGAACAACGTAGAGCACAGGGCCTCTCATCAACACCTACGCGGAGAATTTTTGGACAATTAGGACAACTGACTTTTTCATCCATCCAATTGTCACGAGTTGGTTTGTGTTCAATGCGTGAAATTGCTGAACATACAACACACGTAATTTCACCTAGTTCGTGAGGAAGCATGCTTTCACAGTTTGGACAATGAATAGTAGGCGGTGCAACCTTCGATTCGATTTCTTGGATTTCATCACTCATGGGATCACCTACTCAGGAGCGTTTCGGTGGACCTAGTACTAGTATCCCATTTGGCATGAGTGTTACGCCCGTCTTTTCAGCACCATACATCTCTGCAATCGTATCCAACGCTTTTTTTGCAGTGGTTACATCACGGCCAGAGGGTATTGGGATGAAATGCATACGAGAGCCTGATTCGAGCAGGGATTGGACTTCTGCCGGGAGGTTGGCAAACGAATCATTTCCTGCAGCAGGTGTGAGGGTCACTCTTTCTGTGACTCTCCACCATCGAGCACGACCTTCATTGCGATGGTTCTCGACCAAGCCATTCTTCTCAAGAGATTGCAAATGATGGTAGAGATGATATCGGGTCACTCCTGTACTCTTTTGAAGCATCACGGTAGACATTTCTTCTGCGTTGAGGAGTTCTTCGTACATTGCAAGGCGGGTTGGATGTGATAGCGACATGGTGCGACCATCGACACGAATCTTGCCCATTGTCCCCCCCCTCAAAACCGGTTAGTCCATCGCGTTATCAAGTTTGAGGCGACTGAACAAGGTCAGGCTTCCGTAGAAATTGGCTTTGATGTTAACAACTTCAAAGCCTCAATATAGTCATTAAACAGTGATTGAAACACCGACCAAACAAGCGTAAATCGATTTCCAGAAATGGCTACAAACGCGCCGTTTAGAATTACGATAAATGCACTCAATTCGTGGATGGCTACACCGATTGCGAGATTGTCGGTAACCCCCATGACAACAGCGATGACCAGCAAGGCCGTCACCAGAACTGAAATTGCGATATTAAATTGGACAACCGCACGGGTACGCTTGGCGATTCTAATCAAAGTGGTAATTGCGCGAGGGTCTTCACCAGGCACAAGAACGTCGGCTGCATCTAGATTGACCTGTTCACCACTTCCAACGGCAATGCCGAGGTCAGCGACTGCCAATGCCGCTGCGTCGTTGAAGCCATCCCCCGCCATCAGAGTACGACGTCCTTGACTTCGTCGTTCAACCCACATCGCCTTGCCCTCTGGATCAATTTCTCCACGGCAATGCATTGGAGGAATACCCACTTCTTTCCCAAGGTGCTCCACAGCAGCCTGGGCATCACCTGATAATAGTTCGACGGCTATACCCATCGATTGTAGATCATGAATCATTTCCGCCGCTCCAGGTCGTAAATCGTCATGAATAAACGTGAATGCAGCGATGGCTTTGCCATCTTTAGCCAACAATGAGAGACCAAGTTCGACAGGTAGTCCTGTAAGTAAATCGTCAGCAATCTCGATGCCTTCACTAATCAACCAATCCTTGCGGCCAAACAAGACCTTCTTGCCCTTGTGTGTCCCCTCGACTCCAGCATCCCCATCCTTGAGGGATTTCACACTCTCAGTACCAACAGATTCGGCCTCACGCAATATAACAGCAGCGTATGGGTGGTTAGAGCGTTGCTCAAGTCCGGCTGCCAATCGCAAGACGGAATCTCGTGTCTGCCCTTTGAGGGTTCGAATCTCATCGAGACGAGGGTGGCCACTGGTCAGTGTTCCTGTTTTATCCAACAATGCAAGGTCGATTCTAGCTGCGGCCTCTAACGCATCGCCCCCACGAGCAACGATTCCAGATAATGAAGCGGTTGAGAGGGCTGCTGCATGAGGAATGGGGGCTGCAAGCAACAGAGCGCAGGGACAAGCGACAACCCACAAGAGGAGTGTCATGCGAATATCCCCAGTCATCAATCCAATGAGTGGAGCACCAATCAGGACAATGGGTACCCACCATTGTGAGAATGTTTCAACGGTTGCTTGCACGCGTGGGGGGCGGTCTCTGAATGTTCGAACTTCGTCAATCAAACCGGATAGTCGAGTCTCAACTCCGATGGCCGTCGCTTCGACCACTATGGGGCCTCGATCGAGCACTAGACCGCCATGCACATCATCCCCTTTCGTAACGCGTACGGGAATACTTTCGCCTGTCAAAGGGGCCCGATTCAACGAACCAATGCCTTCCTTGACAATTCCATCTACTGGGACAACCTCACCACTGCGAATCTCCACTCTGTCACCGACTTCAAGCAATTCTATGGGAACCATGTTGTCATCTTCAACCGGCTCATCTTGTGAACTGACTGCTTGACGGATACTGGTAGTGATAGCAGCTATGGAAATGCCGGTAATCTTCTTTGGTTCAGTGGCTCTTCGCGCGCGACGTGGTAATCGATCAAGGCCGCCCTGCATCGCTTCTCTAGCCTTTTTCAGGGCTGATTCCTCCATATGAGAGGAAATTGCAACGAGAATGGAAACCATCAACGCTTCAGACCAATGTTGACCGAATAAGGCGCCAAGAACTGCAAGGGATGTCAACAATTGAAATCCCAATTCTTTGTTTTTCAAGCCACCCCATGCGTCAAAGAACATTCGCCAACCGGACAATGCTACACCCAATAATGTAAGAGACATCAAGACATTCTCATTGAGACTATTCGCCCCAATGATGATGCCTAAAATGACAATCGCGGGAATGGAAGATACAAGGCGCCATTGACCCGAATCCAATCGTTGATTTTGAACCTCTTTCAGGATGGCCGATGTTCCGATGATTCGATTTAATCCGTTCTCTAATTCAATCGTGAGTTTCTGTTCAAGGTTTGGCGCAATTTGTAATTCCACACTGGCATCTTCAAATCGGACATTCAAGATTGCAGGAACCTGTGTCAGCAATTGTCTGAGTTCGGTTCTACTAACACCATTCTTCTCTGCCAGACCAGTGGCAGTAACACCTTGAATCCGTTGCCAAGGTAGATCAGGTTCATGTCCAAGACTGCTAAGAAGTGAGGAGACTCGGGACGTATGGCCGACCCCTAAATCAATGGAAATTGAGGCAGTTCCCATGGTTGCTGAAATGGCAACTTTCTTGACACCGGGCAATTTTTGAGTTGCTCGCTTCGCCTTCGCAGCACAATCGGGGCAATCCATGCCCTTCAATGGCCATTCAAAAGTGTAAACACCATCGATTTCTAGAGAGAAATCCTCGGCTTCTAAGGTGGCCACAGCCTCGACATCTACCATCCGAGGCTTGAGTCGATCCTTGACCGCCTCAACCTGGCTTGAAATGCCCTTAGAAAGACGGGAAAATCGTTCACCTAAGGCGACTTTCTCCGACTTCGATGTGGCCTCTGGTAGAGGTTCATCTGGAGGAGAAATCTCGTCATCATCCTCTACGAGGATGAAATCATCCGGTCCGTCCATGACTCTGCGAAAGGTGCGAGGGGTTTGAACCTCGCTATCGCGATTGGTGGGTTATTGTAAATATCGAATTTTTCAATTGGAAAATCAATTTTTCAATTGGTGCAGGGGGCAGGATTCGAACCTGCGAAGCGCTTGACAGCGGATCTTGAGTCCGCCCCCTTTGACCACTCGGGAACCCCTGCGATAAGTCGGCGACAAAATTCCTGATGTTCATTCTTCCTCTTCACCAACATCCCCTATGCCGGGCGGAAGAGGAGGGGGTGTTTCATCAGGGAATTCATCTGGAGGTTCTGGCCAGTCATCCTCATCATCGCCATCCCATTCTTCATCTGATTCATTTTCCTCATCACGTACCCATAGCATGGCCATTCCGAATCCAAGTCCAGTACATGCAAGGATTAGCAAGCTCACAACAAGAGGACCATCGCCGAATACACGCTCAAACCATGAGAGACTTGCACCTTCTTTGCGGATGGGGGGAATATCAATCGGCAATCGGGAATCCTCATCCTCATTTACAACGATGTAAATCTGAAGATCGCCTTCTCGCCAAGCCTCAAATTCAAAACTCAACAGCATTGATTGGCGTGAATCTAGAGATATATTCTGGCTACTTAATCGTATGATTTGAGATTCAGAATTAGGTTGGGGCTCCCATGCCCAAAGGCCAACATTGAGGCCGCCTCCGAGATTGCCAATATTACTGACTCTGACATCAACCCGAACATGTTGACCCACTTCTGGCACGGGGGGATCAATCCAAATTGAAACAAGTTCAGGGGTGAAATGCATAATTTCCAAAGCGGGAACTCTAGGTGTATCGTGTGTACCGGGTCCTTCTAGAACATTACCTGCGAGGTCTTGACCTTCCACCCAGACTAGGAGAATATCTCCGGGTTCAAGTTCTGTTATCGGCCTGAAATCAACATATTTTGAATAGACCCATGAATCATCTGAATAAACGCCGAGGCCAAGATTGGCCCCCCCCTCAGTTCCCGCTATATCGACACTATCACGGCGATATACCCAATGTAATTCTACAGATTGATCCCCCATTCCACCTTCATCTTCAATCGTGAATGCCACCAACTGATTATTCAGGGAATCTGAACGGAGTTGGATGAGGCTGGTCACCTGGAACTCGATTCTAGGGGCAACATCATCGATTGCAACTTCAAAGAGCATATCCGGTAAACTAGAATTCAATACACTCTTGTTCATCAATCCAAACTGCACCGTATGAATCGGGCCAGGCCAGTTCCCCAATTCAAAATCAATCGTTGCGTTGAAGCCTTGGCCATTTGATTGATGAGGTGAGGAATATGGTAGTACACCACCTTCGATTATGACTTCGATTTCGAATGATGATGGCAACTCAATCACCAGATGTTCATTCACTTCACGATGGACGATAGAGGCCTGAAGTAACATCGAGTCTCCCGGTTGTAAATTGAGTCGGTTCTCAAATGCGGGCATTGATGGAGCAGTCAAATCTAGAATCTCGTCAACACGCCACATCAAACGATGGTCAAGTGCCCATGCAAGATGTTCGAGGTTCGTCGCACCGCTTGAGACTAATTCTCCTTCCTCAATCATCCTTAGTGAGGGAATCCAAGCACCCTCCTGCCAATCCTCAGGTGCGAACAGATTGATGGCAAAGGATAGTTCAATCAGGTAAACATCGTCACCAAGGGACTCGGTCATAATCTCCAATGGAACCACTGGGCTGTCGATAGGAGCTGACAGTAAATCCTGTAGAGGATAGTATTGGATGATGCCCCGTCCATCTCCAGCAATATCGAATTCAATGAGATCAATAGAATTGAGTCCGTTTCCATCTTGAAAGGTGAATGAAAAAGTGTGCTGAATACCCTGCAACAAGGACATATCCTCATGACGATTCAAGTGTATTGAAGACAAGGAAACTTGGGTGGGGTCTTGCGTTTGGATGGTCATTGTTGCTAAATCAGTATCAAATCCAGGGCTGCCTGAACCAACGAAATCGTATCCTGCGAAGTCGCCACCTTCGATGAAACATGATATTCTATCATCATCTTCCATACCAGAAAGGCTCACAGCAGGGAAATCGACGTGTATGGTACCTCTAGGAGCACCACCGAGGAATTGGGATGAATCCCCATATTCACTCTCGTCAGGAACTCCATCTTGGTCAATATCATCGTAGGTCTCAAACCAGCATCGTAGATTGACGAAGGTTTCTAACAGTTCAGCATCGTGAACTTCAATCCAGAATGGGATGGTTCGATCCGGAGATAGAATATTCCCATCAGCCAACTGGCCTCCATCGGAGGTGTAAATCATCAATGGGCCAAGTGTGGGTGCTTGTGAATCGATTTGTATCTCAACGGACAACAAGCCACCAGATGCGTCCTCCGCACCTAGAGTAGGAGTGCCAGGGGGACCAATTTGCAAAATCCACGGTGAAATGGTGACATTCCCGGGTTCTTCGGGTAGGATGATGCTAGCAGAAAAACTACCTTCTGTACCACTTATTCCCATGGATTGAGTCGTTCCGTTGACACCCGTTAATTCCAAGGCCACTCGATAAGCGTCGGCGGCGGGATGTTGATTGGCCTGACCTTCAAATCGTAATGTACCAGATACCTCAATTGTCGAGCCGGCTATAGCGTGTAGTGGATATCTAGCATCCCATGTATTTGAGAGAAGGCGGGATTGTTCATCACGAACTTCCCAAGAGACGACTTCAAGATCGTTCTCCATCGCTTGGTGATTTGAACCACCAATCATCGCGTGTGCGGGCCCTAAGGTGAATCCGTTGGATTCTATTGCTTCAATCAAAACACGGATCCAATCCTCATCATCAAAGGCCCATTCCGTATGTAAATTCCATTGGATTTCGTAGGCATCATTGCCCACAGCCAGAATGTTGGTGGATTCAAGTGAAAACTGGTCAAAACCGAATACCTGCGTGGTAATCGGTTGTCCTGATAAATCATCAATATGCACTTCGATATCTAAGCCATTGCTAGTCTGTAGCCGCAAAATGGCTGTATCTAACAAACCTCGGTCAAAGAGATGTGAATGCAACGAAGTGATAGTTACATTTTGATCAGGGACCATAGTTCCGCTGGGTACAGAAGTTACCTCATTGACGATGCGCTGAGCATGTGAAATGGAACCGGTTAGAGACACGCCTCCCTGATCTGCTTCAAGGACAATTGGGATGTGCATATCACCCGATATGATTTGAGCCGGACCTGTTCCATTGACAGCATCTGATTGGATATCTCGCAGTGCTGGACCCAATCCTGTAATCGATACGGTAGATTCCCAGGAAATAGCAATGCCATTGAAGGAGAAATAAGAGGGTTCAGATTGATTTTGAATTGTTGTCCAAGGATATTCTAGAATCCGAAGTTCTCCACCTTCCATTGAATCATCGATACCATTCCCCCACGTCCATGTGATGTTATCGTCTGCGTAGAGAGTCATGCCCTGATCAAGCATTGTTCCAGGAGAGCCCCATTGTGGCTGAGCAGAACTATTTTGATGGTGACTTCCATCATACCAACCGAATGCTCCATCTGGTTCAAAATCCCAAGTCCAATCAATGATTCCGTCGCCCCCAACATCCAGCGTACCGTTATTCATCGGGGCTCCAAGATGCCCCGTGAACGACGCATAACGAACCCATCCACCCGGTTGAAGGTCAAGTGTAGGTCGAATGTTTACGGCGGCATGAGGTAATACGATATTCTGATTGCTCAACATACCACTGGCAAGGAGAGCGCCTTGGCCGTCCCACAGTTGGTACAACACACCGGCAGATTCAGCGATGATGGTTACATCTTCGATTGGTGCATCCCCATAGGCAGAAGAGCCTGAGAGTCGAACGGTATTGAGTGTTGGATTCGAAATATTACCCACGACGTTGTCATGTTGCAATGAAGGAGGAATATCCCACCCGTTAGTCCCATCAGCGGTATTCAGAATACGAACTGCACCGGAATGTAATCCAACAATTCGGGGTGTGAGTTGATTGTTGTCAGTACCGAATTCCACACGGATCCGATATGAATCACCCCATGGAAGAATCGGGAATGTGAGGTTCTCAGACCCATACGTACCCGTCAATGGCGTACCATTTACATCGACCAATGATGCCTTCACCCACGATCCATCCGGAACGCTGGCATCGATGTCGATTGTCGGAGCGAACCTATGTGAGTTGTCAGAAATCAGGCCACTGGTCCACGATCCATTGGACTCGAACCAATCAACAATTACACCGACATCGTCAATATACCAACCATCCATCTCGATAAAGGTGTCAGAGAAGAAGGAAAAGCGAAGCATGACATCCTGACCCCCGAAACCTGAGAGATCACCCTCGACGTGGGTGAACGACTTGTTGTTAGTGCAACTCCCTCCTTTCTGATTGGATCCATCCCAGACCCATTGCTGGTAGAAAGGCGATTGCGCATTGTTCCAATGTTGAACATCGTAGAATAGAGGGATGTTCTGTCCGTAGATCTGCCAAGTCGTTCCGTTGTCTACACTTGTGTATAGAGCGCCACCGTCCCACCCAGTCTCAGCGCAGATGAAATGATCGAAAGCAACCCGTGCACTAGCACCCAGAGGAATGTGATAGGAGGGGCTAATGAGGTGAGACCAGGAACTCGCCTCATGCAAAGTTGTGAGACCCATGGCGACCCCAGTTTGTCCACTCGGCCAGGATGAAGGACCCCAGCCGCTGACATTGGATACTGCGCCAAACTCCCAAGCCTGCCCATAGGGTGTGTGTACATACCAGCCATCTGCGATGGATGGTGCGCCTTCGAACGACCAAGTCGATTCTGAAGGACCATTGTTGCCCCAATTAATCAGATATTGCCATTGGTCATAGGTACCACCGGGCAACCTGTCGTGCCAAGCTCCAGCATTTGTTGTGAAATTCTCCGACCAGAGAATGTCGGTTACTCCACTTTGTGTGCGAGTGATGCTCATGTCATCGATGAAGACACCTTCAGGAGGATCTAGAATTCCACCGTATCCTGAGGATGGCATCTGGTCGGTCTCGACGATTACCCGCAACATGAAACTGCCATTGGAAGGCATCGTGAAGGAAGAGGGGAATGGATGTGCGACTTCGACCCAGCCACCCGAATCTTCCATAATCGTCCTCCCAGCAACTGTAAGGCCATTAGGCCCGGGAATACCACCAACAGGTGACATCCGAAACCACGAAATATTGTCACTGGAGACTCGAATCTCGAATTTGTCCCAAATCCCACCTTCTAGATCGAAATCCGTCCAATATCGAATCATCCATGCTCCAGAAGTTCCAGCGCTGGTGTTGATTTGGATAGGCAAGGTCAGGTGTGCATAGGCATCAGCTGCATACTCACCAGTGAGTGATCCATGGAACCATGAGCCAGGAATTTCACCATCATTCGAAATAGTGACCTCGTCGACATACCAACCGGGGCGGTCAACGGTTCCAGTGGGGTCTGTCCAAATGACAAAACGATGTTGCAAACCCGTTGAATTTGAATTGTGAAGATGGGAAATATCGAAGGTTGAATTCACCCAACCACTGGCGTTCGGTCCACCAAATACGCCGAATCCAGAACCTGAGGCACCATTCGGGACGGGGGCTGAGGTGGAGATGTTCCAATTGTATCCACCAACAGGTTCGACATAAGTCCAGGTCAAACCTCCATTCAAACTGACTTCAACCCAAGCACCCGATGAACCGGTGGTGGAATTTGCGTGATGTAAGTGGTACCAGTGATTGAATGATAATTTCCAGTGATTAGCGATACTGGGAACAGAGCTGGAGGGTGATGTGAGCCAAGCATGAGTCCCTGCTGGCAATGGATCCTCAGGCAAGGTTGCTGCAATCAATGACCCATCGGTGGCAAGAGATGGAATGAGGCCACCTGCGGCCTGTCTGGCGCTATAATTCATCGCAAATGCGCCATTGAATTGCGAGGGTTCAGCCATTCTCCAAATGTTAGCAGAACCACCCACTGTGTATTGTTGAAATTGGAGTGAAAGGGACTCCAAATCATCAAGGCGGCCTACCGTATGATTGACGCCCAAGGTCAGTTCATCATCAAAAACAGCAATTGACGTGTCATCAAAAGTTCCGTGACTGAAATTGAGTGTGGGGTCATCAGCCATCCAATGTTGACCAGTTCCACCATTTCCATTAGCACCGGTTGAAACATTGACCCAACCATCAAGAATGGTTGAATTGACTGGAACCTCGAACGAATCTTCAGATAGATTGGAGAGTGTACCATCTCCATTTGATTGGAGAATTATCTCTGAATCTCCAATATATGGGCTTTCCATGGCTTGAGCAAAGGGAGCAACGAGCATGAGAAGAACCAGTAGAAGGGCTGCACGCATGGTCTCACCTCAGGGTGTCCACGCTCGGCTGTGGGTTTGAACACGACGGATGACTGAGTAGAGCGCCCGTAGGGCGCTGACGAAGTGAATGGTTCATGTACCGGCACGGAGGAGACGCAGTTTGCGGTGGGAATATGATAGAGCAAGAAGCACTACAAGGACCCCAACTTGCAGCTATCGAAGCGCAACTTCATGCACTGTTGAGAAAACAGGCAAAACACGCCCTACCCGTCGATCTGCCAAGACCGGATTTCTGGAATATCTGCTCACAATTGCTTCAATCAATCGAAATGGAATTGGCTGAAATAAATAGATTGGAAGGTTTTTCTGCCCGAGCGCAGACATTGACACGCCGTCAAGCAAATCTTCGAAGAGCAATTGCCGATTTGACACGGCATCGTTTGACGGCATTTGTAAATCATGCTGCTCTGGCAAATCTAGCGAGTACGCCGTTCGGAGATGCAGCGGCAGAATCGAGTGTGAATATGGCACCAGTTGATTGGCAGCGTCAGGATGGTGCGGAACGTGCCTTCCATTCCGGTGTATCTGAACTCATTGAACAATACAAACGAAATGTTTCATGGAGCGGGTTGCAAGAAGGAGTACTTGAAACAACAATTGTACCAACGCCAACCACTCCATCGGGGAATGCGCAATTGGATCAATTCGTCGAAGGGGGATTGACAGAACAACCACCACCAGACGTCGAATCATCAAATTCCGAAGAAGGGTGGGAAGATCCCGATATTGACGATGAGGATCGTATCTCAATGATAGAAGAATACCCGGAGATTTCAGAAACAAGTCCAAGCGATGAATACGCGAGCGAAAATGAAAGTGCAGATCCAATCGTGTCGGGTACAATGATGCGACTTCGAATCCTCAAAGATATGCCTGAGCCGATACTCGATGAATCGGGGGAAGAAATAGAACTTCTTGAAGGAGATTCATTCAACTGTGGTGCATTGATGGCTGAGACGCTCATCGCAGCTGGATGGGCAGAGTCTGTGCCTCTCGAATGAACGAGAATCAAGCAACTGTACGTAGACTGAGTTCGATGGTCACTGTGTCCGGAATGGGAATGCGCATCACTTGTCGAAGTGCACTCTCATCCGTGGCCTTACCAATGACCAATTCCAAGAGGCGCTTGTGGATTCGCATCTCCCAATGATCCCAAGTTTCGCTGCCTTCACCGTCGGGTGCCTTGCGGCATGGAACGATCAAGCGTCGAGTTGGTAGAGGGATGGGTCCACGAAGTTTGACTCCTGTCTGTTCGCTAATGCTGCGAATGTGTGCACAGACTTCGTCGATGTCCAAGTGGTTTTCGCCAGTCAATTTGATGGTGGTAACTGTTGGCATGATACATCACTTGTCCAATGGTTTGAATCAGTGTTGGTATCTCAATTCTTCTCAATCTTCATGCAGACGCCTGCTGCAACCGTCTTACCCATGTCGCGGATTGCGAAGCGGGAAAGTTCAGGGAAAGCGTCCATCTGCTCGATTGCCATTGGCTTAGTTGGCTGGAAACGAATCA
>JAPKFG010000067.1 GCA_028821675.1 Candidatus Poseidoniales archaeon
GAGCCTTGGTAAAGAATCGAGCATACAGAAGATGCATCACAGCGTGTTCAATTCCACCAATATAGAGATCCACACCCCCTTCCATCCAATAATCCGCGCTCTCCTTACTGAACGGAACGGAATCGTTCAGTGCATCGGCGAATCTAAGGAAATACCAGGAAGAGTCATAGAAGGTATCCATGGTGTCCGTTTCTCGTTTCGCTGGAGCACCACAAGACGGGCAATTCGTATTGACGAATGCGCCGTGGTTGGCCAATGGGTTTCCTGATTCTCCCTCAGTGAACACCACATCCAGTGGTAATTCAACCGGCAGGTCTGCCTCGGGAACCGGGACAACCCCACAACTCTGACAATGGATGAATGGGATTGGAGTCCCCCAGAAACGTTGTCGACTGAGTAACCAATCTTTGAGACGATATTGAATAGTTCCAGCACCCATGCCTTCTTTTTCCAGCGCTTCAATGACTGCTGCTTTGGCATCGTCACCGTAGAATCCATCGAATCCCGGGAGACCTGAATTGACCATCCATCCCAATCCCTCAAAAGCACGCCCCGTCACTTTGGGGTCCTTGCCTTCATCTTCGGAAAGAACCTGAAGGATGGGGATCTCGTATTTCTTCGCAAAGTCATAATCACGCTGATCGTGTCCAGGAACAGCCATCACGGCTCCAGTTCCATATGAAGCGACAACGAAATTTCCAGCGTAGATTGGAACTGCCTCGCCAGTCAACGGATTGGTTGCATAACGACCCAAGAAGACTCCTTTTTTGTCACGAAGCATGTTGATTCGGTCGAACTCAGAGAGTCTTGCGCACTCATCTGCAAGTTCCCGATAATTCGCTTCAAATTCAGTTCCTGCGACTAGATTCTCGCAAAGTGTGTGTTCAGGTGCCAGGGTGACAAACGTCACTCCAAAAATGGTATCTGGGCGAGTCGTGAACGCCTTGATGACCTCGTCACTGTCGACGATTGGGAAATGGATGTCTGCACCATGAGAACGCCCAATCCAGTTGCGCTGCATCGCCTTGACATTCTCTGGAAATTCGATGTGATCCAATTCATCGAGTAATTCATCTGCATATTCGGTCATCTTGAGGAACCACTGTGCCATGTCTTTCTGTCGCACTTCTCCAGCACATCTCCAGCAGCGATTGTTCTTGACCTGTTCATTGGCAAGAACAGTATCACAGGAATCGCACCAGTTTACCGGTGCAGTGCGTCTCTCAACCAGGCCCATTTCATGGAATTTGAGGAATATCCATTGATTCCAACGATAGTAACTGGAATCACTGGTGGCCAATTCTCTTCTCCAGTCGTAAGAAAATCCCATGCGATTGAGATCACTTCGAATACTCTCAATATTCGACCATGTCACGTCATGAGGGTGGCCCCCAATCTTTCTTGCAGCATTCTCGGCAGGCATTCCAAATGAATCGTAACCCATTGGATAAAGAACATTGAAGCCGGCTAGACGACGAAAGCGTGCCATACTATCGCCAATGCTGTAATTACGAACGTGACCCATGTGCATCTGGCCACTTGGATATGGAAACATCTCCAAGCAGTAGAATTTCTGTCGACTTAAATCCACATCACTTTCAAACACTGATGCATCATTCCACGCCGCCTGCCATCGCGCTTCGATTGCATCGGGGTCGTAGTCCGTCATCACTTGTCCTCTCGTATGCGTACACCTATGGTGTACGATTAGCCAATTGAGGAGGCCTATTGAAGGAACCGCAGAAGATACCCTCATTCAGGGGCAACATCGTAGTCATTGCTGTTGACCAGGAAGATTGCTTCACGCGTCAATTGGTAGCGATATCGCATTCCCACCTTTTCGCGCTCAACAAGGCCGAATTTCTCAAGCGTTCGCAAGTGATGACTAATCAATTGCTGGCTGGCTTCCAGTCGAACAGCGAGTTCCTTCTGACTGAGGTTGACTATGTCATTCTCAGTTGCATCAAGAAGTTGCAGAATCTTACCCTGTAAGCTGTTTGGATCGGGTGTAAGCAAGGGCACTGGAAGTTCTTCTTCATCCAGAGTTGCTTGGATGCTGGCTGGATAGAACCGAACGAGTCGTCCATCTTTCCGCCTCCAGATTCGTTCATTGGCCTCTAGATGCTTGAGGTGATGCGTGAGTTGTCCATTGCTCATCTCCAGTGCTCCCAACAAGGCACGGAAGTGAACGCCAGGGTTAGCAGTTAGGTAACCCATGATTCGTCCACGTTGATATTCCCCATCGTGTTCTCCATTTCGGCGAACCATTCCGATAATCCCAAGCCCAACTTGCAATGCAGGGATCCGAATCCATTCGGTGTTGCCAATATAGAGCAAAGACATGATTGAAAGCGACGTTGTCGCGACCACAGCAATCGATGCTGGTGCATATTCGACAATTTGGTCAATAGCAGAAGGTGGAGGTGATGTCGGTGCGATTGGTGCAACTACCTCGGGCATTGTATCGGTTTCATCTAATGTCTGCAGGATGACGATGCCAGACCATGCAGAACAATCACCAGCGGCATTCCCTGTCTCGACTCTGTATGAGCCAGTGAGACCGGGGTTCGGACTCCATCCACCATCTTGCATATGTGCGATGAAACTGTATTCACTTCCAACTGAATCAGAGAGCAACCAGCAACCCTGCTTCGGTGTTGTGATATAATTCCAATCGCCGGATAGAATGACTTCATCGGTCACACCGTTCTCTTGTTCTTCGGTCACATCATTTGCAGCATCGTCCTCAATATTCTGATCTACAACTGGCGAGAAGTGTGCCCCATCGTAGGTGTGAGCGACCTGAGTAGTGAACGCTGGTAACGATGTGGTTCGAATCGAGAGTTGCCAAGTTCCATGAGGTAATTCTACACCATTTTCGATGAATGGTACAACGGTTGTTGGCCATGTGTATCCAGATTGCGTTTCGATTGTCACAACATGTCCAGCAACCCCATCACAATCTTCCGCCCACACTCTCTCAGCAGATTCACCCACCAATGCAAGACTGAATTCAAGAGAGCAATCGGTTGGCCAATAGAGTTCAAATTCATGGGTTCCAGTATTTTGGATAGTCAAATCAAATGAGATTCGCTCAGTCGAACTGTCAGCACCCAAGACAACCAATCCATCGACCCTGAAGAGAATATCTGACGTATCTTGGTCCATCGTGCCACAAGTGGGATCTTCTCCACTGTTTGTGTGCATGAATGACTGTGTTGCAACAAGACCATGATCTGGTTGACTCAATACAAGGAGATGCAATCCATCATCGATTTCACACCCATCGAAATCCATGTAGTTCCAACTATCTGATGCCAGAGTGTATGCGGTCTGTGGAGAAATCTTCTGCTCGACTCCCGATGATGGACAGGAACGATCAACCCGAGTATCGTACATGATTTCACCACTGGGTGAAATGATATGCATCTCTACAATGCATGCATCCTCGAACAAGAGTTTTGCAGGTGTGTCAGCAGAATTCTCTAATGTGTATCGCCACGTGAGTTCATCACCCAATTCAATGGATGTAGACGCCGTCACATCTGAGATTGGATTGGCTGGCGTTTGCGTGTACATCGTATTGACACTAGTTTCCGCACCGATGACTCCAGCCAATGTGAACGGAATTATGTAATCCCCATCGCTGGATTCAGAGAAGTTCCAAACAACCCAGCCCAATTCCATCTTCAGACCGGGTTCAATTGCACCGATACCACAAGGGATTGATGTTAGTACATCGGTCTGTACTCGACAATTTCCATCAAATGGTAAATCGATGGTATCGGTTCCTGAATTTGTCAATGAGAGAGAAATCATCGCTGGCATTGCCGTGGTGTGTCCAACTTGTTCGCCAATTGTTTCTGAAAGCAACGCTTCCAATTGGATGTTCGCTGGCATCTCAACCGTGCGATGAAGTATAACTGAATCTGTAGCTTGCAGATTGGTTTCAGGTTGGGTGAACTCTAACTCAATCTCACCGCTAGGAACTTTTCCCCAATCCCATGTCCATGTTGACAGAACGCGCTCTTGCCCCGGTTGAATCATCATGGCTCGGCTTTGAGTAGGACAAATACGCTCATCATCAATATCGAGTTGCCAATCATCGTTTGTGAGAATCAAATCGAATGGGCATGCGGGGTTGTAAGTCAATTCTCTGGCGTTATCAGCATGATTTTTGATGCGAATAGTAACTTCTAGGTTCGATGAGTCCGAAAAGTACAATTCATTCTCTGGTGCATCGATTTCGATCTTCAGTTCCAACCCATTCTCGGCAGGTTCAGCGGCAGCCAATGGAGCTAGAACCATCAAAATGAGCAAGCCGGCAAGAGATGCAGCCCTGAAGTTAGCTCCGCTCAGCATGCTCTCCTCTCCAAATCGTCAGTATCGCCCTCACGTTTGAAACCATTGGCGCCCCCTAAGGGGGGCCAATGAGCATCCGAACCATTGATTGGCTGTGGCTGGATGGGTCATCATGGTCCTCGCCAAGGGTGAATTCGCCGTCTCCTATGGAGACGATCAGATTGAGGTCTGGGTTACTCAAATGGGTTCTTGGGCGAACATGAACACGGCATTTATCGATCGAGCCCATGGCATTGTAGCGATTGTTGACCCCTTTGATGGAAAGGGTTGGCTCAAAGCACTGGCCGATGAAAATCTGATTCCCACACACATCCTTCTGACACATACTCACAAGGACCACACGGCTGGTGTAAAGGCCATTCGAAAAGCACATCCAGACATTGAGGTATGGGGGCATGAAGAATCAGTCTCCCCAAGTTTACTCGGGCGGATTTTATTCCGGCGTACCGATTTCACCCACGTCTGGAATCATGCCCCCAATGAAGCAGTAATTTGGCAATCTGGATCTATTCATCTCACTGTTATTCATTCACCTGGGCATTCTCCTGGGCATGTAACGCTTCATGGACACGATGTGTACGTTGCCGGGGATTTGTTGTTCACGATGCGTTCTGGGCGTGTTGATTTACCCGGCTCTGACCCAGCCGCACAATGGCGTAGTTTAGCGATGGCCAAAACAGTCTTGCAGAGTTTGCCGAGTGATTGGCGACTGATTCCGGGACATCGATATGATTGGATTGATGGAACAACACCTGATTGGGTGACCATTGAGCAAGCTCTCGAACACAATCTTTCTCTTAATGCCCCGGACATCGCTGCCTTCAACGCATTACCATTCAATCACTTTGATGATGAGTTGTCTGCCTAATCGAGCAGTTCATCCAGACTTGGTAGAGATGCTTTTTCAACCGCTTCTTGTTCCATATGAACTTGCCAGTCTGCCTTATCAATATAGCCCAATTCCTTGGCCTTCTCGATTTCGCCCGTTGAGAGATAATGGTCAATCCACTTCTGACGGCGTTCTTCTTCTTCATCATTGAAGGCAATCTCTTGTTGATGCATTTCCTTGATTTCAGAGAGTCGTGCCCTTGCACCCATTTGCTTGGCCACCAAAGCGACAAAAATCATGGACAATAACAAGACAACGACGGCACCTAGCGTGTACATCGCCAGTTTTGAATTTCCTTCATCTTCTCCCGAATCTCCAAGGCCAGAGGAGGTGATTACGCATTCACCCTGACTGAACGAGTGTATGTCAGGGTCATACATGCATGAATCCCCAACGTCTGACCATCCATCACCGTCTGTATCTGGACAACCATATCTATCTTCGGTGGAGGTTCCATACACAGAATCGCAGATATCGCCTTGGTATGCATACAGAGTCGTATTATCGCCGAATCCATCTCGATCTGGATCCTTATTTTGGCTGTATCTCAGTGGCAGGGCGTCGGGGTTACGTGCCCCTTCGAGAATTTGCCCAGGCCAGCACTCTAGTCTGTAGGTGGAATTGTCTTTGTAATTGTCACCAAATCCATCGCCATCTGTATCACTCCACTGTGTGATTTCATCAGGAAAGGCGTCTCCATTCTGCACTCGAGAGATAATCAATCCAGGATCTATGTCACAATCCCAACGATAGGATTCATCGCTGAGTGTCTCTCCAGTCACATTAGTGTAAGTGTAATTGTCACCATAGCCATCGCCATCGGTATCCACCCATTGTGACGCATCATCGGGGAAGGTGTCGATGGTATCTGCCCATCCATCACCATCGGTATCTGTGCATCCGTAGACATTTCCTTGGGTGGATGAACCTGGCCATGTTGGGCAATCATCTCCGTCAACACTGAGTTGACTGTCGCCGAATCCATCACCATCCGTGTCTGTATCTTGGAAGGGGTCATTGGGGAAATCATCCTGTGGATCAGGTGTACCGTCTTGATCGCTGTCCGGGCAACCACGGGCTTCTTCAGTGGTTGTTGTACCAAACATTGTTGGACAGACGTCGTTCAGAGTACCATCGGGATTGTCACCAAAACCATCACCATCTGTATCCCACCATTGTGAGGGGTCATCAGGGAACCAATCTCCGTTGGGTCCACTTGGATTATCCCCGTAACCATCCCCGTCACGGTCCTGACACTGTGTGCCATCTGTTGGGAATAAATCGGGATTGTTTCCATTTGGATCATCACCGCAGGAAGATTCGACGTTGTTTCGATCATATCCATCCCCATCGGTATCCGCGTGCTGCGTGGGGTCGTTGGGGAAGGCTTCTCCAGTGTTGGCATATTGGTCTCCGTCATTGTCTCCGCACCCGTACCAAGCAATGTCAATCCACGCCTCACTGGTTTCGTCCCATTGGATTGCCAATTGACTGGTTCCGAATTCTCCTGGGCATTCATCACCCATGTTTCCGGATTTGTTGTCGCCATATCCATCTCCATCAGAATCGTGCCACTGTGATGGATCATTGGCGAATGCGTCTGCATCTCCGACTGGGCTAGGTTCACCATCGCCAGGCTCTCCGTTGCCCGGATTTGAATATCCATCTCCATCGGAATCAGGACAACCAATTCGGTCCCAGACTGAATCACCCCATTCGAGCGGACAACCATCTGAGACGGTCGTGAATGGTTCATCTCCGACCCAATCACCATCTGTGTCATTCCATTGTTCTGGATTGACTGGGAATGTGTCCACATCGACTTCTTGAGTCGGTGTCATTGTGAGTAATTGGCCGGGCCATTCAGCAGGACGGATGGTTGTCCAAGACGCGTTGGCGTAGTTGTCTCCATAGCCATCGCCATCGGTATCATCCCATTGTGTCGGGTTCTCATCGAAGTAATCGACGCCACCATAGGGATTCGGATCTCGAGGGTCGTTTGTATTGGATGGATAACCATCTCCATCGTTGTCAGCCCACTGATAGGGATCATCATCGAATTGATCATTTGCATCAGAATATCCATCACCATCTACATCAGGGCATCCAAAGACATCCATGTATGAAGTTCCAAACACGTTTGGACAAGAATCGGGTTCGAATGCTGGATCTGGATTGTCACCGTAATTGTCACCATCGGTGTCGTTCCATTGTGTGGGTTCCTCTGGGAAGGCATCATCTGGATTCAGATAACCATCGTTGTCCATATCAGGATTGACCATCCAATGGTAGATCCCCTCGTCATTGCGACCTT